>NZ_CP060010.1:975700-1300934 GCF_017798205.1 Cognatishimia activa | reverse complement strand
GACCCCTTTGCCGCCCGCGGTCAATCCTTTGCGTCGACGGTTCGAACTGACCCAGATCATCGCACGGCTTTTGGAGCAACAACCCGACCTCGCTCCGCGCGCGTCGCTTTTTGATCTGGCTGACAGTCTTGCGACGCTCATGGATGAAATGAACGGCGAGGGTGTGTCGCCGGACGCCATTGCCGCGTTGGATATCAGCGATCAATCGGGCCATTGGGAACGGGCGCAGCAATTCTTTGGCATTGCGCGTCGGTTTCTAGCCACCGTCGCAGAAGAACCAGACGCCGAATCCCGCCAAAGACAGATCGTCGAGGCGCTAATCGCCCAGTGGGAGGTCGCGCCACCGGATCATCCGGTGATTTTGGCGGGCTCAACAGGTTCGCGGGGCACGACAATGTTGCTGATGCAGGCTATCGCGCGGCTGCCGCAGGGGGCATTGATCCTGCCCGGGTTCGATTTTGATACCCCGGCCTCTGTTTGGGCGACGCTTGGGGATGCACTCTCGGCAGAGGATCACCCGCAATATCGGTTCAACAAAATCCTGCGTGGTTTGGACATGTCGCCCATGGATGTTCAACCCTGGACCGAGATCCAAGCGCCAAGCCCCGCGCGTAATCGGCTTGTGTCGCTGGCCCTTCGCCCAGCGCCGGTCACAGACCAATGGCTGTCAGAAGGCCCAAGTCTGACTGATCTGCACGCGGCCTGCGAAGACATCACTTTGGTCGAAGCGGGATCAATGCGCGATGAAGCCCTCGCCATTGCCATGCGACTAAGGCAAGCTGCCGAGGATGGCGTGACTGCGGCTTTGATCACGCCCGACCGGATGCTAACCCGCCAGGTCACAGCCGCATTGGATCGTTGGAATATCTTGCCAGATGACTCGGCGGGTACGCCTTTGCAATTGTCTCCTCCGGGGCGGTTTTTACGGCATGTTTCGGCTCTGTTTCAGCAGGAATTGACGTCAGAGGCTTTGCTGACCCTGCTTAAGCACCCACTGACGCATTCGGGTTCTGACCGCAATACGCACCTTCGTTTGACGCGAGACCTCGAACTTTACCTTCGCCGCAAGGGGATCACCTTTCCGACGGCCGAAAAGCTCACGGCTTTCGGTGCCGGACAGAAAGATGCCTCGGACTGGTTGCAGTGGCTTGCATCGCATTTCTGCGATCAGGTTTCGCTCGAAGAGATTTCGCTGGACGCTCGCGTCACAGCACACCTCGATTTGGCTGAACGGATCGCGCGGGGATCTACCGCAGCGGACGGCAGCGGCGGTCTTTGGGACGAGAAAGCCGGTCGCGAGGCGATCCGCATTGTCTCGCAACTACAGTCCAACGCGGGCTATGCTGGCGAGATGACGGCGGGCGATTATGCCGACCTGTTTGGCGCGGTCTTGTCGCGCGGCGAAGTTCGGGATCGTGACGCACCGCATCCATATATCCTGATCTGGGGCACCCTCGAAGCGCGGGTGCAGGGTGCGGAACTTTTAATCCTTGGTGGGCTCAATGAGGGCAGTTGGCCCGAAAGCCCATCACCTGACCCGTGGCTCAACCGAAAAATGCGCCATGACGCAGGGCTTTTGCTGCCGGAGCGTCGTATTGGCCTGTCCGCACATGACTTCCAGCAGGCAATTGGCGCGAAAGAGGTCTGGTTGACGCGCTCTATCCGTTCAGATGAGGCGGAAACCGTTCCTTCGCGCTGGATCAACCGCCTCGCCAACCTTTTGTCCGGTCTGAGGGAGCAAGGCGGACCGGATGCTCTGACGGCTATGCGATCACGTGGCGCCACTTGGCTTGACCGCGTGGCGCAACTCGAAGCCGTCGCACAAACTGAGCCGGCGCACCGCCCCGCCCCGCGGCCGCCTGTCAGCGCGCGGCCGACACGATTGTCCGTGACAGAGATCAAACGGCTGATCCGCGACCCCTATGCTATTTACGCAAAACATGTCCTAAGCTTGCGTACCTTGGATCCACTCATGAAGCTGCCTGATGCCCTGCTGCGTGGCATCGTGGTGCATGAGGTCCTGGAGCAATTCGTCAAAGACGTAGACGCAGACCCAAACAATCTGACCCACGCGCATTTGATGCAGATTTCAGAGACTATTCTTGCAGAAAACGTACCCTGGAACGCGGCTCGCGCCCTCTGGATTTCCCGCATGGAACGCGTCTCTGGGCATTTTATCGCGGGCGAAACCTCTCGTCGCAAACACGCCAAACCCGCCGGGTTTGAAACCCGTGCTCGGTCAGAAATCCCCCATCTGGGATTCACTCTGAGTGGCACGGCCGACCGGATCGACCGTGATGAAAACGGCAATCTGCTGATCTATGACTACAAGACCGGAACACCCCCGTCGCCCGAGGAACAAAAGTTCTTTGACAAGCAGCTGTTGCTTGAGGCTGCGATGGCAGAACGCGGCGGGTTTGAGGGCATCACCCCGTCCGAAGTGGTGGCCGCGATTTACCTTGGTCTTGGGAATACTCCGAAGGACGTTGCTGCGCCTTTGGTTGACACGCCGCCTGCGCAGATCTGGACCGAATTCGAGCAATTGATCACGAAATACCAGGATCCCGAGCAGGGCTACACGGCCCGCCGCGCGCTGCGCAAGGATACGGACATCGGTGACTATGACCAGCTCGCGCGATTTGGGGAATGGGAAGTGACCGACGCGCCCAAGCCGGAGGATCTGACGTGAAGATGAACGATGCAACACGCCGACAGGTCCAAGCGGCCCAGCCACGGGCCTCGACATGGCTGAATGCAAACGCGGGCAGCGGTAAGACGCGGGTTTTAACGGATCGCGTGGCACGGCTTTTGCTGCAAGGGGTCGAGCCTCAGCATATTCTCTGCCTGACCTACACCAAAGCCGCTGCATCCGAGATGCAGAACCGTCTGTTCAAACGTCTTGGTGCCTGGGCCATGAAGGATGATCGCGAGCTGCGGCATGAGCTGGAAGAGCTGGGCATCGATGGCCCCGTAGACCGCGCCAGACTGCGGGATGCTCGGACGTTGTTTGCGCGCGCGATTGAAACGCCGGGCGGGCTGAAGATCCAAACCATCCATTCTTTCTGCGCGTCGTTGCTGCGCCGGTTTCCGTTAGAGGCCGGTGTGTCGCCTCTGTTTCGAGAGATGGAGGATCGCGCGGCAACGCTCTTGCGCGAGTCGATTGTCGAAGAGTTGGCAGGGGGGGATGACGCGGAACTTGTGGCGCAATTTGCTCAGGTCTTTACTGGAACGGATTTCCAACAGATCTCGGCGGATATCGCGAAACACAGCGCGGCCTTTGTGCAGGATCCATCCTGGGAAGCAATCTGTGCAGCATTGGGGATCGATCCTCAAATGTCCGAAAATGTCATCGCCTCTGAGGTGTTTTTGGGCGACGAGGCGTCGCTCTTTAGTGCCCTCATCGCTGCGATGAAAACAGGGAGTGTAACTGATCAGAAAAATGCGTCCAAACTCGAAAAAGTCTCTGATTTCGACTATGGGGATTTGAGTATCCTCGAAGACGTGTGTCTTATCAAGAAAACGCCGTTTTCTGCTAAGATAGGGTCTATACCAACCAAGAAATTGCAGTCGGACTACCCCGACCTGACGGAAAAACTGAACAAGTTAATGGCGCGGGTCGAAGAGGCGCGTCCCAAGCGGTTGGCCCTGGCAAATGCCCAACGATCCTTAGCGCTTTGGCGCTTTGGTCATGCCTTCGTCAAAAGGTATGAAAATCAAAAGCAAAAATTGGGTTGGCTGGACTTTGACGACCTGATCTTACGGGCACGTGATTTGCTGAATGATCCAGCCGTGGCCGCTTGGGTTCTGTATCGTTTGGACGGTGGCATCGATCACATTCTGGTCGACGAGGCGCAGGATACCAGCCCCGAGCAATGGCAGGTCATCGAGCGCTTGGCGCAAGAATTCACGTCTGGCGAAGGCGCGCATGACGCAGAGCATCCGCGTACGATCTTCGTCGTCGGGGACAAGAAGCAGTCGATCTATTCCTTCCAGGGGGCCGACCCCGCCGAGTTTGATCGCATGCGCGAAGAGTTCGCGGCGCGGCTGGATGGCTCGCGAACGCCGTTGCAGAAATCCGAACTCGAACATTCGTTTCGGTCGTCCTATGCAATCCTTCGGGTGGTCGATGAATGCTTTAAGCTGCGCGCGGACACGGATTTCGAGCAGCACATTGCGTTTAACAGCGACATGCCGGGGCGGGTCGATCTGTGGCCTGTGATTGAACCTACAGCAAAAGCGGAAGAGGGCGACTGGTTCGATCCCGTCGACCGACTTTCGGAAATGCATCACACGGTTCACTTGGCGCGCATGATTGCGGATCAAATCAAACGCATGATCGCGACGGGCGCTACAATTCCCGCTGGCAAGGATGAAACCGGGGTCTACAGCCAACGCAGGGTGCGGGCTGGAGACTTTCTAATCCTCGTGCAACGCCGCTCTGACCTGTTCCAAGAAATCATCCGCGCCTGCAAAGCCGCGGACCTGCCCATCGCGGGGGCAGACCGGCTGAAAGTCGGAGCCGAGCTCGCGGTGCGCGACCTAGCAGCCTTGTTGAGCTTCCTCTCCACGCCGGAAGACAGCCTCTCTTTGGCAACGGTGCTAAGGTCACCACTCTTTGGCTGGAGCGAGCAGGCGCTGTTCGACCTCGCGCACCGTCGTGAGGTGCCGTTATTGTGGCAAGCGCTGCGCGATCGAGGCGACGAGTTTCCGGAAACCATGGAGATCCTCGGCGATCTCATGGGGCAAACCGATTTCTTGCGGCCTTACGACCTAATCGAGCGCATTCTGACCCGCCACAAAGGCCGTGCGAAACTCTTGTCACGGCTGGGGTCCGAGGCTGAGGACGGGATCAATTCGCTTTTGAGTCAGGCGCTGGCTTATGAGCGGTCTTCCGTGCCCAGTCTGACCGGCTTTCTGGTTTGGATGGAAACAGATGATCTGGAAATCAAACGTCAGATGGATTCCGCCGAAGACCGTATTCGCGTGATGACGGTGCATGGCTCTAAAGGGCTTGAAGCGCCGATTGTAATTCTGCCCGACACCGGCAAGCGCAACCGGCCCAGCGCGCCGGCGATCCTTGATGCAGATGGGGTGCCGTTGTGGACCGGACCAAGTGCCGAGATGCCCGAGGCGGTTTCCGAGCGCAGAGTGGCCTTGGCGGATCGTCAGATGGAGGAACGGCAACGGCTGCTTTATGTCGCCATGACCCGCGCAGAGAAATGGCTGGTCGTGGCGGCCGCCGGGGATTTGGATAAATCTGGCGAGACTTGGTACCAGACCATCGAAGCGGGGATGAAATCGGCGGGAGCGGTTCCGCAGGATTTTTTGATCGGGCAGGGGCTTCGGTATTCGCATGGGGATTGGGGTGGACCCATCGAGGACGCGCCTTCGGCCAAAATAGCGAATTCTGGTGAATTAGAGCCTGTTTTTGCCCAAGATGCCCCGATGGTGACTACACCTTCCAAGACACTCAGCCCCTCTGAGCTGGGTGGCGCCAAGGCTTTGGCCGGAGAGGCCGGATTAGACGAAGAAACGGCCAAAGCAAGAGGGTCTGCTATCCATGCATTGCTGGAAAACCTCCCAAATCACCCGCCAGAGGACTGGGAATGTGCCGCACAGCACATCCTCGACCTCACGGATGCGGACCCAGCAGATACCACCCTGCTGACAGAGGCGGCGCGTGTTCTCAAAAGCGAACATCTGACCCATGTATTTGCCGAAGATGCCCTGGTCGAGGTTTCCATTTCTGCACATCTGGGGTCAAACCGACTGCACGGCACAATCGACCGTTTGATCGTCACGCCGGACCGCATTCTCGCGATCGATTTCAAGACAAATGCGGTCGTGCCACAAAGCGTGGACACGGTGCCCGAAGGCCTCATGCGTCAGATGGGCGCCTATGCCCACGCCCTTGCGCAGGTCTATCCTGATCGCCGCATCGAGACCGCGCTTTTGTGGACGAAATCAACCGAACTCATGCTTTTGCCTCAAGAATTGGTGAATGACGCACTCCATAGGGCGCTAGCTGCTTGACGCCCCAGCATCTCGTACCTAGGTTCTTAACCAACTCACTTCCCTCTTTAGGAGAAAATCATGGCAACCGTTGCTGTCACCGATGCCACTTTTGACGCCGAAGTCAAAAATT
The DNA here is from genome assembly GCF_017798205.1 of Cognatishimia activa. Taxonomy (NCBI): domain Bacteria; kingdom Pseudomonadati; phylum Pseudomonadota; class Alphaproteobacteria; order Rhodobacterales; family Paracoccaceae; genus Cognatishimia; species Cognatishimia activa. Next base: position 1,294,789 of record NZ_CP060010.1, on the reverse strand, counting down.
CCTCTATCCCAGTCGTCGTCGATTTCTGGGCGGAATGGTGTGGCCCATGTAAACAAATTGGCCCAGCTCTCGAAGAGCTGTCTTCCGAGATGGAAGGCAAGGTCAAGATCGCCAAAGTCGATGTCGACAGCAACCCGAACGCAGCTGCGTCCATGGGCGTTCGCGGCATTCCGGCGCTGTTCATCTTTAAGGACGGTCAGGTGATTTCGAACCGCGCGGGCGCGGCCCCTAAAGCGGCGCTGCAAAGCTGGATCGAAGACTCGATCTAAGCAGATCTGACAGATTTCTTGGAAAGGCGCTCCATTGGGGCGCTTTTTTCGTTAGAGCGGCCAGCCGAATTTACGCAGACGAGCTCGGATCTTGTCGTCGGCGTTCTTGCGACGCAGGTTGATCGAATGTCGCTGCCAGAACCACCAAACATAGGCGGCATAGTCGGGGCGGTGTTCGGCGATCTGGTCAAAGGCCATGTCAGAAGACATCCGAGACACATCCAACGCGATGTGATGAAAATCGATCTTTCCAAAAAGCACCGACGGTTTGGCAAAGAAATTCGCCATGAACGCGACGGACGAATTCTGGGTCACGATGAAATCGCAGGTCTTGGCGATCTCATACGACGGACGGGTCGAGAGGTTCACATTTGAAAATTGGCCCGCGAGATCCTCAAGTGCTCGGGTTTCTTGCCCCGTATAAACCTCGCGAGGATGCAGGGTCACATGGATGGGTCGGTCAGGGAAATGCGACGCTGTTTTGGCGATCATATCGACCGGGCTGCAGGTCTGAAAAACGCGGTGGCGCGTCAGTTTTCCCTGCAAGGGGATCAGGATTGACCCATCGCGCTGGGTTTGGGTCGCTGCGTCTCCGAACAATCGCGCGCGCCAATCGGCATAGAATTTCGCAGCGCGATCCGGATTGACACGCGAAGGGTCAAACTCTGCCTGTGCGACCTCCCAAAGCCAACGCTTTTTCTCGACTTCGATACGATGGAATGAGGGGTGATAGGCCTCGCGAATCGTGACGGATCGTTCGGCATTTGCGGGTTCCATGCTAAAGATGGAATAGCCTTCATAGCTGCTGCGGGCGGTCTTGTTGTCGTGCAGCTCGACGTCAAACCCGTCTTCGCGCAGCACATTCATAAGTCGCGAAATGTATCGATCCTGACCCGCGCGCACCTTCTTGATCCGAGGTGGGGGTAAATAGAACCGTGTGATGCGCGGCGCGGGCATAAGTGTTCAGCCGATGTAAACCTATATCAAGCCAAACATAGACCGCCCCTGCCAAAGAAAAAACCGCCTGACGGGGTCAGACGGCTTTTTGGGGAGGGTACTTTAGGGTGCGGGATTAGAAATCGCCGCGGGACAGACCGATGTCATCCAGCTGAGCGTCGCTCAGGCTGGAAAGTACACGCAGGTCATTGCGTTTTTCGTTCCATGCGACGACAGCCGCGACTGCGGTGCCTACAAAAGAAAAGAGAGAGCCAGCTGCCTTGAAAGGCGCTTGTGCGGTCAGAGCGATAGTTGCCATTTCAGTATTCCTTTGAATGGGACAGCCGACCTTGTGTCGGTTGTTGTGCGCAAATAACAGGCAGTTTGAGAACTTTACAAATGCCAGTTCGACAGCCCCGGTTTGCGCGCGCTGCATAGCTTGTCGTTGGGGAAGAGATTCGGGGATTCTACGCAATTTTGCCCGCGGGCTTGTGTCTTTTTGGGGGGCGTCCCATATATGAACACCGAATGCAGGAGGCCACTATGGCAGAGGACAGTTTCCCCGGTTGGCATGGAACAACCATCATTGGCGTCAAAAAGGGCGGCGAGGTCGTGATTGCTGGCGACGGGCAAGTCAGCCTTGGCCAAACCGTCATCAAAGGCACCGCGCGCAAAGTGCGTCGGCTTAAGCCCGGTGGACATGAGGTTGTGGTTGGGTTTGCGGGATCCACAGCGGACGCGTTTACTTTGTTGGAACGGCTGGAAGCGAAACTCGAAGCAACGCCAGGCCAATTGGCGCGGGCTTCGGTCGAGCTCGCCAAGGACTGGCGCACCGACAAATACCTGCAAAAGCTCGAAGCCATGTTGATCGTGACGGATGGCAGCGATCTTTTAGTGATCACCGGGGCAGGGGACGTTCTGGAGCCCGAGCATGACGTGACCGCGATCGGCTCTGGCGGCAACTTTGCGCTGGCGGCGGCGCGCGGCATGATGGACAGCGACAAGGATGCCGAAACTATCGCACGCGATGCGATGGCAATTGCCGCCGACATCTGCGTTTACACGAATGGCCGGCTGACGGTCGAAACGATCTCGGCGTAAGGTAAAGGAACCACCATGACCGACCTAACCCCCCGCGAGATTGTCTCGGAGCTGGACCGTTTCATTATCGGCCAAAAGGACGCGAAACGTGCTGTTGCTGTCGCGCTGCGCAACCGCTGGCGGCGCAAGCAGCTGTCTGACGATCTGCGCGACGAAGTTTATCCTAAGAATATCCTCATGATCGGCCCCACTGGTGTCGGCAAAACAGAGATTTCCCGGCGTCTGGCGAAACTTGCGAAGGCTCCGTTTCTGAAGGTTGAGGCGACGAAATTCACCGAGGTCGGCTATGTCGGCCGTGACGTGGAACAGATCGTGCGCGATCTGGTGGATGCGGCGATCTTGCAGACTCGCGAACACATGCGAGAAGAGGTCAAGGCGAATGCGCGCTCCGCCGCCGAGGAGCGGGTGATCACTGCGATTGCTGGTGAGGACGCGCGCGAAGGCACCCGCGAGATGTTCCGCAAGAAACTCCTGGCCGGAGAGCTCGATGACACAGTGATCGAGCTTGAGGTCGCCGATACCTCAAACCCCATGGGTGGCATGTTCGATATTCCCGGCCAGCCCGGCAGCCAGATGGGCATGATGAACCTTGGCGATATCTTTGGCAAAGCCATGGGCGGGCGCACCACGCGCAAAAAGCTGACTGTGGCGGAAAGCTATGAGGTTCTGATCGGCGAAGAAGCGGACAAGCTTTTGGATGACGAGACTGTCACCAAGAACGCGCTGAGTTCGGTTGAGGAAAACGGCATCGTATTCCTGGACGAGATCGACAAGGTCTGCGCGCGTTCCGATGCGCGGGGTGGCGACGTCAGCCGCGAAGGGGTGCAACGTGATCTGCTGCCCTTGATCGAAGGCACCACGGTGTCCACAAAGCACGGTCCAGTGAAAACCGACCACATCCTCTTCATCGCGTCCGGTGCGTTTCATATCGCGAAGCCTTCTGACCTCTTGCCGGAACTTCAAGGTCGTCTGCCGATCCGCGTCGAGCTGCGCGCGCTGACCGAGGATGACTTCGTGCGCATCCTGACCGAAACCGACAACGCCCTGACCCGCCAATACACCGCTCTGATGGCGACCGAAGAGGTTACGGTCACGTTTACCGATGAGGGCATCGCCGAGCTGGCGAAGATCGCGGCGGATGTGAACCAATCGGTCGAAAACATCGGTGCGCGGCGGCTTTATACCGTCATGGAACGTGTGTTCGAGGAACTGTCCTTCAACGCACCGGACCAGGGCGGCCAGGAAATCACCGTCGACGCGGCTTTCGTTGAAAAGAACCTCGGCGAGCTCACGAAATCCGCGGATGTTTCCCGCTACGTTCTGTAGACCATGGGCTTTGCCCGTTTCCTGATCGACAATGCGCGCTGGCTGGCGGCTGGCGCGCTTTTGACGTTTATGTCGGGGTTCGGGCAGACTTTTTTCATCTCGATTTTCGCTGGTGAAATCCGCGCCGAGTTTGGCCTCAGCCACGGCGAATGGGGCGCAATTTATGCCATGGGGACCACGGCCTCGGCGGTCGTGATGGTCTGGGCTGGGGCGCTGGCAGATCGGTTTCGCGCGCGGACTTTGGGAACGATCATCCTGATCGGCTCTGTCATCGCTTGCCTCTTTATGGCCGCCAACCCCTATGCGGCTTTGCTGCCCCTCGCCATCTTTGCCCTTAGGTTCACCGGCCAAGGCATGTCGAGCCACCTTGGCATCGTGATCATGAGCCGGTGGTTTTCCAAGATGCGCGGGCGGGCGATTGCCATTGCGTCATTCGGGTTTTCAACAGCCGAGATCATCCTACCGATCAGTTTCGTCCTGTTGATGGGCTGGCTCGATTGGCGACTTCTGTGGGTGGCCGCTGCGGTCATGGCGGCGCTCGGGATCCCCGCGCTTCGCCAGCTTTTGAAATCCGAACGCAGCCCCAATGAGCTGGCAGAAACAACCGTCACACTTGGCCTTGATCAGCGCCATTGGACCCGTGGGGAAACCCTGAAACACTGGGTTTTCTGGCTCATGTTCCCCGCGATTGTCGGCCAGTCGGCCTTTGGCACGGCGTTTTTCTTTCATCAGGTGCATTTCGCCGAGGTCAAAGCCCTGTCGCATCTGTCGCTTGTCGCAAGCTTTCCGTTTTTCACCGCAGTGACCGTCGCTTCAATGACCTGTTTCGGCTGGGCGCTGGATCGCTTTGGTGTGACGCGGATCTTGCCCTTCTATGAACTCCCAATCGCGCTGGCCTTCATTTGCTTTGCATTGGCCTCGGGGCTGCCGATGATCTGGCTGGGTCTCTTGTTCTTTGGCGTCACGGCAGGGGCCTCAACCACGCTCGTTCCCGCCTTTTGGGCCGAGGTCTATGGCACCAAACATATCGGCGCGATCAAGGCTTTGGCGGCGGCGGCCATGGTGTTTGGATCGGCGGTTGGGCCGGGGCTGACGGGTGGGTTGATCGACCTTGGGATCGGTCTTGAAGCCCAGTACCTCGGCATTGCGGTGTTTTTTGCCTGTGTCACGGCAGCGCTTTATGTCGGAATACGAAAGTTGCGTGACCAAATCCAAAGCTCGGTTGATCCCGCGTGACGCAATCCACATAGTGGCCCTGCCCTTTAGGAGAGTGCCATGCGCCCGTCAGCCCTTTTGATTTCGTCTATCTTACTGCTTGGCGCCTGCGCAGATCGCGCGACGCTTCATGTCCTGCCTGAGGCCAAAGAGGTCGGTACGATCCATGAGATCTATGTGGCAACCAACCGTGGGCGGCGCGCTGAGGACGGTGCATTTGATGAAAGCCGGTCTGAAACAACAAGCTTTCTGAAAGCGCAGGTCTCTGTTCCGCCGAGTCATGAAGCGGGCAGAACCCAGACAAACGCGCGTAACCCAAATCCAGAGCGGGATTTTGTAATCGCGGCGCAGACGGAACTGAGATCGAAACCCACCTTCCAAAGCGAACTGCGGAAATCTCTTGCGTCTCACCCTTCTGCAGATCGCGATGTGACGCTTTTTGTGCACGGCTATAACACCAGCTATTCCGAAGGCCTGTTCCGCCTGGCGCAAGTCGATCACGACATGCAACCACCCGGCGTATCCGTGTTGTTTTCCTGGCCGAGTGCCGCGCAGATTGTGGGCTATGCCAATGACCACGACAGTATGATTTTCAGCCGGGATGCTCTGCAAGATACGTTGTTTTCGGTAAGCCAAGTCGCCCCAAAACGCACGCTCTTGGTAGCGCACTCCATGGGCGCCATGCTGACGATGGAGACCTTGCGTCAGATTGAAATCGAACGCCCGGGTTGGTCTAAACGCAACCTACAAGGCGTCGTACTGATCTCGCCTGACATTGATATCGACGTCTTCCACAGCCAGCTCGCGCGGATCCCGAACCTGCCGCAACCCTTTGTTGTGTTTGTCTCGCAACGCGACCGCGCGTTGGAGATTTCAGAGCTGGTCAACGGCCGCCCTCAACGTCTGGGCCGAGAAAGCGACATTGAGCAGTTGCGGGATTACCCGATCCTCGTGATTGATGTGACCGAGTTTAGCAATGGACGCGGAGGGGATCATTTCACCGTCGGATCATCCGCTGAGTTGATGGAGTTTCTGAGCGACCCGCAGCTTGAACAGGCAATCAATTCGCAGGTCTTTGGCAACACTGAGCTGCGCGCGAGTGGGCAGTTGCTGGGGTCTACTCTGAAGCGGGCGGAAAACGCGGTTCAATGGATCTTGTTCCCGCAGCGGGCGTCGGATTAACGCACGCGTCTGAGGTAGACGTAGTAAGCGCCAGACCCACCGTGCTTTTGATGCGCCTCGGTCACTTGCAAAACGATTGGGCCCAAAGGCGCCATCTTCAGCCACTGCGGCACCTGATGCTTCAAAACGCCAAAGCGCACGGGGATCGGGCCTCCGTCATCGCGCGCTTTTCCTTTGCCTGTGATTACCAGAACCAGCCGCATGCCTTCTGCGTAGGATCGCATCACGAAGCCAGTGAGGGCAGGGTGGGCCTGATCCAAAGTCATCCCGTGCAAGTCGATGCGCGCTTCGGGATAGAGGCGACCACGTTTCAGGCGTTGAAAGGCTTTTTGGTCCATACGGACCGGTTCCTCGGCCAGACGCTCGGACAGGGTTGGGGCGAGGTTGTTTCCAGGCGTCGCACCGCGGGACTTCGCGCCGATCTTGAACTTTGATAAAGACGCTTGGGCCTCGGGTTTTGAGACCTCGATGCGTTTTGGCAGGGCTGTCTTTGGCGCGAAGTTGGGCGGCAGATCATGCAGAGGATCTGCGGTCTTTGCCACTTTCTGCCAAAGGTCCTGTTCGTCTTTGCTGAGTTTGCGTTTGGTCACATCACCGTCTCGGGCAACAACGCATAAGCGCGCTGAATCGGCAGCAGTACTATCATCCGCCCCGGATCACGCAAGCGTCCTGCGGCCTGGCCTGCCGCCTCGCCGGTGCCGAAAAAGATATCCGCCCGTTGCGCGCCTTTGATCGCGGATCCGGTGTCCTGCGCGATAAAGAGCTGATTGATCGGATCGGCACCACGCTTTTCGATCCAAACCGGCGCGCCGAGTTTCACATAGCGCGGGTCCACAGCAGCAGACCGGAGTTTTGTCAGGGGGCGGTTCATCGCACCCAGCGGTCCCTTTTCGGCGGGCACATTGCGGATCACACGGAAAAACACATAACCCGGATTGTGACGCAATAGTTCTTCTCCGGCGGCACCATTGCGACGCACCCAATTGCCAATGACTTTGGCTGAGACCTGATGCGGCTGGTAAATCCCCCGCCGCACCAATTCCGCGCCAACCGAGCGATAGCGGAACCCGTTTGAGGCGCGATATCCCAGACGGATGTAGCTGCCATCCTGCAAACGGATGCGCCCTGACCCTTGGATCTGGGTGAAAAACAAGGCGGTCGGATCATCCACCCAAGCAATCTCGAGGCCACGGTTTTTCATGATGTCCGTGGTTTCGATCTCGCGCCGGGATTTCCAGAGCGTGCCTTCCCGCACCTCAGGGGGCTTGCGATAGACCGGATAGCGGAAACGCGCGGTTTGCACGCGCGACCCATTCATTTCCGGTTCAAAATATCCAGTGAACAGAGCCGCGCGTTTGTCGGAAATCTCCACCGGACGAAACAAGAGCTCAAAGAAAAGCGTCGCATCCCCAAAACTCGGCGCAATGGCGCAGAGCGTGCGCCAGTCCTGGTCCTTAAGGTCTGGACAGGTCTCCATAAAGGCAGAAAGGGCGGCGCGATGATCGTCTGCCGCCCACCCGTTCAGGTCGTCAAAATCCAGAATTTGATAGTCCGTTTCAGCCTGTGCGGGGCGCGGATCACCAGCGCCCCAAAGCACAACCCCAAGCCACGCGGCAAGGGTTACTCGGATGTAGCGACCAGCTGCCAATTTGGATCATCCGAGCCCATGCTGCGCGCAAAGGTCCAGACGTCCTTTTGTTTCTTGCTTTGCTTTTCGTCGCCTTCAACGATCTCGCCGGCCTCATTGCGGACGGCGTAGACCAGTTCACCCACAAAACGCACAGTGACTTCGGCCATTCGCGAGGCGTCATCAAAAGTTGCATCCACCAGAGTGGTCTCGCGCACGCCGATGAATTGCGCATCGACAGTCAGGCCCTGATCTTCGCGGGCGGCGATCACGCTGAGGAAGGCCTCATAAACCTCTTCAGAGATGAACGGCTTGATCTGATCAATGTCGCCGTTTTCAAAGCCCATGAGGATCATCTCATAAGCACCCTTCGCGCCGCCAAGGAAATCGCTCACGCCAAAGCTTGGCTCGGCGGCCTTCATGCTCGCGAGGGCTTTGGCCGCATCGCTGTCCTCTGGGACGTGATCGACGATATCAAGATCCGGCCCGCCTTCGATCACTTCGAAATCAGGGGTGCGACGCGCAGCAGGCGCCGACATTTCGCGTGGCGGCTCATAGCCATCACGTGTGCCCAGCACGTTGCGCAGGCGCAGGATCAAAAAGATGGCAATGCCTGCTAGCACCAAAAGCTGGATAATCGGCGAATTCATGCGGTCCTCATGTAGACTATTTAAACTGTGTCCTAGGGGACTTATGTAGGTCAGGTGGGCAATCAAGTCCACCTTAGCCGAAACCGCCAAGGAGTGGATGAAAATGTGGTTGTTTGTGGCCTTTTTGGCCGTTCCGTTGGTCGAGATCGCGCTTTTCGTGCAAGTCGGCGGGGCCATTGGACTTTTTCCAACTTTGGCGATCGTGATTATCACGGCGATTCTGGGCACATATCTGGTGCGCGCGCAGGGATTCGCAGCACTTGCAAACCTGCGTCAGAGCTTTTCACAACTGAGTGATCCGACGGAACATCTGGCCCATGGGGCGATGATCCTCTTTGCTGGCGCCTTGCTTTTGACGCCCGGGTTTTTCACCGATGCGGTGGGTTTTGCCCTGTTGATGCCGCCCGTGCGGCTGGCGATCATCAATTACGCCAAGACCCGCGCGCATGTGCAGGGGTTTCAGACCATGGGCGACGGTAATTCCATGCATTTCCGGGCGCGCACCGGCAAGGATGACGTGATTGACGGCGAATTCATGGATATGGACGTGGATGTCGACACAGACTCTGGCAAAAAACCAACGCATCCGCCTTCTGGCTGGACCAAGCATTGAGGGTCCCTCGCGGACCTGCTAAGCCTCCGCGCAAGTTTTAACAGTGGAGACGAATATGGCAGAGACCGAAGGCGCAGCCGCGCCACAGGCGCCGCAAGTCAAGATGAACGTGCTGGGTCAGTTCATCCGCGACATTTCTTTTGAAAACATCCTCGCTCAAAAGGGTGTGACGGGTGAAGTTCAGCCTGACATTCAGGTGCAGGTGACTTTGGACGCGAAGAAGCGTCCGACCGAGCATCAGTTCGACATCAGCATGAAGCTGAACATCACCTCGAAGGCGAAAGAGGGCGATGATGTCTTTTTCGTGCTGGAACTGGATTATGTCGGCATCTTCCAAGTTGAAGGCGTACCACAGGAACAGCTACATCCGTTCCTGTTGATCGAATGCCCACGTCAGATTTTCCCATTCGTGCGCCGGATCGTGTCCGACATCACGCGCGACGGTGGCTTCCCGCCGCTGAACCTAGATCAAATCGACTTTGTTGCGCTTTATCGTCAGCAATTGGCGGCGGCACAGGCGGCGGCTGGCGAGAAGAAGCTCGACGCTTAAGCAATTGGCGGGCGTTCCTGATCGGAGCGCCCTCTATGATGTCTTTGAGACGATGTCTTTCAAAGACATCGACGTCGGAAATTTTCAAAATTTCCGGGTTCCGCGCGTCAGGACAGTTTCGCCCAGAGCGCATCTTCTCCCATCTTTTCAACGAATTGACTGTGCGCGGCACGCTCTTCGTCTGTGATCCGAGACGGTAAGGGAGTGCTGCGCGGTTGCGGCCGCCAGTCGTCTGCTGCGGGGCCTGTTCCACCTGCGCCAGCCACATTTGACAGAGCGAAATCCGGCTGACGCCCGCCGATCAGCTCTAGATAAACTTCGGCGAGAATTTCGGAGTCCAAAAGCGCGCCGTGCAAAGTCCGGTTGCTGTTGTCGATACCAAAACGACGGCACAAAGCGTCCAATGACGCCGGAGAGCCCGGGAATTTTTTGCGCGCAATCGCCAGCGTATCGACCGCCCGTTCCCACGGCAGTTGCGGCAGATTCATCCATTTTAGTTCCGCGTTCAGGAACTTCATGTCGAAGGCGGCATTGTGGATCACGAGCTTCGCGTCGCCGACAAAATCCAGAAAGCTCTGGCCCACTTTGGCAAAGACCGGCTTGTCGCGCAGCAAGACCTGTCCAGGTTCCGGATCTCGCGGCGGTTCCAGCAGGTCCGGGCCAATGCCATGCACGCCAAAAGCCTCTTCGGGCATCATCCGTTCGGGATTGATATAGACGTGATAGGTCTCGCCCGTCGGCATATGGTTATTCAGCTCAACACAGCCGATTTCCACGATGCGATCACCAGATTCGGGGTCAAATCCGGTGGTTTCCGTATCCAATACGATTTCACGCATCATTTAGGCCTTTTCTGATGGTGCTTAGGATCATGTCCACCTGCGATTTGGCGTGATCCAAAGTGTCGGTGATCACAACGTAATCGGCACGGGCGCATTTGTCATCGTTGGGCATTTGCTTTGCGCGGATTGCCTCAAATGTCTCTTTGGTCATAGTGCCACGCGCCAAAACCCGCGCTTCCTGGACGTCAGGCGGCACGGAAACGCAGACAACCGCGTCCATTGTCCCTTCTGATCCGGTTTCAAACAGCAATGGAATATCCAAAACTGTTACATCCGCGTTGCTCTGCGCAATGAAATCTGCCCGGTCCTGAGCCACCAACGGGTGCACGATCTTTTCCAGAGCGCTCAGAACGGTGGAATCCTCTGAAATCAGGGACTTTAGCACATCGCGAGACACAGCGCCGTCCTGCACGGCCGACGGGAACAAATCTGCCAAAGGCGCAACAGCCGCGCCACCCTTGGAATATAACCGATGCACTGCCGCATCCGCATCCCAGACCGCGCAACCCAGATCAGCAAAGATCTTGGCCGTGGTGGATTTCCCCATACCGATGGAGCCGGTCAATCCCAGTTTAAAAGTCATCTCAGCATCACTCGGCGCACGTCATCCGTCACTTCGGGACGCGGGCCGAACCAACGCTCAAAACCGGGAACCGCCTGATGCAGCAACATGCCCAAACCATCGACGGTCGTGCATCCTTTTGCCTGTGCGGTTTCCAGGAAGTTTGTCATCAAAGGCGTGTAAACCAAATCGGTCACCACAGCATCCGCGTTCAATCCATCCAAAGGCACCCGCAATTCGGGTTTACCGATCATACCCAACGAGGTCGTGTTCACAACGGTCGCCCCGTCTTCCATGACATTGCCGGCCTGCACCCACTCGATCACCTTGATGCGCGCGCCGAAATCATCGCGCAATTGCTCTGCGCGGGCGCGGGTTCTGTTGGACAGCAGAATTTCAGGAACACCAACGTCCAAAAGCGAGGCCAAAACCGCCCGCGCGGCACCACCTGCGCCCAGAACAACAGCCGCGCCTGCGGTTGGATCCCAATCAGGTGCACCATTCCTGAGGTTTTGAATAAACCCGTAACCATCTGTATTATCGGCAAGAATTTTTCCATCCTCGAGGAAAATCAGCGTATTTGCCGCCCCGATCAATGTCGCGCGGTCGGTCACTTGATCCGCAATTTCCAAGGCGCGTTCTTTGTGAGGAATGGTCACATTCGCGCCGACATACCCCATCTTGGGCATCATACGCAGAACGGCCTCGAGGTTTTCTGGCGCCACATCGATCGGCACATAATGCCCCTCAAGCCCATGTTCCTTCAGCCAGTACCCGTGCAGTTTCGGGGATTTGGAATGGGCGATCGGATGACCGATTACGCCGGCCAGTGGGATCTTTGGATCACTCATTTGGGCAGATCTCCTCTGAGAGTCAGGAAGGACAAAAGTTCCAATAGCGGCAAGCCAAGCACGTTGAAATAATCGCCATCCACCCGCGCAAACAAACGGATGCCTTCTTCTTCCAATTTATAGCCTCCGACCGAATACTGAACAGAGTCCCAGTTGCGCGCGAGATATCCGTCCAGATGGGCCTCAGAAAAGTCCCGCATGAACAATCTTACCTGACCAATATGCCGCCAGATCGGCTTGCCGTCCTCGCAAATCACCGCGGCCGAATAAAGCGTATGTCGTTTATTCCGCAGGGCAAGAAGCTGTGCACGGGCCTCATCAACGGACGCGGGTTTAGACAAGAGCCGCCCCTCGAGATCAAGCACCTGATCGCAGCCCACAACCAAAGCCCCCGGCGATTTCGCACTGCCGCGCAAAGCCTTTGCTTCGGCCAAAGCATCCGAGATATCCCGTGGTGTGTGACCTTCGGCAATGAGACTTTGCTTGATAAGCTCTTCATCCACACGGGCGGGTTTTACGTCAAAAGATACGCCCGCATTGCGCAAAAGCTGCGCGCGGATCTCGGAAGATGAAGCAAGGATCAAACTTTGGGTCATGTGGGTAACTTGGTGCAAAAACCGTGCAAGTCTGCGTGTATTCTTTGTTGAGGAGTCAGTGACAGATAAAGCATCCCCGCGATAGAGGATATTTCGGGGGTGATATTCCAATCTTCTCCGCGCTGGATATGGATAACTGTCTATATGTGAAAACCGGGCGACTGCAATTTTTATACAAGGAATTATCCACACGGCCACATTTCTGCCACAATTCATAAGCTATTGAATTTATGAGTTTAATTGTGGATTCTAATGGTTTCCCCGTGAGAATTCCAATTTGAGATGCTTTTTATACCCCTGTGGGTAAGGTCCGTAAAACTCGATAATCCACAGAAAATTGTCGCACTACCAAATCATCTTTCTTTCTATATATATTTATTATTATTGAGAGTGATCAGAGCAGGCCCCAAGACATGTCCGATATCCTGGCTATTTCCTATCCTTGGATCAAAGCCTTTCACATTATGTCTGTGATCGCCTGGATGGCGGGTCTTTTCTATTTGCCGCGTCTCTATGTGTATCACGTGGAGCGGGCTAAGAAGGGGGATCAACTTGATGAGACTTTCCAGATCATGGAGTACAAGCTCCTGAAAGTGATCATAGGGCCTGCAAGCGGGGCTGTATGGCTCTTTGGTCTTCTTTTGGCGCTTACCCCGGGGATCGTGGATTGGAGCGCTGTGTGGCCCTATACGAAGCTTGTCGGTATTCTTGGAATGACCTGGTTTCACCATTGGCTGATGGCCCGGCGCAAAGACTTTGAGAAGGGCGAAAATAAGCTGACTGGTCGTCAGTACCGCATGATGAACGAAGTGCCGACCTTGCTGATGGTGTTGATCGTGCTCTCTGTGGTGGTGAAATTCTGACGCGGTGATTTGACTCACACGTGAAAACCTATATCTAAGGTTCCAACAGGCCCGTCCGGGCCATGTGTTTCCTGATGAAATGAAAATCTAATCTGGCCTCACGTGAGGCTGTCTAGGGTGTCTCTATGTCCGAGAATAAACTCGCGCTTTCCGATCTGAAGGCGCAAAGCCCCAAAGCCTTGCTCGCAATGGCCGAAGAGCTGGAAATCGAAAACGCCTCGACCATGCGTAAGGGCGAGATGATGTTCCAAATTCTGCGCGAGCGTGCGGATGAGGGATGGGAAGTCTCGGGCGATGGTGTGCTTGAGGTCTTGCAGGATGGCTTTGGTTTCCTGCGCTCACCCGAAGCGAACTATCTGCCAGGTCCCGATGACATCTATGTCAGCCCAGAGATGATCCGCCAGCATTCTTTGCGCACGGGCGATACCATCGACGGTGTCATCAAAGCGCCGGATGACAACGAGCGCTATTTCGCGCTGACGCAGGTCACGCAGATCAATTTTGAATCGCCAGAGAAGGCGAAGCACAAGATTGCCTTTGATAACCTGACGCCGCTCTATCCGGATGAACGTCTGAAGATGGAGATCGAAGATCCGACCATCAAGGATAAATCCGCGCGTGTGATCGATCTGGTCGCGCCGATTGGTAAAGGTCAGCGGTCTTTGATCGTGGCGCCGCCGCGGACCGGTAAAACCGTGATCCTGCAGAACATCGCGCATTCGATCGAAGCCAACCATCCCGAGTGCTATTTGATCGTTCTCTTGATCGACGAACGCCCCGAAGAAGTCACCGACATGCAGCGCTCTGTGAAGGGCGAAGTGATTTCATCGACCTTTGACGAACCTGCCACACGTCACGTTGCTGTGTCCGAAATGGTCATCGAAAAAGCCAAGCGTTTGGTCGAGCATAAACGAGATGTTGTGATCTTGCTTGATTCGATCACAAGACTTGGTAGGGCGTTTAACACCGTCGTGCCGTCCTCGGGTAAGGTTCTGACCGGCGGTGTGGACGCAAACGCGCTGCAACGTCCTAAGCGTTTCTTTGGTGCTGCGCGGAATATCGAAGAGGGTGGTTCGTTGACCATCATCTCGACCGCACTGATTGATACAGGCTCTCGGATGGACGAAGTTATCTTTGAGGAATTCAAAGGCACCGGTAACTCTGAAGTCGTTCTGGATCGTAAGATCGCCGACAAGCGTGTCTTCCCAGCGATTGATATTCTCAAGTCCGGCACCCGGAAAGAAGACCTCTTGGTCGATCCGAAAGACCTGCAGAAAACCTTCGTTCTGCGCCGGATCCTCAATCCGATGGGCACCACGGATGCCATCGAATTCCTGTTGGGTAAGCTGAAACAGACCAAGACTAACGGCGAGTTCTTTGATTCCATGAATGCCTAATGACTGTCGCATCCGACACAATTTTTGCACTGGCCACGGCCCCCGGTAAAGCGGGGGTCGCTGTCGTTCGGCTGTCTGGTGCTGGCATTTTTGATGCCGCTGAAGTTCTGTTTGGTGAGATGCCCAAGCCGCGAGTCGCGCAGCTTCGGGTGTTGCGGGATCCCACCGGAGTCCGACTGGACGAGGCCCTCGTGCTCTATTTCCCAGAGAAAGCGTCATTTACCGGCGAGGCTGTCCTAGAGCTCCAACTGCATGGATCGGTCGCGGTTGTGAATCAGGTGCTGCGGGTTCTTTCGGACATCGAGGGGCTTCGCTTGGCAGAGCCAGGCGAATTCACGCGGCGGGCTTTGGAAAACGGCTGCATGGATTTGGCTCAGGTCGAAGGCCTTGCGGATTTGATAGAGGCGGAAACCGAAGCGCAACGTCGTCAGGCCTTGCGCGTTCTGTCTGGTGATCTGGGAAAAACTGCAGAGGTCTGGCGTCAGGATCTCATCCGCGCGGCAGCTTTGATCGAGGCGACGATTGATTTCGTTGACGAAGATGTGCCCGTCGACGTAACGCCCGAGGTTAATTTTTTACTAGAGAAAACCGTAGAGAAACTGCGCTCCGAGATAGCCGGTGTTTCCGTCGCAGAGCGGATCCGCAGTGGTTTTGAAGTGGCGATTCTTGGCGCGCCTAATGTCGGTAAGTCTACTCTTCTTAATGCCTTAGCCGGTCGAGACGCTGCGATTACCTCTGAAATCGCCGGAACCACGCGGGATGTGATTGAGGTCAGGATGGACCTGAACGGTCTGCCGGTGACTGTCTTGGATACAGCGGGTTTGAGGGCGACGGAAGATGTCGTTGAGGGCATCGGAATCGAGCGGGCAAAACAACGCGCGGAGCAGGCTGATTTGCGTGTGTATCTTGTCGCAGGCGACGAGGACGTTGAAGTCTCGCTAGCGGCCGATGATATTCTTTTGCGGTCCAAGTCGGATCTGTCAGGCGCAACGGGGTCGGCGATCTCTGCGGTGACAGGGCAGGGCGTGTCTGAATTGGTCGAGCGCATATCCGACACACTTGCGCAGAGATCCGCGCGTTCCGGAGTTGCATCTCGCGAACGCCATAGAGTAGCTATGAAGTCTGCAGAACAGAGCATCCTTTCAGCCATGGGTCATATCTCGAATGGCGAAGAATTTTACGACCTTGGCGCGGATGATTTGCGTTCGGCCGTTTGGGCTTTGGATTCGATTGTGGGCCGTATTGATGTCGAAAATCTCCTGGATGAAATATTCTCGAGTTTCTGCATCGGAAAGTAAGGAGTGTTTCACGTGAAACATTTTGATGTCATTGTTGTTGGCGGGGGTCACGCCGGTTGTGACGCTGCTGCGGCCTCTGCGCGATTGGGCGCGAGGACGGCGCTTGTTACGTTGAAACGATCAGGCATTGGTGTCATGTCCTGCAATCCTGCGATCGGCGGATTGGGTAAAGGCCACTTGGTTCGCGAGATCGACGCACTTGATGGAGTTATGGGACGTGTCGCGGATGCGGCTGGTATCCAGTTCCGCCTGCTAAATCGGAGAAAAGGCCCTGCGGTTCAGGGGCCCCGTGCTCAGGCAGACCGAAAGATATATCGCGAGCGGATGCTTCAGGAAATGGAAGCACAGACCGGTTTGGACATCGTAGAGGGTGAGGTCGCTGACTTCTTGATGGTGGGCGAAGCCGTTCGGGGTGTTCGTTTGGCTGATGGCTCAGACATTCACGCGTCAGCAGTGGTGTTGACGACTGGAACTTTCCTACGTGGCGTCATCCATATCGGAGACGTGTCCAAACCCGGCGGTCGCATGGGGGATGCGCCATCTGTGAAGTTGGCCGAGCGGATCGATGGTTTTGAACTTCCATTGGGGCGTTTAAAGACCGGGACGCCTCCTAGGCTGGACGGTCGCACGATAAAATGGGACATTTTGGGATCCCAGCCGGGCGATGACGACCCAGTTATGTTTTCATTTCTGAACAAAACGCCAGAGGCTCGGCAGGTAAACTGCGGTATCACCCATACAAATTCGAACACTCACGACATCATCCGCACGAACCTGGAGCGTTCCGCGATGTACGGTGGGCATATTGACGGAGTAGGACCAAGGTACTGCCCCTCTATCGAAGACAAGATCGTGAGGTTTGGCGATAAGGACTCCCATCAGGTCTTTCTAGAGCCTGAAGGATTATCAGATCACACAGTGTACCCGAACGGAATTTCAACGTCGCTGCCTGCCGATGTTCAGGAACAATACGTCCATTCGATTTATGGCCTTGAGGACGCTAAGATCCTTCAGCCTGGCTATGCGATTGAGTACGATTATGTAGATCCCAGATCCCTCGACATGCGGTTGTCTGTGCGAGACGTGCCAGGACTTTACCTGGCCGGACAGATCAACGGAACCACCGGATACGAGGAAGCTGCGGCTCAGGGTCTGGTTGCGGGTGCCAATGCCGCATTGGAAGCAATGGGGCACGATCCACTCTTATTCAGTCGAGCGGACAGTTATATTGGTGTTATGATTGACGACCTCGTCACGCGCGGCGTGACCGAGCCATATAGAATGTTTACGTCTCGCGCCGAATTCCGACTGTCACTCCGTGCTGACAACGCGGACCAGAGATTGACCGGAATGGGTATTGAAATCGGCCTCGTTGGAGAAGAGCGCAAAAGTGCTTTCAGTCGCAAGATGGATGCTCTGAATGAAGGAAAGTCTCTCTTGTCCGATCAAACTTTCACTCCAAAGCAGGCACAAGCTGTCGGTATCGAAGTTAATAGTGACGGCAATCGACGTAGTGGATTTCAGCTTTTGGCCTTTCCGAATGTAGAGATGGCAGATCTCGAACCACTGATTTCTGGCCTGTCACGTCTGGAGCCAGAAATTCAGGATCAGCTTTCGAAGGATGCCCTCTATTCGAACTATATCGAACGGCAAAACAAAGAAGTCGCGTCTCTGCGGAAAGATGAAGCGCAGAAGATCCCGTCAGACTTTTCCTATGACGGATTGGATGGGCTCTCGAATGAGTTGAAGCTGAAACTTTCGCGCGCGAGGCCAGGTAACCTAGCGCAGGCAGCCCGTGTTGATGGCATGACGCCCGCTGCCTTGACGCTACTTCTTGCGAAATTACGTCAAGACTCCAGAAGGCAGGAGAAGTCCGCGTGAGTTCCAGCTACTCACCTGCCGATCTCAATGTTTCACGTGAAACATTCGAAAGATTGGAAGTTCTTTCAGCCTTGTTGGTCAAGTGGAACAAGCGCATTAATCTCGTGTCAAACCAAACCATCCCAAATCTTTGGGAGCGACACATCGTTGATTCTGCTCAAATTCTAAGCTGCATTTCGTTGCAGTCACTCACACATTGGGTGGACATCGGGAGCGGTGGAGGATTTCCGGGATTGGTGATCGCGGCCTGCGCGCCGGACCTAGATGTTGATTTGAAAATGACCATGATTGAGAGCGACATCCGAAAATGTTCGTTTTTGCGAAGCGCTTTGCGCGAAATGGGGGTTCCTGGGCAAGTTATTTGTCAGAGAATTGAAAGCGCAGACGCTCAAAATGCTGATATTCTGTCCGCTCGAGCCCTCAGTGACCTCGCAAAATTGTTAGAGTTTTCGGAATTGCACCTGCGCACCGGCGGAACGGCGATTTTTCCCAAGGGTGTGAACTGGAAAAAAGAAGTCTTGGCCGCAGAGGAATCGTGGTCTTTCAGCTGCGAGGCGATTACAAGTAATACGCAAGAGGGCGCAGTTATTTTAAAGATCGGAGATATACGTCGTGTCTGATCCTATCCGAGGCAATACACCGAAAATTATCGCAATTGCGAACCAAAAGGGTGGGGTTGGCAAGACAACCACGACCATCAACCTGGCATCAGCTTTGGCCGAGAAGGGCGCTCGCATTCTGGTTGTCGATTTGGATCCGCAAGGCAATGCGTCTACCGGTCTTGGGGTGGATCCCGAAGATCGGGGGTTCACGACCTATGATCTTTTGGTGGGCGACGTCTCTTTGGAAGAGGTGATTTTGCCCACGGAATCCTCAGATCTTTTCATTGTTCCGGCAACAGTCGACCTCAGCTCTGCGGATATTGAGTTGATGGCGACGGAAAAGCGCAGCTTCCTTTTGCATGACGCTTTGCGGCAACCCGATATGGACCGCTATGAATTGGATTACATCCTGATCGATTGCCCACCGTCGTTGAACCTTTTGACGGTCAACGCGATGGTCGCGGCACATTCCGTGCTGATCCCGCTGCAGTCAGAGTTCTTTGCTCTAGAGGGCTTGTCTCAGCTTATGCTGTCAGTGCGAGAGGTACGTCAGACCGCGAACCCAAATCTTCGGATTGAGGGCGTTGTTCTGACAATGTTTGATGCGCGCAATAACCTGTCGCAACAGGTCGAAGAGGACGCGCGGGACAATCTGGGCGATCTGGTTTTCCAAACGAAAATACCTAGAAATGTACGGGTCTCCGAAGCCCCGTCTTTTGCGCAGTCGGTCTTGCAGTATGATCCGCAGTCAAAGGGTGCGATGGCATATCGCGATTTGGCGCAGGAGCTGCTGCAAAAACACATGATGGTTGCCGCACAATAACGATAAGGAGCTTGGCATGGCCGAAAACAGGATGAAATCAAGGGGTTTGGGTCGCGGCTTGTCCGCGTTAATGGCAGATGTGAACGAAGCTCCGGCTGCGAATCCGTCAGAAGAGGGCGCCCGCCGCCCAGATATGATGGTTCCAATCGAAAAGATTGTGCCGAATCCTGATCAGCCCCGTCGCCGTTTCGATCCCGAGCACTTGGAGGACCTGTCGAACTCGATCCGAGAGAAGGGCGTGATCCAGCCTCTGATCGTGCGCGAAAAGCCTGATGAAGCTGGGATCTACGAGATCGTAGCTGGTGAACGCCGGTGGCGCGCATCGCAGAAAGCGCAACTGCATGAGCTGCCTGTCATCCTGCGTGAATTCAACGACACCGAAGTTCTTGAGATCGCGATCATCGAAAACATCCAGCGCTCTGATCTTAACCCTGTGGAAGAAGCGGCAGGGTATCGGCAGCTGATGGACCGCTTTGGCCATACCCAAGAAGAGCTATCGAAGGCGCTGGGCAAAAGCCGCAGCCACATCGCGAACCTCATGCGTTTGCTTAATCTTCCGGGTGATATTCAAAGCCTGCTCGAAGAAGGAAAGCTCAGCGCCGGTCACGCACGCGCTTTGATCACCTCTGACCATGCTCATGAGATTGCGAGCAAGATTGTCTCCGATGGCCTGTCGGTGCGTCAAACCGAAGACATGGTCAAGAAGTTTGCCTCTGGAGAGCGCGACAAGCCGAAGCCAAAGAAGGTCGAGAAGGATGCGGACACCAAGGCGCTTGAGGGCGATCTGTCCGCGAACCTAGGCATGAAGGTCTTTATTGATCACAAGTCCGGGTCCGATTCTGGCCAGATCACGATCAAGTATAAGGACATGGATCAGCTGGACGAGCTTTGCAGGATACTTTCTGCGACCTAGCTTTCTGTTTCACGTGAAACATCTCTGTACCAAGATATAGGGGCCGCTTTTAAAGTGTGCCCCTTTATTTTGCGTTATTGGCTAGGGCGCGTCCAGATGAACAGCATGACCAATCCGAGTGTGACAGCTTGTATCGCGAGCACATGGTTTGGAACTCCAAAGACCAAGGAAACACCAAAAACCAGAACAACAGATAGAGTGGCAAGCAGCTTCGCCTTAGTGTGAATAGCCCCACTTTGGTTCCAGTCTTCGATAGGAGGGCCAAGTTTCGGATGGGTCGTAAGCCAGACATGCAGCCGCTTGGACCCCCGCGCGAAACAAAATGCGGCGAGTAACAGGAAAGGGACCGTTGGCAGAAGGGGCAGGGGTATTCCCAAAAGGGCGAGCCCTACACAGATTAGGCCAACACTCGTCCAAATATACCGCATATGCCTAGTCCACCAATATCTCGGCGAGAAGAGTATTCAAAACCATACGCCCGTCCTGGGTTGCGAACAGCCGCGAACCTTCCCGGCGCAACATGCCGATTGCTTCCATATGGGAGATGCGATCCTCGTTCAGGCTTCGCCTTGATAACGACCCCCAACGATTCAAGTCGATACCTGATGCAAGGCGAAGACCCATCATCATCATTTCGTCGGACTGATCCGCAAGGGAAATGGCGCGCCTTTGGCTTTCTGCACCACCGGCTTCTGCGGCCTCGAGCCATTTATTGGGATTGCGCCATTGTTCCGTCGCGTGACGTTGACCTTCTAGGGTGAGACGACCATGCGCACCGGGACCGATGCCCGCATAATCGCCGTAGCGCCAATAGATCAGATTGTGCCGACTTTCAGATCCTGGCTTGGCGTAGTTCGAGACTTCGTAACCCTCGAGCCCTGCCTCCGCACAAATCTCTCCGGTGCGCTGGTACATATCCGCGGCTAAATCGTCGTGCGGCAGACCGCGCAGCTTGCCTTTGGCGTAGCGATCTCCGAAGGCGGTGCCGGATTCGATCGTCAATTGGTAAAGCGAGAGATGATCAATCGCCATCGACAGTGCCTCGCGCAGCTCGGCCTCCCAAGCCTCTAGGGTTTGGTCTTGGCGTGCGTAGATCAGATCAAAACTCACGCGATCAAAATGGCCACGCGCGACATCAAAAGCGGCGCGGGCCTCGGCCACAGAGTGGAGGCGACCCAGACGGCGAAGGTCTTCGTCGTTGAGTGCCTGAATGCCCATCGACACGCGATTGACGCCGCCGGCGCGATAGGCGGCAAAGCGACCGGCCTCAACCGAAGTTGGATTGGCCTCAAGCGTGATTTCCATGTCATTGGCTTGCGGCCAAAGCTGCGCAGCGCGATCGATCAGGGCGGCCACAAGATCGGGATCCATGAGCGAAGGTGTGCCGCCACCGAAGAAAATCGAATTCAGAACGCGCCCTTGGGTTTCCGCGCCGACGCGATCCAGTTCCGCCAATAGCGCATTGCACCATCGGGCCTGATCAATCTGAGCAGAAACGTGAGAGTTGAAGTCGCAATAGGGGCATTTGGCCTGGCAGAAGGGCCAGTGGATATAGAGGCCGAAGCCTCCGTTTTGCCAGTCCTCAGCCAAAACAGCCCGCAACGAATTGCGCGAGGGCGCGGCCTCGGTGGCTGATTTTGTTTTTCTCGGCTTTGTCCATTTCCCCGCAGGTGATGTCATAGCCTTCGGGCATAAACATCGGATCGTAGCCGAACCCGCCTGCGCCGCGGATTGGCCAGACGAGGGAGCCGGGCATGACGCCCTCGAAGACTTCGTCGTGCCCGTCGGGCCAAGCAATTACGAGTGTGCAGCGAAACTGCGCGGTGCGAGGCGCACCCAGACCCATTGCGGTGATTTCATCATTGGCGCGGGTCATCGCCATCATGAAGTCGCGACCATTACCGGTCTCGGCCCAATCCGCCGTATAGACGCCGGGCGCGCCGCCGAGTGCGTCGATGGTGATGCCGCTGTCATCCGCGAGGGCAGGGAGGCCGGTGGCTTGCGCGGCGGCATGGGCTTTGATCCGCGCGTTGCCAACGAAAGTGTCTTCGGTTTCCTCGGGCTCTGGCAGGTCCATATCACCGGCCCCCACGACTGTAACACCGTGAGGGGCGAGGATCTCAGAGATCTCGGTCAGCTTGCCCGCGTTATGCGTGGCGACCAGAAGTTTACTGCCCTCGAACTTGCGGGTCATGCAGTGGCTGCCAATTGCGCGGCGGCCAGCTCAGAAACGCCTTTTTCCGCGAGGTCCATCAGCTGGTTCATCTGGTCGCGAGAGAAGACAGAGCCTTCCGCGCTCATCTGGACTTCGATGAGGTTCTTGTTGCCCAGCATGATGAAATTACCATCCACACCAGCCTCAGAATCCTCTGGGTAATCAAGGTCCAGAACAGGCTGACCCGCATAGATCCCGCAAGAAATCGCGGCGACTGGATCCACAAGAGGATCAGATACTATATCACCAGCTTTCAGCAATTTGTTGACCGCGAGGCGCAGGGCAACCCAACCGCCGGTGATGGATGCACAACGGGTACCGCCGTCAGCTTGGATGACGTCGCAGTCCACGGTGATCTGGCGTTCGCCCAAGGCGACGCGATCTACGCCCGCGCGCAAAGACCGGCCAATCAGGCGTTGGATTTCAACCGTGCGACCGCCTTGCTTGCCAGCCGCAGCTTCGCGACGCATGCGCGAGGACGTGGAGCGCGGCAGCATGCCGTATTCTGCTGTGACCCAGCCTAGACCCGAGCCTTTTATGAACGGCGGCACGCGATCTTCCAAAGTCGCCGTGCAAAGCACATGCGTGTCGCCCATTTTGATCAGGCAAGAGCCTTCGGCGTGTTTGGTCACATTGGTCTCGATTGAAACCTCGCGCATTTCATCGAGTTGACGTCCGGAAGGGCGCATGGGGAAATCCTTTGCATAGTAAGCTTAGCCACGGGATACAGGCGGCGGGGCGGCAAGCGCAACCCTCTTTGCCCTTTCCGCTTGCGCCTCGGGCCATCGCGCATAGATTAATAAGCATGAGCCAGCAAAGCGATATCCTGAATGAGCTGAACGATCGGTCGCGCGAGGTGTTTCGTCGCGTGGTCGAAGGCTATCTGGAATCCGGCGAACCCGTCGGGTCGCGGACGCTGACGCGCGAGTTGTCCGAAAAGGTTTCGGCGGCGACGATCCGCAATGTGATGCAGGATCTGGAGTATCTAGGCCTGCTGGATTCCCCTCATGTCAGCGCTGGACGCGTGCCCACGCAACAGGGCTTGCGGATGTTCGTAGATGGGCTGCTCGAGGTTCAGGATCTCGACCAATCCGATCAGCAGAAGATTGACGCAACGCTCGGCGACAACGCAGGCGACGTCGGTGCGATGTTGGATCGTGTGGGGTCCGCGCTGTCGGGTGTAACACGTGGCGCATCTTTGGTGTTGGCGCCGAAACACGAAGCTCCGATCCGCCATATTGAATTCGTGAGCCTGGGACATGACCGCGCGATGGTGGTCTTGGTGATGGCTGATGGTCATGTGGAAAACCGCCTTTTCACGCCACCGCCCGGGCAAACGCCAAGCTCTATGCGAGAGGCCGCGAATTTCCTGAACGCTCTGATTGAAGGCAAAACCCTATCAGAGTTGCAGACCGTGATGCGCGGCGAAATTGAAAGACGTCAGCAGGAAATCGACGTCCTGTCGCGGACTCTGATCGACCAGGGCCTCGCCGCATGGGCCGACGACGGAGACTCGCCGGAACGTCTGATCGTCCGCGGGCGCTCCAATCTGTTGGACACGGGGCAATCCGAAGGCGACCTTGATCTGATTCGAACCCTCTTTGATGACCTCGAGCGCAAGCGGGATATCGCAGGTTTTCTGGAATTGGCCGATCAAGGTGAGGGCGTACGCATTTTTATTGGCTCAGAGAACAAACTTTTTTCACTTTCGGGTTCCTCTTTGGTGGTGTCTCCATATATGAACGCTGATCGAAAGATTGTGGGTGCGGTCGGGGTCATTGGGCCCAAACGTCTGAACTATGGACGGATCGTTCCCATCGTGGACTATACGGCGCAGCTGGTCGGGAAATTGATTTCTGACCGGACATAGAGGTGAGACATGGCAGAGCCGAAAGAAGAAGAGTTTCTGGATGACGTTGCGAATGCGGAGGCCGAAGAGTTTCTGCAAAACCTGGACGAGCTTGAAGACGAAGCAATTGAGCTGGACGAGCTGAAAGCCGAGCGGGACGAATACAAAGATCGCTGGATGCGCGCCTTGGCGGACGCCGAGAATTCCCGCAAGCGGGCCGACAAAGCCCGTCGCGATGCCGAGAACTATGGTGGGTCCAAGCTGGCGCGGGATATGCTGCCGGTCTACGACAACATGAAACGCGCGATTGAGTCGATCACGGACGAGCAGAAAGAAAGCGCATCAGGCGTGATCACTGGTATCGAGCTGACCATGCGCGAGTTGCTGAACGTCTTCAAAAAGCACGGGCTGGAAATGATCCGCCCCGAAGTTGGCGACAAGTTTGACCCGAACCAGCACGAAGCGATGTTCGAAGCGCCGGTGCCTGGTACCAAGGCTGGTGAGATCATTCAGGTTTCGGCCGAGGGCTTTATGCTGCATGATCGCCTGCTGCGTCCGGCGCAGGTTGGTGTGAGTTCAAACGTCGGTTAGCCCCAACACCACATCGATGAATTGCGAAAGCCCCGGCTCGAGAGAGCTGGGGTTTTTTCGTTATGGATTTCAGAAACGCAATTCGGCTCTAGAAGGACAATATTAGACTCTATTTCACCAGAAAATGGCAATTTCTGGGAAAATCCGCATTCGTGCTTCAGGCGGCCAAATATACTCTACTAGCGGCAACAGTCGGTAAATTCGCTCGATAACTGTTTGAAATTAAGCGACAATTCAGCGTTTGACGGTGAAAACGCGGAAATGTTCGGATTCTGATAGCGATTTTCCGCAATTTCCAAAAATGCACCTATTTCAATATTCGATTTTTACTATGCGATTTTCGAGAAAGTCCCCTTCTCAGACGCCCAAACCGTCTGATTTTTCCAAAAATCACTGAACCAAAGCTACCTAAGGCTCGAAAATTAAGGAATGATGGGTGCGTTAACGGTTTGATCGGGGGTGAAGTCCACATGCTTAGACGTCTCGCAGCGCTCTGTTTTGCGCTCATTCCCCTGAGCCTCGGCGCGCAGTCCTTCCCCGAGTACACCGAGCCCTATGTCAACGACTTCGCCTACCTGCTTTCCGTCGAACAAGAAGAGGTCCTGCGAGAAAAACTGAAAGAGCTCCGCCGGGAAACCGACATCGAGTTCACGGTCGTGGTGATCGACAATATGTCGGACTACGGTCATGAGGGCGCAATCGAACCTTTCGCGACGGGGCTCTTCAATACCTGGGGTGTCGGGGATGCGACACGAAACGATGGCGTCATGTTGCTGGTCGCGCGTCTGGATCGCGTGCTGCGGATCGAAGTGGGGTCGGGCTATGGCGATGACAAGAACGATGCGATGGCTGCGATCATTGACGACAAGATTATCCCGAATTTTCGCGACGGCGATTACTTTCGCGGAATTGAGCGCGGCGTCGATGCGATCATACACGAGGTCAGCGGCACCTGGCCCGGAGAATTCAACACCACGTTTCTAGAGCGACTGTGGAACCGGATCGTTTGGGGGCGGCAGATTGTCGGCGATTGGATCGCTGTTCTTTATGCCTTCCTTGCGGGGCTTGCGTATCGCCAGTATCGCAAGTGGAAACGCAACAAGCCGCGGGTTTGTCCAGAAGATGGGTCGCTCATGCGCCGGGTGGATGAGCTAGAGGACGACAAATACCTAAAAGATGGCGAAAAGATCGAGGAAAAGCTTCAAAGCGTCGACTATGATGTTTGGCTCTGCGATCAATGCGACCATCGCACAATCGAAGCCTATAAAAGCTGGTTCAGCAGTTATGGCGCTTGTCGTACCTGCAATTACCGGACTTTGGCGGGGACGACGACGATCATTGAGCACGCGACGACCAGCTCGGAGGGGCTGAAACGCGTCGACTATCATTGCAAGCACTGCGACGACAGCTATTCGACTCATGTGACGATCCCCAAGAAGTCCAAAAGCAGCTCGTCGTCTTCGGGCGGGAGCTTTGGGGGCGGGTCTTCTTCCGGTGGGGGCGCAAGTGGCAGCTGGTAGTTAGTCCTGCGCTAAGCCTTTCAATTCATAGATTAATTCCAAGGCTTCGCGAGGTGTTAGGTCGTCTGGATTCATCGACTGAAGCATTTCAACCGCAGGCGACGGCGCGGAAGGCTTTGGCGCGGGCGCAGGTGTTGCGGCAAAGAGGGGTAGGTCGTCGATCAAGGCCTTGGTTTCGCCGCCATCACGCTCGTTCTTCTCGAGCATCTCCAAAACGTTGCGCGCGCGTTCAACGACAGACGGCGGCAGGCCCGCCAGTTGCGCGACTTGCACGCCGTAACTGCGATCCGCCGCGCCGCGCTTCACGTCGTGCAGAAAGATGATCTCGCCGTCCCATTCCTTAACGCTGACCGTGGCGTTGTCGACACCGTCAAGCTTGCCGGCCAGCGCGGTCATTTCATGATAGTGCGTGGCAAAGAGTGCGCGGGATTTGTTGACCTCGTGCAAATGTTCGAGCGTCGCCCAGGCAATCGACAGCCCGTCATAGGTCGCAGTGCCTCGACCGATTTCGTCAAGGATCACCACGGCTCGGTCATCGGCTTGGTTCAGGATCGCGGCGGTCTCGACCATCTCGACCATGAATGTCGACCGGCCTCTGGCCAGATCATCCGACGCGCCAACGCGGGAAAAGAGCTGACTGACAAGGCCGATTTTGGCGGCGTCCGCCGGAACAAAACTGCCGACCTGGGCGAGAAGGGCGATCAAAGCGTTTTGGCGCAGGAAGGTGGATTTACCGGCCATGTTGGGACCGGTCAAAAGCCAGATATGCGCGTCGCCGGATCGCGAGAGATCGCAGTCGTTGGCCACGAAAGGCGCTCCGCCTTGTTGGCGAAGGGCGGCTTCGACGACCGGATGGCGTCCACCTGTGATCGTAAAATCATGGCTGTCATCAACCACGGGCCTCGCCCAGTTTTCCGACGCCGCGAGATCAGCAAAAGCAGACTGAACATCGAGCTCAGCGAGCGCACGCGAGGCGGTCGAGATCTGCGCTGATGCGTCTAAAACAGCCGCCTTTAAGGTGTCATAGAGCCGCTTTTCGATCTCTAGCGCCGTATTGCCTGCGTTCAGGATGCGGGTTTCCAGGTCGGACAGTTCCACCGTTGTGAACCGCACCTGATTGGCGGTTGTTTGACGATGAATGAAGGTCTCAGACAAGGGCGGCGACATCATCGCTTCGGCGTGTTTCGCGGTGGTCTCTACGAAATACCCCAAGACGTTGTTGTGTTTGATCTTGAGGGACTGGATGCCGGTCAGTTCCGCAAATTCGGCCTGCATCCCAGCGATGATCCCACGCCCTTCGTCGCGCAGCTTGCGCGCCTCGTCGAGGGCTTCGTCGTACTCGGGTGCGATGAAACCACCATCGCGGGCAAGCAGGGGCGGGTCGGCCACGAGCGCCGCATCGAGCAGATCGACCAAAGCGTCATGACCCGTCAGCGCATTCAATGCTTCCGTCAGAAGGTGAGGCGCATCGGGTAACCCGCGCTCGGCAAGCTCAGTCGCTTGAATGAGCCCGTTTCGAATGGCCGCAAGGTCACGTGGACCGCCGCGGTCCAGCGACAGGCGCGAAAGTGCGCGATCAAGATCGGGGACACGCTTCAAAATCTCGCGCAAGTCGCGGGATTGGGACGCGTGTTCCGAAAAATAGCTCACAGCATCCAGCCGTGCGTGGATCGGATCCAGCGACAAAGCGGGCGAGGAAATCCGACGCTCCAATAGCCGAGCACCGGCCGAGGTCACGGAGCGGTCAACAGTCGCCAAAAGGGATCCCGCGCGACCTCCGCTGAGCGCTTGCGTTAGTTCCAGATTTCGACGTGTCGCCATGTCGATCTGCATGGTGCCGCCAAGGGTTTCTCGATGCGGTGGACGCAGAAGTGGGAGTTTCCCTTTTTGGGTAATTTCCAAATAGTCGACGATCGCTCCAAGCGCGCCAATTTCGGGGCGGGTGAAGCTGCCGAAGGCGTCCAAAGAGGCCGCGTTGAAAAGGCCCGCCACCCGTTTTTCTGCCGATGTACTGTCGAACGCACCACGCGACACAGAGGTCAAAGGAACGCCCATATCAGAGACTAATTCACCTAAAACGCCTTCTGAGCCTTCAGCCACCAAAAGCTCTGATGGGGCCAGCCGAGCCAGCTCTGCGCTCAGCCGAACGCGTGGCAGAACCATCACATTCAATGCGCCCGTCGAGATGTCCGCCCAAGCCAAAGCAGCCTCGTCCCGGACTTGTGAAAATGCGGCCAAAAAGTTGTGGCGGCGCGCGTCCAGAAGGGAGTCTTCGGTCAAGGTTCCGGGTGTCACAAGCCGCACGACTTCGCGACGGACGACGGCCTTGTATCCCCGTTTTTTCGCTTCGGCCGGGGTTTCCATTTGCTCGCAAACCGCCACGCGAAATCCCTTTCGGATCAGCGTCAGAAAATACCCTTCGGCGGCGTGATGCGGCACGCCGCACATGGGGATCTCGTCTCCGTCGTGTTTGCCCCGTTTGGTGAGCGCGATGTCCAAAGCCTCAGCCGCTGCGACCGCATCGTCAAAGAACATCTCATAGAAATCCCCCATCCGGTAAAACAGCAAGGCGTCCGGATGCGCGGCTTTGATCTCTAGGTATTGCGCCATCATTGGCGTCACGGCAGGCTTTGCTGCGTTCACTGCTGGAACCCCCCAAGGTTTCGTCCCGAAGGTGTAGCAAAATCTGACTATAGGGTGGAAGACGAATTCTATAACGCTTTCGTCGCTAACAGGTTGTGGACGCCGTTTTCTGTGGATATCACCGATTTCACCGGAGGAATATTTACATGCCAAAGACCAAAGTAACTTCTGAAGAAGCGCTCGCATTCCATTTGGAACCCACGCCGGGTAAATTCGAAATCAACGCCACGGTGCCAATGACCACGCAGCGCGATCTGTCACTGGCCTATTCTCCGGGTGTGGCGGTGCCGTGTGAGGCCATCGCCGAAGATCCTTCGACGGCTTATGATTACACCAACAAGGGCAACCTGGTTGCCGTGATCTCAAACGGGACGGCGGTTTTGGGATTGGGCAACCTTGGTGCGCTGGGCTCCAAGCCGGTTATGGAAGGTAAAGCGGTTCTGTTTAAGCGCTTTGCCGATGTGAACTCGATCGATATCGAGCTGGACACCGAAGACCCCGATGAGTTCTGCAACGCGGTGCGTCTGATGGGGCCGACCTTTGGCGGCATCAACCTTGAGGACATCAAAGCGCCTCAGTGTTTCATCATCGAGCAGCGCCTTAAAGAAGAGATGGACATTCCGGTCTTTCACGACGACCAGCACGGCACGGCGGTGATCTGTGCGGCAGGTCTTCTGAATGCGCTGAAGATTTCCGGTAAGAAAATCGAAGACGTGAAGATCGTGCTGAACGGCGCAGGCGCGGCGGGCATTGCCTGTATCGAGCTCGTGAAAGCCATGGGTGCGAAACACGACAATTGCATCGTCTGTGACACCAAAGGCGTGATTTATCAGGGTCGTACCGAGGGTATGAACCAGTGGAAATCGGCGCATGCGGCGAATACCGATCTGCGCACTTTGGAAGAAGCCATGAAGGGCGCGGATGTCTTCCTGGGCGTTTCGGTGAAGGGTGCTGTGACACCTGAGATGGTTGAAACCATGGCGCCGGATCCTCTTATCTTCGCAATGGCGAACCCGGATCCGGAAATCACTCCGGAAGAAGCGCAAAAAGTGCGGCCCGATGCCATCGTCGGCACTGGCCGTTCGGATTACGCGAACCAGGTGAACAACGTACTGGCTTTCCCATATCTGTTCCGCGGCGCTCTGGATATTCACGCGCGTGCCATCAATGACGAGATGAAGATCGCTTGCGCACGCGCTCTGGCGGAACTCGCGCGGGCGGATGTGCCTGATGAGGTCGCGATGGCCTATGGCCGCAAGCTGACCTTCGGTCGGGATTACATTATCCCGACGCCATTTGACCCACGTTTGATCCACATCATTCCGCCGGCGGTCGCGAAGGCTGGTATGGATACCGGCGTTGCGCGTCGTCCGATCATCGACATGAATTCCTATGAGGAAAGCCTCAAGTCGCGGATGGATCCGACTGCGAACATCCTGCGCAGCCTGAACGCGCGGGCGCGGTCTGCACAGGCGCGGATGATTTTTGCTGAGGGCGACGATCCTCGCGTTCTGCGTGCGGCGGTGACTTATTCCCGCAGCGGTTTGGGCCGTGCGATTGTGGTTGGACGCGAAGCCGACGTGGCCGAAAAACTTGAAGCGGCAGGTCTGGGAGACGCGGTTTCCGAGATCGAAGTGGTCAACGCGGCGAACACGCTGCATTTGGGAACCTACAAGGAATTCCTTTACAAACGCCTGCAACGTAAGGGCTTCAACCGCACCGACGTTCACCGTCTTGCGTCGCGGGATCGTCATGTCTTTGCGTCCCTAATGTTGGCACATGGTCACGGCGATGGTCTGGTGACCGGTGCGACACGCAAGTCGGCGCATGTGATGGAACTGATCAACCACGTGTTTGATGCCAATGCCCAGGCGGGGGCAGTTGGTGTGACGGCGCTGTTGCACAAGGGGCGGATCGTTCTGATTGGTGACACGCTGGTGCATGAATGGCCGGATGAAAATGATCTGGCGCATATCGCAGAGCGCGCCGCTGGTGTCGCGCGTCATATCGGTCTTGAGCCACGTGTTGCCTTCGTCAGCTTCTCTACCTTTGGGTATCCGGTTTCTGAGCGCGCCGAGAAAATGCACATTGCACCGCAAGTCTTGGACAAACGCGGCGTGGACTTCGAATATGAGGGCGAAATGACTGTGGATGTGGCGTTGAACCCATCTCAGCAAGAAGCCTATCCGTTCCAGCGCCTGACCGGGCCCGCAAATATCCTGGTTGTTCCTGCGCGCCACTCAGCGAGCATTTCAACGAAGCTTATGCAGGAAATGGCGGATGCCACTGTGATCGGCCCTATTTTGGCGGGTATCGATCAGAACATTCAGATTTGCTCTACGGCCTCGACTGCCAATGACATCGTGAACATGGCGATCTTGGCGGCCTGTAAGATCGGGTAACGACCTTAGGACTCACAAAAAGGGGGCCACTCGGCCCCCTTTTTTCATGCGAGTTTTGCTGAATTAGTTCAGTAGTTTATGAGCGAAAGGCGCGTCGCTGCCCCAGAGTTCCTGAACGCGGGCATCTCGACCGCAGGCAAGGCGATAGCGTTTATAGGCCTCGGATTGTTTTTTCGGACCAAAGCGGGTCAGAACCAGCTTGGTACCTTTGTAATAATCCTGATGAACCTTTTCGGCTTTGTAGAATTCTTTAGCTGGCAGAATTGGGGTCACGATCTTGCGGCCAAGATCTGAGGCGGCTTTGGCCTTGGCGGACTCAGCGGCTGCTTTTTGCGCGTCGTTTTTGTAGAAAATCGCTGTGCGATAGGGGGCGCCTCGGTCGCAGAACTGACCGCCAGCGTCGGTGGGATCAACAGAGCGGAAGAATTTATACAGCAGCTCGTCGCGGGTGACTTTGTTGTTGTCAAAACGGATCTCGACGGCCTCATAGTGGCCGGAACCTTTTTTGCTGACGTCCTTGTAGGTCGGGTTCGCGAGGGTCCCGCCGGTGTAGCCAGAAACGACGGATTTCACGCCGTTCACCGATTCAAAATCGCTTTCGACACACCAAAAGCAGCCGCCGGCCACAATGAGTTTTTCCGTACCTGCCTGAGCCGGCGCGTGATGCAGAGAAGCGCCGATGGCGATAAAGCCAGCCAGCAGCCAATATTTCAAAGCGACCATGCGCGTCATATTCCTGTCCTTTCAAACCGTGATGGCGAAGATTTGCGGGCACCTTGCCCGAGAGGGGCTTTTCGGCCAAGTCACAGGCCCGTGACGTCACAGCTTGGTGAAGTTTGTTTAAGTCTTGGATTTCCGAGGTTTGGCGCATAACGTCCGCGCAAAACGAGCGAGGTAGCGATGCAAACCCCCAAGAAGATCGCCATGTGGAGCGGGCCGCGAAATCTGTCGACGGCGATGATGTACAGCTTTGGTAGCCGCGCGGATTGTGCGGTGGTGGATGAGCCGTTTTACGCGGCTTATCTGGACATGACAGGGTTGGATCATCCGATGCGCGATGAAATTCTGGCGAGCCAAAGCAGGGATCCTCAGAAAGTTGCCGACTGCCTGATGGGGGACAATCCGGGTCAAAAACCCTATTACTATCAAAAGCATATGACCCAACATATGATCGACGGCGTGCCGCGTGACTGGATGCGGGATGTCGTCAATGTGTTCCTGATCCGCCATCCGGCGCGGGTCATCGCGAGCTATGCCGCCAAGCGCGAGAACCCGACGCTTGAAGATATCGGGTTTCGCCAACAGGCCGAATTGTTCGATCTGGTCAGTGGCTGGGGGCAGGTGCCGGTTGTTCTGGACAGCAGCGATCTGAGAGACGCGCCACAGGAGAAACTTGAGGCACTTTGCGAGGCGATTGGGATCGGGTTTTCGCCGAATATGATGTCTTGGGCCCGTGGTGGGCATCCAAACGACGGGGTTTGGGCCTCGCATTGGTATGGCGCTGTCTGGAATTCTGAAACATTTGCTGGAGCAGAAGGTGAGATGCCCGAGGTTCCCGACGCGTTGCAGCCCGTGCTTGAGGCAGCATTGCCCTATTATGAAAAACTCGCGGCGGTGAAGCTATAGTCGGGGCGTTGCCCCCTTGGCTTGCGCCAATTCCCCCAGAGTATTTTTAGCAAGATGAAAGCGATGCGGGCAATAAAGAGCGCCCGCGTTTAGCCCAGCAGTTTGCCGAGTTTCATGGCAACGCCCATGTCGCCCGAGACTTTGAGCTTGCCCATCATCACGCCGGTCATCGGGTTGAGTTTGCCGGTCAGGAGCTTCACCAGATTGTCCTGGCTGATCCTGATGGTGCAATCTGTGTCTTGGTCATCGGTGCTGGCCTCGCCATCCGCCAGAACGATCACACCGTCCTCACCGCAGTCGAATTTCAGCGAGCCGTCGAAGTTTTTGCCCGATAGGCCCGCGCCGATTTTTTCTGCGATTTGATCCATTTGGAGGCTCCTAACACGAAAGCCCGCCATGGGTAGGCGGGCTTTGGAAATGGATTCAATGATGACTTGGGGAAGCTTACTTCTGAACCCGTTTGTTGCGCGTCGCGAGAAGTTTCAGGCGCAGCGCGTTCAGCTGGATAAAGCCCGCCGCGTCTTTTTGATCATAGGCGCCTGCGTCTTCTTCAAAGGTTACATGAGCCTCGGAATAGAGCGAGTGGTCAGACCAACGGCCCACACAGGTCGCCGCGCCTTTGTAGAGCTTCAGTTTGACGGTGCCGGTGACACTCTCTTGCGATTTGTCGATGGCCGCCTGCAGCATCTCGCGTTCTGGGGAATACCAGAAACCGTTGTAGATCAGTTCGGCATAGCGTGGCATCAGGCTGTCTTTTAGATGGCCCGCGCCGGAATCCAGGGTGATCTGTTCGATGCCGCGATGGGCTTCGAGCAGAACAGTGCCGCCCGGCGTTTCATAGATACCGCGTGACTTCATGCCGACAAAACGGTTCTCGACGAAATCCAGACGGCCGATGCCGTGCTTGCCGCCAAGCTCGTTCAGTTTGGTCAGGATGGTCGCCGGGCTCATCGCCTCGCCATTGATCGAGACCGCGTCGCCTTTTTCAAAGCCGATTTCGATGAATTCAGGCGTTTCAGGCGCGTCTTCTGGTGCAACGGTGCGCTGATAGACGTAGTCAGGGGCCGCGACGGCTGGGTCTTCGAGGACTTTGCCTTCGGATGAAGTGTGCAGCAGGTTCGCGTCCACCGAGAAGGGCGCTTCGCCGCGTTTGTCTTTGGCGATCGGGATCTGGTGCTCTTCGGCGAATTCGATCAGCTTGGTGCGGCTCGAGAGATCCCATTCGCGCCATGGGGCGATCACTTTGATCTCTGGGTTTAGCGCATAGGCCGCCAGTTCGAAACGGACCTGATCGTTGCCCTTGCCGGTCGCGCCATGGGCGACAGCGTCGGCACCGGTTGCCTCCGCGATCTCGATCAGACGTTTGGAGATCAGCGGGCGCGCAATTGAGGTGCCCAAGAGGTACAGGCCTTCGTAAACCGCATTGGCGCGGAACATCGGGAAGACGAAATCGCGCACGAATTCTTCGCGGATGTCTTCGATGTAGATGTTCTCTGGCTTGATGCCCAAAAGTTCAGCCTTTTGTCGCGCGGGTTCCAGTTCTTCGCCCTGACCAAGGTCAGCGGTAAAGGTGACGACTTCGCAACCATATTCGGTTTGCAGCCACTTCAGGATGATCGAGGTATCAAGGCCACCGGAGTAGGCCAGAACAACTTTCTTTGGCGCGGACATATTCATTCCCTTCAGACGAGCAACGAAGGGCCGATAACGCGTTTTGCGCAAGGGGGCAAGCGGTGTGATCTATCGGGGTTGCTGAGTCGAAAGAAAAAGTCGATCAACGTAGTGATCGATGTGCATTTGGAGCCGGTTTTGTTGGGTTTTAAGATACTTCTGCATTCAGTGCGCCTGATTTTGCGGAATTGGAGGGTTGCCCTTCGCTTCTCATCGCCACTGGTGCTCTTGCTTGTCCTGTCGCCCATCGTGTTTGGCGTCGATTACCTGCAGCAAACAGACAGTGACGCTTTGGGCAACACATCCGGCGCATCGTCCACGATCGAAGGATTGCTACAATTTCTTGCGGGTCTCTGGGTGGCGGTTGCGTGGCACAGGTATGTCCTGGTGGAAGAAGACAGCGGGGCGCTGATACCTCCGCTAAACGCGGCGAGGATCGTTGCTTACGTCACTCAGGGACTAAAGATCTTTCTGCTGCTGCTTTGCGGAGGTATTTTGACGGCGATCCTTCTGGCTGTGCTTGGCAGTTCGTCGGCCGGAGAAAGCGCTTCGGCTCTTATCGTCATATCGGTCATTGTCGGCGCATTTTGGGTTTTCTACAGGCTCTCACCTGTTCTTCCGGCCGCTGCATTGGACACACAGGCCTCGATCAGAGGCGCTTGGAATGTGACCCGCAGTCTGTCCGGCGCAATTCTGGTCATGGTGTTGTTGCTTGGTGTTTTGTCCTTTGTTTTGGTGGTCGTGATTGAGCCAATTCAGTACATTTCTGGCCCAATTTACCTTGCGCTGTCGTCGATACAAATTTGGTTCACGGTTATGGTTGGCGTGAGCATCCTGACGACAATTTACGGAGTTACTGTGGAAAACAGGGCTCTTTAGCGCAGTATTCATTGGTATTCTTTGACGCGAAGGCTTGCTCTCTGCGATGGCTTGCGTCACCAAAGCGGAATGACCAATTTCCGCACCTTCGCCAAAGTCGCCGAAACCGCTATGCGTAGCGTCTTTGAGCCGACGCCTTTGCAGCGCAATGATCATCTCAGCCAGAAATACGGGGCTGAGATTTATCTGAAACGCGAAGACCTCACCCCGGTGCGGTCTTATAAACTGCGCGGGGCGTTCAATGCGATGCGCAAGGTTTTGGCGTCGGATCCGACCAAAGACCTCTTTGTTTGCGCCTCGGCTGGCAATCACGCGCAGGGCATGGCCTATATGTGTCGCCATTTCGGGGTGCGCGGTGTGATCTTCATGCCGGTGACCACGCCGCAGCAGAAGGTCTTTAAGACAGAGGTTTTTGGTGGCGACTCCATCGAAGTGCGCCTGATCGGAGACTACTTCGACGACACTCTGGCAGCAGCACAGGAGTATTGTGTTAGGGCAAGCGGGACCTTCCTGCCGCCGTTTGATGATCCTGATGTGATTGAGGGGCAGGCGTCCATTGGCGTTGAAATCGAAAACCAGTTGCGTCGCATGCCGGATCGTGTGGTTTTGCCGGTTGGGGGCGGAGGCTTGTCGGCGGGTGTCACGCAATATTTCGGCGAGGAATGCGCCTACACATTGGTCGAGCCCGAAGGCGGCAAAAGTCTTGCCGCAGCCTTGGCCGAAGGTGCCCCCACGACGCTCGAGCACGTCGACAGTTTCGTTGACGGCGCGGCCGTGGCGCGGATTGGGGCGACGACGTTTGATGTTCTAAAAGGCATTGATCCAAGCGATGTGCGCGCCGCCCCCGAGGACCGGATCTGCTCGACTATCCTCGAGATCCTCAACGTTGAGGGCATCGTGCTTGAACCCGCCGGCGCGCTTGCGATTGATATCCTTCGCGACATTAAAGACGACATCAAAGGCAAGTTCGTGGTCTGTGTCACCTCTGGCGGCAATTTTGATTTTGAACGATTGAATGAGGTCAAAGAACGCTCCCAGCGCTACGAAGGCCTGAAGAAATACTTTATACTCAGGCTGCCTCAGCGCCCCGGCGCGCTCAAAGAATTCCTCGGCATTCTTGGCCCCGATGATGACATCGCGCGGTTTGAGTATCTCAAGAAATCTGCCCGCAACTTTGGTTCGGTTCTAATCGGGATCGAAACCAAAGACCCCGCGAACTTCGAACGCCTCTTCGCGGCGATTGACGCGCTGGGCATGGCCTATACCGACATCACGCAGGACGAAACGCTGGCGCAGTTTGTGATCTGACGTGGTTTCATCTTGCCAAAAATACTCAAATCCCGAGCGCGCGACCAAGCCTAAAGCTGGGACAAGAAATGCGCGTCGCCCTCATTGAACAAAACGCGCAAAGCCACTGACTTCGGCATCCAAATCGCCTCATGCCCCGCCTCAATCGGAAGCCCAAGCCGCACTGTCGGCCGTGCCGCATAGATCGTGCAGAGTTTCTCGGCCCAAAACCCGTACTCCGGCATATAGGTAAACCGCCGAAACGCTCCCAACCGGCGCGGGGGTGTCATATGCCAGCCGGTCTCTTCATAGACTTCACGATGCAGGGCAGGGATGGGCGACTCACCCGGATCAATTCCGCCACCTGGTAGCTGAATTTCCGGCGCATCCATTGTCTCTGGCAGATACTGGCGCGTTACCAAGATGTCATCGCCCCGTAAAAGCGCCACATAAGCACCGGGCCGGCGTTTATAGCGCCGCGCGCCGTCAGGAGGGGTTCCAAAGCGTCTGATCATAAGATAGGGGGCCTTTTCACGCGTCTTGTCGCACCTATATAGCTGCGGTATGCCAATTCTGGGCGCTTTCTAAAACCCCCAAGGACAGATCATGACTCTTGGAAATAAAATCGCATGGGACGACACCGTATTGCCGTTCCAACTGGACAATTCTGACATCCGTGGCCGCGTCGCGCGTCTGGACGGGGTGCTGCATGGCATCCTGAAACAACACGCGTATCCTCCGGTGGTCGAGGCTCTGGTCGCCGAGATGGCTTTGCTGACGGCTTTGATCGGTCAATCGATCAAGCTGCGCTGGAAACTGTCCTTGCAGGTGCAGACAAATGGTCCGGTGCGGATGATTGCGACCGACTACTATGGTCCTTCTGAAGAGGGCGAGCCTGCGCGTATCCGTGCATATGCGAGTTTTGACGAAGAGCGCCTGACCGACGGCGATGGCTTTGCGCAGCTCGGTAATGGCTATTTCGCGGTCCTGATCGATCAGGGCGAAGGCATGCAACCATATCAGGGGATCGCGCCACTTGTTGGTGGGTCTTTGGCCGCAAGTGCCGAAGGCTATTTTGCGCAGTCCGAACAGCTGCCAACGCGCTTCTCTCTGAAGTTTGGGAAATCCACCGAAGCTGGCGGCGAAGAGCATTGGCGCGCGGGCGGCGTTATGCTGCAGCATATGCCAAAGGCCTCGCCTTTTGCGTCCGGCGAAGGTGGGTCTGGTGAAGGTGGCACTTTGACGGCCTCGGACCTGTTGTTTGAGGACGACGAGGAAAACTGGAACCGCGCCAATATCCTGTTGAACTCTGTGGAAGAGCTGGAGCTGATCGGCCCATCGGTCACGCCGGCGGACCTCCTGGTGCGTTTGTTCCACGAAGAGGCGCCGCGGGTTTTTGATGCGCAGGCGGTAAAATTTGGCTGTAGCTGTTCTGAGGACAAGGTGCGTCAGTCTTTGTCGATCTATTCCTCGCGCGACATCGAAAAGATGACAACGGCCGAGGGCTGGGTGACGGCGGATTGTCAGTTCTGCGGCACGCACTACCAGCTTGATCCAAAAACCGTCGGGCTCGAGGCCGAAAAGGCCCGCAAGGCGTCAGAACAATGAGCGATCCTCTCGCGCCTTTGCTTGCGGCTTTGGCGCGGGAGTCCGCGAGCTCGTCTGATTTCGATCTGAACCCTGGCGTTGTGTTGCCCGAGGGGCGCAAGCTGCGTCCTGCTGGGGTTTTGATGCCGGTACAGGTGATCGACGGCGTGGCCCAGGTCCTGCTGACCAAACGCGCGAGTCATTTGAAGCACCATCCGGGTCAGATCGCTTTTCCCGGCGGCAAGCAAGAAGACAGCGACGCGGATGTCACCGCCGCCGCTCTGCGCGAGGCGCGCGAAGAGATCGGGTTGCCCGAAGATGCGGTGCGGGTTCTGGGTGTTTTGCCGACGCATGAAACCGTGACGAGCTTTACGGTGACGCCTGTGATTGGCCTGATTGAGCGCGATTTCACGATCACGCCGGAACGAGGAGAGGTCGAAGAGGTCTTTCGGGTGCCACTCAGTCATGTGACGGATAAATCGAATTTTTCGGTGCAGGGCCGTCGATGGCTTGGTCAGCGTCGTCACTATTATACGGTGCCTTTCGGTCCCTATTACATCTGGGGCGCGACCGCGCGTATATTGCGGGGGTTGGCCGAGAGGATGTCCTCTTGAAGATCTCTGGCGACTGGCTGACACGCGCACAAACGCAGGCTGTTTTCGCGATGCTCTCAGACGCCGGATATCAGGTCTATGCGGTGGGCGGCTGCGTGCGTAATGCGTTGATGGGCGTCGCTGTGTCCGATGTGGACATGAGCACCGACGCGACGCCGGATCAGGTTGTGCAATTGGCGAAAACGGCGGGGCTGAAGGCCATTCCAACAGGCATCGATCACGGCACCATCACTGTCGTGAGTGGCGGTATCCCGCACGAAATCACCACCTTTCGCAAAGACGTGGCCACGGATGGTCGCCGCGCGACCGTTGCCTTTTCCACGAACGTGAGGGATGACGCGCGGCGTCGGGATTTCACGATGAACGCACTTTATGTGGGTCGGGACGGAGAGGTCTTGGATCCTCTGGGCGGGATGGCCGATCTTGAGGCGCGTATTTTGCGGTTCATCGACAATCCGAAACTGCGCATTCGCGAAGATTACCTACGGATCCTTAGGTATTTTCGCTTTCATGCGTGGTACGGGGATCCAGCGGCGGGCATGGATCCAGCGGCTTTGGCCGCGATTGCCGAGACCTTTGAGGGCCTTGCACAGATTTCGAAAGAACGGATCGGTTCGGAGCTTATAAAGCTGTTGGCTGCCACAGATCCTGCACCCTCTGTCGCGGCGATGCGGCAGACTGGAGTTTTGGGACAAGTCCTGCCCGGCGCTGAAGACCGCGCGCTTGCGCCTTTGGTGCATTTGGAAGGTGAGGCGGGGCTTGCGCCGGACGCGTTGCGTCGTCTCGCCAGTTTGGGTGGGGACGGGTTTTCAGAGAGGCTGCGCCTTTCCAAGAAACAGACCGAAACGCTTGGTATTCTGCGCGAAGAGACAGGGTCGATGGAGGCTTTGGCCGCGGTGGCCTATCGGCGTGGAGCGGATGTGGCCTATTCGGTTGCGCTTTTACGCGCTGCGGTTTTTGAGACGCCTTTGCATCCCGAAATGAGGACAGACATCGCGCTGGGCGCGGGGGCGGAGTTCCCGGTGAAAGCAGCTGATCTGATGCCAGAGTTTGAGGGCGAGAATTTGGGCGAGGCTTTGAAAACCCTTGAAGCGTCGTGGATTGCCTCGGGTTTTACTCTGTCCAAAGACGACCTGTTGCGCTCCCTCTAGGCGTTCCATCCCGCCGCGCGCGTGGGATTTGAGTATTTTGGCAAGATGAAGAGGCTTGGCTTTGGGGTAGGCCTCGGGCTAAAGGCGCGGGATGACACGGACAGACCATCAAATTGAGAGACTTGGGCACCATGGCGACGGGATCGCTGCGGGGCCAGTTTTTGCGCCTTTGTCTTTGCCGGGAGAGACCGTCAGTGGCGTTTTGGACGGCGATCGGCTGCAGGACTTGCGGGTTGTGACGCCGTCCGAGGATCGGGTGAAAGCGCCCTGTGGTCATTTCAAATCCTGTGGTGGCTGTGGGTTGCAGCACGCGTCTGACGCGTTTGTTGCAGCTTGGAAAGTGGATGTGGTGCGGCAGGCTCTCGCGGCGGTAGGGCTTGAGACCGTATTTCGCCCGATCAAAACCTCTCCGGTGCGCAGTCGGCGGCGGGCGGTGATCTCGGCGCGGCGCACGAAAAAAGGGGCGATGGCCGGATTTCACATGCGGGCGAGTTCTGTGATCGCAGAGATCTCGGACTGCGATGTGTTGCACCCAGATTTGATGCCCGCTTTGGATATTGCGCGCGAGTTGGCGGTTTTAGGTGCGTCTCGGAAGGGCGAATTGTCGGTCACGGCGACGCTTTCTGAGGGCGGTCTGGATATTGCCGTTTCAGGTGGCAAGCCTTTGGATGGAGCGTTTGAGGCGCAGTTGGGTCAAGAGGCGCAGCGCTTGAAGGTGGCGCGGCTGACCTGGGATGGTGAGGTGATCGCGACCTTGGTGCCTCCGGTGCAGCGCTTTGGCGGGGCGCGGGTTGTGCCGCCTCCGGGGGCGTTTTTGCAGGCGACGCGCGAGGGTGAGGCAGCTTTGGTTGCGGCAGCGCAAGAGATTGTGGGGGATGCGCAATCCGTTGTGGATCTCTTTGCTGGTTGCGGGACGTTTTCCTTGCCCATGGCCGAGACTGCTGAGGTCCATGCGACTGAAGGCGAGGCTGCGATGATGAAGGCCTTGGATCGTGGGTGGCGCGAGGCGCAGGGGCTGAAACGGGTTTCGGTTGAGACGCGGGATCTGTTTCGCAATCCGTTGATGGCGGAGGATCTGCGCTATGACGCTGCGGTGATTGATCCGCCGCGGGCAGGGGCCTTGGCCCAAACGGTGGAATTGGCGCGGTCGGATTTGGCGAGGGTCGCTTTTGTGTCCTGCAATCCGGTGACATTCGCGCGGGACGCCAAGATCTTGGTGGAGGCGGGCTATCGTCTGGACTGGGTGCAGGTGGTTGATCAGTTCCGCTGGTCAAGCCACGTTGAGCTGGTCGGCGCATTCGCGCGCTGACAGATTTGTGAGCTGGGCCGCACCGCGCTTTCGTGATATGGTCCGCCAAAACAACAAACAGAGCATCAAATGCGGGCGCTTTTTCTCATTTTCGTGGCGGGGCTGTTTCTTGCGGCCTGTGGCCAGAGTTATGGCTCTTATAAGGGGCCAAAAGTGACACGCATTGTGGTCGAGAAGGCCGAGCGCAAAATGTATCTGATGCATGGCCCAATTGTGCTGCGCGAATATGACGTCGGGCTAGGCTTCGCGCCGATTGGCGATAAGGTCCAAGAGGGCGACGGGCGCACGCCGGAAGGTGTCTATGAAATTGACCGGCGCAATCCGCAGAGCCAGTTCTACCTGTCTTTAGGGATTTCTTATCCCAACGAAAAAGACATTGCCGAGGCCAAGGCGCTGGGCGTCGATCCCGGGGGCGATATCTTTATCCACGGGCGGCCCAAGAAATACCAAAGCGATCTGATTGATTGGACGCTGGGCTGTATCGCCGTCACCAACCGCGAGATGCGTGAGATCTATGCCATGGTCGGAACCGGCACCAAGATCATAATTCGCGAGTGATTATTGCAGTTCCGCAACCAGCTCTGCTTCGGTTTCAGCACCCAGAACCAGCACCCACCAGATCTTGCCGTTCGCTTCTTGCAGCCAAGCAAACCCCATATCAGTCGCAGCTGGATCCATGATCACGGTGCGAGAGCCGGGTTCTTCCATCCAGGCGGCGAGGGTTTCGAGTTCCGTCTCGTAGGTCTCGGAGATGTTTTCGCCTACAAGGGTACC
Source organism: Cognatishimia activa (assembly GCF_017798205.1). Lineage (NCBI taxonomy): Bacteria > Pseudomonadati > Pseudomonadota > Alphaproteobacteria > Rhodobacterales > Paracoccaceae > Cognatishimia > Cognatishimia activa. Next base: position 1,252,574 of record NZ_CP060010.1, on the reverse strand, counting down.
AACATAGCCAGACCGCGCCACACGCTCGATGGGCGACGAGCCGTCAGAGCCGAAGTGCCACGGGCGGTTTTGGATCGACATGTCGCGCGCGTGTGTGGCGGCAGCGGCGATCAGATTGGCATCCATCTCAACTGCTTCAACGCCGGTGGCGCTGCGCAGCGCGTTGACAGAATCCAGCATACGCAATTGGATCATGCCAACATCGCGATCCTTGATCCGGTAAAGGCGGGGCAAAGGTTTGCCGTCGGCGCCTAAAGTGGGCTCGGATGGCGCGCCAAGCGTGCAGCCGGATACGGCCAGAACAACACTCATCATCAGGGCAAGAATGCGCATGAGACCCCCTCTTGGCTCTGTCTTTCGCATGCAGAGATCTTTAGCGGGTGTATCGTTGCGTTGAAAGCCCACATTCCCGTGACCACGGCAAGATGACGCTTGTTTGATTTGCGACTGCGGCTTTAGCGCCATAAATTGCCGCCAAACTTATGTCATTGAGGGGCATATCATGAGTAAATCGCCGTTTGACCGCGTCAGTCGACGCACGTTTTTGGCAACGAGTACGGCCTTCATCGGCGCGCCTGCTTTGGCGCAGGATGATGTGAACGCGGATTCGACTACAGAAATCGAAGCAGATATCGAAACTGTGCGCCGAAATGCGTCGAGCTTTCGGGGTCTTTCTTGGGAGCCATATTTTAAGAATCTGAAAAATGGCGCGATACTTTGCGATACAACAAGCCGCGCATTGCATTATTGGAGCCAGGATGGAAACACTTACAAGCTCTATCCGTCCTCTGTTCCACTGACCGAAGATCTCACAAGATTGGGTCGCACTAAGGTTGTACGCAAGGTCGAGGGACCAAGTTGGCGACCGACGCCAGCGATGCTGGAACGCAATCCAGAATGGCCAGAATTCGTAGGCCCCGGACCGGATAACCCCTTGGGGACTCATGCACTTTATCTGAGTTGGACCTATTACCGAATCCACGGCACCCATGATGAACGCAAAATTGGGCGCAGATCGTCTAATGGCTGCATTGGCCTGTACAATGAGCACATCGCAGAACTGTTCGAATTGGCCAAAGTTGGCACCCAAGTGTTGCTAATTTGACCACATTATGGCGCTGAGCCTGAGATAAGTGTGTGATTAGGTTTGCAAAGATCGCTTTCAAGACATTACACAGGAATCACGAGGTAAGTCTTACGCGCTTGCGCTCATTCTTTAATTTTGGCGCAAGCTGATACTGGAGGGTACTACTATGAAAAAACTCGTTCTCGCAGCAGCATTGACTGCAGCAGCTTCCACCGCATTCGCAGGCGGCATGGACAAAGCAATGATGGAACCAGAAGTTGTTGTTGAAGACGCAGCGTCTTCTTCTTCCAACATCGTTGTTCCTCTGTTGGTTCTGGCGATCCTGGCGGCAGCTATGAACAACTAAGTATAAGGCAGGTCACCCTGCTTTTTACAAAAGGAGGCGTTGCTCTGGCAGCGCCTCTTTTCTTTTGCGCTAGTCTCTTCGTTAAGCGCTAAATATCGCGAGCACCGTTGCGATTGCCAAAGCAATCAACGCAAGGCTTGCGAGCGCGAAACAGGTAAATCGCACGATCACACGGTTCCCTAGGATCTGCACAAGAGAATGCAGGATCCGAAACCCGACATAGGCCCAAGCAAGACCAAGCGCAGCCGAGGATTGCAGACCCGTCAGGGCGATGGTTCCCATAAGCGCGTAAAACACGGTCGGCTGTTCATGCAGGTGGTTATAATTGTCTGCCACCCAATTCACATTTTCCGGTAGTTTTTGCCGCCAGTCTCCGCGAGGGCTTTGGGCGGATTGCGGGTGCACATGGGCTTTGCTCATGGCCGGAATGCGGGTGGCATAGAGCCAGCACCAAATCACCAAGGTCCAAAGGATCAGAGCAACAACCGGTTGTAGAAAGATTTGAAGTGACATGAAGGTCTCCGCGTTCAAGGGGTTTCTGATCGCGGAGCTTATGGGTCAGAGCCAGCCCTGCAAGTTTTCCGTCGCGATATCTGCGAGAACCTGAATGTGATCGTCGCGGTCGTTGAGGCACGGAATATAGGTGAAATGCTCGCCGCCAGCTTCCTCAAAACTTTCTTTGATCTCTTCGTTGATTTCCTCGAGCGTTTCGATGCAATCGGCAGAGAAAGCAGGCGCGATGACGGCGATGTTTTTCTTGCCGTCCTCTTCGGCCAGACGCGCGACTTCTTCGACCGTGTAAGGCTGGAGCCAATCTTCGGGGCCGAATTTGGATTGGAAGGTGGTGACGAGATCGGTGTCTTTCCAACCCAGACGTTCTTTCAACAGCCGCGTGACCTTGGCGCATTGGCAGTGGTAAGGATCGCCCTGCATCAGATAGCGCAGGGGCATACCGTGGTAGCTGACCACGAGGATATCGGGGCGTTTTTCAAGTTGGCCGTATGCCTCTTCGACCGAATTGGCCAAGGCGTCGATATAGCGCGGGTCGTCGTAGTAAGGCTCAATCGTGCGCGACGCAGGTTGCCAGGTTTCTTTCATCAAAGCGCGGAAGAACTGGTCGTTGGCCGTCGCCGAGGTCGCGCCCGCGTATTGCGGATAGAGCGGGAAGAACAGGATGCGTTCGCAGCCCGCTTTGACCATCTCACGCACTTTGGATTCGGTGGAAGGATTGCCATAGCGCATGCAGAAATCAACCATGACCTGATCGCCGTGACGCGCGGCCATGAGGTCTGCGAATTTGGCGGTTTGGTCTTTGGTGATCGTCATCAAAGGGCTCTCGCCCTTGTCGTGATTCCAGATGGATTTATAGGCCTCACCTGACGTGAAAGGGCGTTTGGTCAGGATGATCAGCTGCAACAGGGGCTGCCATTTCCAAGGCGCATAGTCGATGACACGGCGATCTGACAGAAACTCGTTTAGATAGCGGCGCATGGGCCAATAGCTGTAGTGATCCGGCGTGCCGAGGTTGGCGAGAAGGATGCCGGTTTTGCCGCGCGCGACCTTTGGGTGGTCAGCAGGGGCGTGCTCGGGGCGGGTGGCTAAATCGGTCATTGGCTTCTCATCGGTTTGGATTTCAGCAGAGATAGTCTCTTGGCGAGATGGGTCAATCGCGAAGTGATCCAATGCGGCATTTTGGGGCTGTGTCCCAAGGTTGGATATTTATGGCAAGAGAAATAGGATTACGGTTTCAGCTTGGTCTCGCTGGTCTTAAGCGCATCCGCGAGGCGCGCGCTGGCGGATCCCGGGCGCAGGGGTTTCGGCTGGCTTTCGTCGGGGGCCCAGCCGGTCATGAAAATGATCTCGAAGGTGGTTTTGAGGCGGTTATTTTCAGTGAAAGACTGACGATAGAGATCTTCGGTGCGGGCAAAAAGCGCCTTTGTAGAGAGCGTTTTGCGGCGCGCGAAAAGCGCGTTGTTTTCGCCCATGGCGCGCAGGTCTTTCATCAAGTCCAGTGAGGTTTCGTAGCTGACATCCAAAGGCAGGCTGTCCGCAACAGGAAGGGCAAAGCCAGCGCGTTGCAATAGGGCGCCGAGGTCTCGGATTTCTCCCATCGGGAGGATGCGGGGGCTGAGGCCTCCGGTGAGTTCGGACTCGGCTTGGGCCAAGCAGGCGCGTAACTCTTGCAGGGTTTGGCCGCCGAAGCTGGCGGTGAGCAAGAGGCCGTCGTCCTTCAGCGCGTGGCGACATTGGATGAGCTGGCCAACGGGATCATTGGCCCAATGCAGGGCGAGGGCGTGGATGATCAGGTCGTGGCTTTTGGCTGTGAGCGCGAGCGTGTCGGTATCATGGACAATCGTGGCCTTGGGCAGCCGCGCGCGCCAGATGTCAGGGAAGCCGGTCACAATCGCGATGTCTGTAAAGTCCCTGTTAACCATGGCGAGGCGATCTTCGATGTCGTCAGCCACGAGGGTTTGCAGGAACATGCCCCGGTCCAGATCCGCGCGCTGGCGATTGCGCATAAGGGCTACGCGGTCGGTCAATGTTGGGGGCGTTTTGGTCATGGGCGGTATCTAGGATGAAATTTCGCCAAGCACAAACCTTGCTGAAAATGATCTATCCCGCGCGTTGCGTCGGATGTGGCGATTTGGTGGAGGGGGACTTTGGCCTCTGTGGCACTTGTTGGCGGGACACGCCCTTTGTGACGGGTCTTAGTTGCGATGCTTGCGGCGTGCCTTTGCTGGGGCCGGACCCCACTGAGATTGCCCATTGCGACGCCTGTCTCTTGTCGGCGCGGCCATGGGACAGGGGGAGGGCCGTTTTGGAATATGACGGCCTGTCGCGGAAGTTGGTCATGCGCCTGAAGCACGGAGATCGCACGGATATGGCGCGGCCTATGGCGGGTTGGATGGAGCGAAAGGCGCGGGATCTTGCCCGGCCGGATACGATTTTGGTGCCTGTGCCGTTGCATTGGAAGCGCCTGTTCAAGCGAACCTATAATCAGGCGGCTTTGTTGTCAGAGAGATTGGCCGCGCGGCTCGAGGTATCCCATTGCCCCGACGCTTTGATCCGGAAGACGGCAACCGCGCCGATGAAAGGAGAGCGCGATGTGCGCCTTGAAACGATGAAAGATGCGATTGCTTTGAACGAGAAGCGGATCGCCCGAATTGAAGGAAGGCCGGTCTTGCTTGTTGATGATGTCATGACCACTGGGGCCACTCTTGAGGCCTGTACTTTGGCCTTGGCACCCGCAAGCCCACGGAAAATTGACGTTATCACTCTGGCGCGCGTTGCATTGGATCCTTAAATCGCGCAGACACATGTCAGCTAGGATGACGACTTATGAAAAACGTTGAGATATATACGCGCCCGCTTTGCGGGTTCTGTTCCGCCGCCAAGTCTTTGTTGGACCGTAAATCAGTGGCTTATGTCGAGGTGAAAGTCTGGGACAACCCTGAACGCAAACCCGAGATGATACAGCGCTCGGGTGGCCGCAGCACCTTTCCGCAGATCTTTATCGACGGCGAACATATCGGCGGATGCGACGATCTGATGGCGCTTGAGCACAGCGGCAAGTTGGATCGGATGCTGGCCTAACCATGAAAACCGCCCTGTTGCAGATCACCTCGTCTGAGGATCCGGCGGCCAATCTTGCCATGTTGCAAGAGCGGATCGCCGAGGCTGCGGGGCAGGGTGCGGGATATGTTCTTACGCCCGAAGTGTCCAATTGCGTGTCGGCCAGTCGGTCACATCAAAATGCGGTGTTGCAGCTAGAGGCTGAAGATCGCACGCTTGTGGGTTTGCGAGAGGCTGCCAAGGCGCATGGGATTTGGCTGACCGTCGGGTCTTTGGCGCTGAAAACCGGTGATGCCGACGGGCGCTTTGCCAATCGGCAGTTTTTGATCGACCCGCAGGGCGAGATCCGCGCACGCTATGACAAGATCCATATGTTTGATGTGCAGGTAACGCCCGAAGAGACATATCGCGAATCCGCCGGTTACAGGCCGGGCGCGCGTGCGGTTTTGGCGGACACGCCTTTTGCCAAGATCGGCCTGACCATCTGTTATGACCTCCGGTTTCCGCATCTTTTCAATCGTTTGGCGAAAGCGGGTGCTGAGGTGATCACCGTTCCAGCCGCATTCTCGCAGGTGACTGGGGCTGCGCATTGGCATGCCTTGCTTCGGGCGCGTGCAATTGAAACCGGATGCTGGATCCTCGCGCCCGGGCAATGCGGAGAAAACGCGCCAAAGCGCAAGACCTATGGGCATTCTCTGGCTATTTCACCTTGGGGAGAGATTGTGGCCGAGGCAGGGGTTGATCCGGTGACCCTATATGTGGAACTTGACCGCAACCAAGTATCCGAGGCGCGGCGCCGCGTGCCTTCGCTGACCCATGAGACAGAGTTCGATGGCCCAATCGCAGAATGACACCGACGCGCTGGCGGTTTCGCTATTCAGCGAGATCCTGATGGCCGACCAATTGGCGCGCAACCGTCTGTCTAAGGCGCTGCCTAAGGGTATGGAGCTGTCGCATTTTTCTGTGTTGAACCATCTGGCGCATTCGGGCAGCGAGCGGACTCCGGCGCAACTGGCGAAAAGTTTCCATGTGACGCGCGGAGCGATGACCAATACGCTCGCGAAGCTTGAGGCGGCGGGCAATGTACATATCAGGCCCGATTGGGACGATGCGCGGCGCAAACTGGTGACGATCAGCCCGGCGGGACGGCGCGCGCGGGACGCAGCGCTCGCGAATATCGCGCCGATCATTTCCGAAGTGGTCAAAGACATCGGAGAACACCGCGTGCGTTCCGCTCTACCGATCCTGCGCGAATTGCGCGTCAAACTCGAGGAAAACGGGTGACTCCCTCACGTAAGAAATCGATGAACCTGGTCGCGGTTGGGGCCGCGGTGGTCTTTATTCTTGTCTATACGATCCCGACAATTCAGCACACTGCCGCTGTAGACGCCTGCGTCGAGCAGGGTGGGCGGTTGAATTCAGACACGGGCAGTTGTGAGGTGGAGTGATCGCGGAGCGTTTTCGGGATTTCACGCCTTAAGGCATTAATAAATATTAATTTTTTTCTGCTTAAAGATTTGCGCATATCTGTTGAAAAGCGTCGCAATTGATGCATCCAAACCGCGTAACTTCCCTAAAACAGTCATAGATGGCGGTCTTCGAAAGGAGGCCTTAATTGGGAACCAAGTGAGAATCTTGGACTGCCCCCGCAACTGTAAGCCTTGCAGAGCCCTTCGGATCTGAGCAGCAAGTCAGGATACCAGCCGTCGCCCCGTAACTGCCGAATAGTCTCGGCCAAAACCGGCGTCGGGTGGACGCTATAGGAGCATATTATGCATATTGAACCGGGCGTTGTTGATGGCGCCAAAATGATCCTGGCCCAAGGCACGGCTGCCGCTGCGGCGGGCTATAGCCTGAAACTTCTGGCCGATGATCTGAAAGACCACTCTGTTGTGTCCTTTGGTCTGCGCAGCGTTCTTGCTGTCGCCGGAGTTTTTGTTTTCTTTGAGCTGATGCCACATTTCGCGGTTGGTATTTCTGAAGTACATTTCATTTTGGGCACGACGCTGTTTTTGCTCTTGGGGGCTGCGCCTGCTGCGATTGGTCTTGCGGGCGGCTTGGCTGTTCAGGGGCTTTTCTTTGCGCCAAGTGATGTGCCGATGTATTTCGTCAATGTCTCGACGCTGTTGTTTCCTTTGTTTGCGGTGGATGCTTTGGCAAAACGCATTGTGCCTGCGTCGACGGCCTATTTTGACCTGCGCTACGTGGACGTCCTGAAAATGTCGGCTGTTTATCAGGGCGGTGTCGTCGCCTGGGTCGCGTTTTGGGCCTTTTACGGGCAGGGGTTTGGCGCGGAAAACTTTGGTGCCGTGACAAGCTTTGGTCTGGCCTATCTATCCGTCATCCTGATCGAGCCTGTGATTGATTTGGGCGCACTGGCCATTGGTAAAAACCTAAAAGGTCTTTCAGAACGAGGCATTTTCTCGCGCCGTTTGCACCTCGCAAATTCTTAACAAAAAAGGCCCATCGCAGTTGTGTTGCGCTGGGCCAAACAGTTCGGATCGGTCTCGCCAACAGATCCCTAAGCCGGTTTCTGGCTTGTAGTCACGTAGTTCACACTGAGATCTCGATCAGAGATCGACCAGCCCCAGGTGATCGGATTGAACACAAAGCCCTTGCGATCCACAGGCGTCAGCCCGCCTTTTTCCAGAAAGTCATAGAGTTCATCCGGCGTGATGAACTTGCTCCATTCATGTGTGCCCTTGGGCAACCAGCGCATGACATATTCCGCGCCAATGATGCCCATGACAAAGCTCTTGGGATTGCGGTTCAGAGTGGAGCAAATCATGATCCCACCTGGTTTCAACAGGGTCTGACAGCAGGTCAGGAATTCCTGCGGGTCGGCCACATGCTCGACGACTTCCATGTTCAAAACGATGTCAAAGCGCTCGCCCGCTTCGGCGATGGCTTCGGCGGTTGTGTGACGGTAGTCGATGGTCAGGCCGGACTGCTCGGCATGTACCTTGGCGACGGGAATGTTGCGCTCGGCGGCATCTGCGCCGACGACGGTGGCACCAAGGCGGGCCATGGGTTCGCTGAGCAGACCTCCGCCGCAACCGATGTCGAGGATCGTGAGGCCTTCGAACGGGCGCTCGGTTCCCAAGTCGCGACCATACTCCGCGGCGATTTGCGATGTGATATAATCCAGACGGCAGGGATTCAGCATATGCAGCGGTTTGAACTTGCCCTTGGGGTCCCACCATTCCGCGGCCATGGCTTCAAATTTGGCGACTTCCGCTGGGTCGACGGTGTTCAACTCGGGTTGCATTCTGATCTCCATATGATCTTTTGGGCGCGGGTTACTATATAGTGTCAATATGGACAAACATTCAGGTCAAAAGCGCGCAGTTTCTTTCCTTTACCCGCTGATCGAGCCTTTCGATCAGCGCATGATGGATATGGGCGATGGTCATCAGATCTATGTCGAGCAATCTGGCAACCCAAATGGCACACCTGTTGTGGTGTTTCACGGAGGCCCCGGCGGCGGATGCAGCCCGACGATGCGGCGCTATTTCGATCCCGAGGTCTATCGCGTGGTGCTGTTTGATCAGCGAGGCTGTGGGCGGTCAAAACCCCAAGCTTCGATCGAGAACAACACGACTTGGCATTTGATCGCGGATATCGAACGGATCCGTGCCGCGCTGGGTATTGAGAAATGGGTGGTGTTTGGCGGAAGCTGGGGGGCAACGCTTGCTTTGCTTTATGCCCAAGCGCATCCAGACCGGCCGACGGCGCTTGTTCTACGCGGTGTGTTCGCGATGACCCGCGCTGAACTAGATTGGTTCTATGGCGGAGGGGCCGCGCAGTTTTTCCCGGAAACCTGGACGAAATTTGCGAATATGATTCCAGAAGACGAGCGGGTCGACATGATTGCCGCCTATCACAAGCGATTGTTTAGCGGAAATCGTACCACCGAGGTTGCTTATGCACGTGCTTGGGCCGCTTGGGAAAATGCTTTGGCGTCGGTTTATTCGGATGGCAGCACAGCAACGCCTCCGGCAGAATATGCGCATGCTTTCTCGCGTCTTGAGAACCACTATTTCATAAACGCTGGTTTTCTCGAACAAGACGGACAGATCTTTGAAAACATGGATCGTATCGCACATATCCCCGGCTATATCGTTCAGGGGCGCTATGACATGATCTGCCCGCCACATACGGCGCAGAAAATCGCAGATCTTTGGCCCGGCGCGCATCTTAGCATTATCCGCGATGCAGGCCATGCGCTGTCGGAACCTGGCATCAGTGCGGAATTGGTCAGAACTATGGATTCCCTTGCCCGGACATAAGTCCAGATTTAGCAATGTATATGTCCAAAAATTAGGCGAATTTGTCTAAATTGTACAAGCGAAGCAAGCTGTTGCGGTTAAAAAGTGGTCAACACACAAGATCTTCTCTGATTTCATATTTACACGCTTTACAGCCAGACATCCTCAACTCACGATGGTTCTTAACAAAAAACAAGACCCAACCAGGTGAGGACCATTGGCCTCTATTTTACGAATTATCGCACAGCGTTTAGCCCTTGGTGTGCTTACGCTGTTTGTTGTGTCCATCGTCATCTTTGCAGCGGTCAATATGCTGCCCGGAGACTTTGCGCAGGCCATCTTGGGCCAGGGGGCGACGCCCGAAGCGGTCGCGGCAATCCGTCAGGATCTTGGGCTCGATAAGCCTCCGGTGACGCGCTATTTTGAATGGCTCGGCGGGGCGGTGCAGGGTGATCTTGGCAATAGCTTTGCCCAAGCGAACTTTGCGAGCTTTGCGGGGTCTGACACCGGAAGCGGACTTGGATCGGTGGCGGCTCAGGTGGCCCCACGTTTTGCCAATACGATGTTCCTGGCCGGCGTGACCGCAATGATCGCGGTGCCGTTTTCCATCATCTTGGGTCTTTTGGCAGCGCTTTATCGGAACTCACTGTTTGACCGAGGCGCCAATATCTTCACCCTCAGCTCGATTTCTTCGCCAGAGTTCTTTCTGGCCTATGTGCTGATCCTGTTCCTGGCGGTTTTGAACCCGATCCTGCCGTCGCTGTCTAACATTTACGCGGATATGGCGTTTTCGGATCGGTTGGAAAAAACGCTGCTGCCGGCGCTGACGCTGACCTTGGTGGTGACAGCGCATATGATGCGGATGACGCGGGCGGCGATTATTAACCTCTTGGCGTCGCCTTACATCGAGATGGCGCGTCTCAAGGGCATGTCTCCGGCGCGGGTGATCGTGAAACACGCGCTGCCGAATGCGCTGGCTCCGATCATTAACGTCATCGCGCTAAACCTCGCCTATCTGATCACCGGCGTTGTGGTCGTCGAGGTGGTCTTTGTCTATCCGGGCATCGGGCAGCTCTTTGTGGATAGTGTGAAGATCCGCGACATTCCGGTTGTGCAGGCATGCTGTCTGATCTTTGCGACGGCCTACATCCTTCTGAACCTGACGGCGGATATTCTGTCGATCATCTCCAACCCACGTCTGAGGCATCCGAAATGAATATCTGGATCCAAATTATTCTCTTTTTCGTGGGTCTTTGGGCCGCTGGCTGGGTGTTCCGCTTTGTTGGGCAGAAGGCGACGTCGAATGCTCCGTTCTTCCGCGATATGCCGACGGGAGTTGCTTTTGGCTATGTTCTGGGTGCGGTCTGCTTGGTTTGGGCCGTGTGGACATATTATCTGGCGCGTACGGCGGATCCGGCGATTGCCAATAAATACTTCTTCTTCCGAGTGGCAGTAGATGGCTTCATCCTCTTTGGTATCGCGGCTTGGCTTTTCCGTCTTCTGGGCCGCACGGTCGGTACCGCGGGGTCGCGGAAAGTGTTCCGCAGCATGCCTTTGACGGCCAGCTTTGGCGTCATGATGATCCTGATCTATGCCTTCGTGGCGATCTTTGCGGGTGCCATCGCGCCCTATGGTCAGGAAGAAATTCTAGGCGCTGCGAATGTGGTGCCAGGTGGCAATCCAGCGATGGGCGGCAATCCGGACTATCCTCTGGGCACGGACCAGATCGGTCGGGATATTCTAAGCCGCCTGATCTACGGTGCGCAGAACACGGTCGGCATCGCATTTGCGACCACATGTCTGGCGTTCTTCATTGGGGCGAGCCTTGGTTTCCTCGCAGCTGTTTTGCAGGGCTGGCTTGATCAGCTTCTGTCTCGCGGTGTCGATGTTCTGATGGCAATCCCGTCGCTGATCTTTGCGCTGTTGCTGATGACAATCGCGTCCGCTTGGGCGGGGTCGGAAAAAGGCCTGCTGACCTTCTATATGGTGATCATCATTGCGGTGATTGACTCAACCCGCGTGTTCCGTCTGGCCCGTGCGGTCGGTCTGAACATCGTGGTTATGGACTATATCGAAGCGGCCAAGCTGCGCGGTGAGGGTCTGGGCTATCTGATGTTCCGCGAGATCCTGCCGAACGCCGTCGCGCCATTGCTGGCGGAATTCGGTCTGCGCTTCTGCTTTGTGTTCCTCACGATTGCGTCTCTGTCTTTCCTGGGTGTGGGGATCCAACCTCCGCTCGCCGACTGGGGCACAATGGTGCGTGACCTTGCACAATTCATCAACTTTGCGGCCTTTGCCCCGCAGGTGGCGACAGCGCCGCTGCTGGCAGCCGGAGCGATTGCTTTGCTCACCGTGGCCGTTAACTTCGTTGTCGACTGGATGCTGCACGCATCCTCGGGCCTGAAAGAATAAGGAGATAGACATGGCTGAAAAAGATCTCCTTCTGAAGGTTTCTGATATCTACATTGATGGCCGCTCTGATGAGGTCTGGCATCCGATCATCAAAGGCGCGAGCTTTGAGCTGCGCAAAGGTGAGGTGATGGGTCTGATCGGGGAATCCGGTGCGGGCAAATCCACGCTGGGTCTGGCGGCAATGGGCTATACGCGGGACGGCTGTAAGATCACGGGCGGCAAAGTCGAATTTGACGGCGTCAATCTGGTCACGGCTTCGGCGGCGGTCAAGCGCGGCCTGCTTGGCAAGCGTATCGCCTATGTGGCGCAGTCCGCTGCGGCGAGCTTTAACCCGGCGCATCGCCTGATGGATCAACACACCGAAGCACCGGTTCAGCATGGCGTCATGTCAAAGTCTGAAAGCGAAGCGGATGGGATCGAGCTTTATCGCAAGCTGCGTCTGCCGAACCCGGACGAAATTGGCTTCCGCTATCCGCACCAGGTGTCTGGGGGTCAGCTGCAACGGGCGATGACCGCGATGGCGATGTCTTGTCGTCCCGAGCTGATCATCTTTGACGAACCGACTACGGCTCTGGATGTGACCACGCAGATCGAGGTTCTGGCGTCGATCCGCGAGATCGTTGAGGAATTCGACACCGCTGCGATCTATATCACGCACGACCTCGCGGTTGTGGCGCAGATGGCGGATAAAGTGAAAGTCATGCTGAAAGGCGATGAGGTCGAAGAGGCCGAGACGCGCAAGATGCTGTCTGATCCGCAAGAGGACTACACCAAGTCGCTTTGGGCGGTTCGCAGCTTCCAGCGTCCGCAACAGCCTGCGGTTCACACCGGGACGACTCCGGTGGTTTCCGTTAAGGGTGTGGATGCAGCCTATGGCACCGCCAAGGTTCTGCATGACGTCAGCTTTGATATCCACGAAGCGCGCACCGTCGCGGTTGTAGGGGAGTCGGGCTCTGGCAAGTCGACAACGGCGCGCTGTATCACAGGGCTTTTGCCACCGACCAAGGGTCATATCGAATTTGACGGGACAGCCCTGCCGCTGGACTATCGCAAACGTGATCGCGGCCAGTTGCGGCAGGCTCAGATGATCTATCAGATGGCCGATACGGCGCTGAACCCGCGCAAGACCATTGGCGAACTCATCGGTCGTCCGGTACAATTCTATATGGGCCTGACAGGCAACGAAAAACGCCGCCGAGTCGAACATTTGCTCGAGGAAATCGAGCTTGAGCCCAGCCAATATATGAATCGCCTGCCATCTGAGCTGTCTGGCGGTCAGAAACAACGCATCGGGATTGCCCGCGCTTTGGCCGCTGAGCCAAAGTTTATCATTTGTGATGAAGTCACCTCGGCCTTGGACCAATTGGTGGCGGAAGGCATCCTAAAACTTTTGGCACGTCTCCAAGATACCTTGGGGCTGTCCTATATGTTTATTACGCACGACCTCGCGACGGTCCGTTCGATCGCGGATGAGGTTGTGGTGATGAAGGATGGGCGTGTGGTAGAACAGGGTCTGAAAGAAGACATGTTCAAGCCTCCGCATCATCCCTATACAGATCTGTTGCTCAGCTCGGTGCCTGAAATGGACCCGGATTGGCTGACAAATCTGTTAAACGAGCGAGGGGTCGACAATATCGGCGATGCTGCCGTAAATAAAATGTAACCTCTTAATAATAATAACCAAAAACACGACATAGTCCTCAATTGGGAGAATGAGAATGACACAAATAAGCAGACGCGGCCTTCTAAAGACCGGTGCAGCAGCTGGTGTTCTGGCGGCTTCCGGCGTGCCTCTTAAGGCAGCCCCAAGTCGCGGTGGTACTCTGCGTCTTGGTCTGGCGGGTGCGAACACATCCGACAGCTGGGACAGCCGGACCCACTCTGACAGCTACATGATTACAACTGCGCACGGCGCGGTGTTTGACACCCTGACACAGGTTGCCGCAGACGGTCAGCTGATCGGCGAACTGGCAGAAAGCTGGGAAGCGACTCCAGATGCGAAAACCTGGACCTTCAAACTGCGTAAGGGCGTAACCTTCCACAACGGCAAAGCGTTTGGCGCGGATGACGTTATGGAATCCCTCAACATGCACGTGGCCGAAGGCGCGAAATCCGCGGCGAAGCCAATCGTTTCGGCGATCACCGAGATGAACAAGATCAGCGACCACGAGCTGTCTCTGACGCTTGCAGCCGGCAACGCGGACTTCCCGTTCCTGCTGTCTGACTACCACATCTGTATGTTCCCAGCGGGTCAGGTTGAAGAAGCGATCGCGAAAGGCATCGGTACCGGCCTTTATAAGGTCGAGAGCTTTGACCCAGGCGTACGCACCGTTCTGAGCCGTGTAGACGGCCACTATAAAGACGGCAAAGAAGGCTGGTTTGACTCTGTTGAAATCATCGCGATCAACGATGCCTCTGCACGTATGAACGCGCTGATGACCGGTCAGGTTGACGCCGTGAACCGCGTGGACTTCAAAACCGAAGCGCTGCTCAAAGCGAACCCGATGATCAACATCTTCGAGGTTACTGGTAACCAGCACTTCACCTTCCCAATGCTGACCGGCCTGTCGCCGTTCGACAACGTGAAGGTCCGTAAGGCTCTGAAGCACGCGATCAACCGTCAGGAAATGGTCGACAAGATCCTTCTGGGTCACGGTGCGGTTGCGAACGATATTCCGATCGGTCCAGCGAACCAGTACTACGCAGCGGATCTGCCACTGAACGACTATGATCCGGATCTGGCGAAATCCTTGCTGAAAGAAGCGGGTCTGGACGGTCTGTCCGTAGATCTGTCCGCCTCTGACGCGGCCTTCTCTGGTGCGGTTGACGCAGCGCAGCTGTATCAAGCCTCCGCGAAAGCAGCGGGCATCGACATCAACGTGGTTCAGGAACCTGCAGACGGTTACTGGTCCAACGTCTGGCTCAAGAAGCCATGGTGTGCCTGCTACTGGTCCGGTCGTGCGACCGAGGACTGGATGTTCTCCACCGCATATGAATCCGGTGTGCCTTGGAACGACACCGCATGGGAAAATGCACGTTTCCAAGAGCTGCTGCTGACCGCGCGTGCGGAACTCGACTCGGCCAAGCGTCGCGAGCAGTACTACGAGATGCAGGCGATCATGTCCGCAGAAGGTGGTACCGTGATCCCGATGTACGCAAACTACGTCGACGCGCACAGCACCAAGCTGACCAACTCTGGCACAATCGGCAACGTGTTCCAGATGGACAGCTCTCGTATCATCGAGCGCTGGTGGTTCGCGTAAGCTTTACGCCATATCAAACAGGGAACGCCTCGCATTTTGCGGGGCGTTTTCTTTTGGGGATTGCTCGGGCGGGCGTTTCCAGACAAAAGGCGGTCACATTCTGATTTGGGGATCTGAAAGCCATGACCAAACGCATCGTTCTGTCCAGCGACCACGCCGATATCGAGCTGCGCAAATCTATTGCCGCCCATGTGGCCGAGCGCGGATATGAGGCGATTGATATCGGGCCGATTACCTCGGAAAGCACCCACTACCCCAAACATGGCCGCGAAGCTGCAGAGATGATTGCCAAGGGAGACGCGGATCTGGGTATCCTGATCTGCGGCACGGGGCAGGGGATTATGATGTCCGCCAACAAGGTCGAGGGCATCCGCTGTGGCGTGTGTTCCGATGTGTTTTCCGCCAAGATGATCCGTGCCCACAACAATGCGCAGATGCTGTCGATGGGCGCGCGGGTGATTGGCGCGGGTCTCGCGATGGAAATAGTCGATGCGTTTCTGGACACCGAGTTTGAGGGCGGCCGCCACGCAACCCGTGTGGATATGATCGAGGCCTAAGTCTCGCCAAACGGCGGCGCGCCTGTGCATGGGCGCGCGGTTAACCCTATTTGGAAAACATAGCGTTCGCGCTAGCCTCCTCTCTGTAGCCAGAGGAGGACACGGCATGTCTGATACCCCAGCCATCGAAGAACGCGAAAACGGCCCGCTTGTGGTCAAAGGCCTTTCGTCCATGAAAAACACGGACGGCAGCGAGGTGGAAACCAAACCGATCATGGCGCTCTGTCGCTGTGGGTCGTCCAAGAGCAAACCGTTTTGCGACGGCTCTCATAAAGAGGCCGGGTTTGAAAGCCGGGGTGGAACGCCTGCAGGACGGGACCGGATCATTACTTACGAAGGGTCCGAGGTCTCGGTGACCTATAATCCTCTCTTGTGTTCCCACGCGGCGGAATGTGGACGCCTTGCGAGCCATATCTTCAATCCTGCGCAGAAACCTTGGATGCAACCGGACAAAGGAGCTGCCGAAGAAGTGCGCGCTGTGATTGAGGCCTGCCCGTCTGGTGCCCTAGCCTTGGCGGATGAAATGCCGCCCCACCTTTTCGCCGACCGCGCGCAGATCGAAGTCGAGAAGAACGGCCCTTACTGGGTCAAGGATGTGGTGTCTCCAGTTCCTCCGCAGGGCGAGGGCCAATCAGAGCGGAAATATGTGCTCTGTCGCTGTGGTCTGTCGGGGAATAAACCCTACTGCGATGGCTCGCATCGTGACGCCAAATGGCGGGATGACTAAAGCCCATAAGGCGGTTCCCAACTGAGGGCTTGCAGACTCAGGCTGAACCGCCTATATCCCCCTCAACAGCGGCGCGCTGGACACCCAGCGCCCACCGGAAACGACAACGGGCCGCGGGCCCGTTTTTTTGTGCCCGTCGCTCAAATTGGACATACGCATGAGCAATATGATTGCCAAATCTGCGATGGATCGCCGTCTCGCCGAGATCGTTGGCCCTGTCATTGAGGACATGGGGTTCGAGCTGGTGCGCCTGCGCTTTATGGGCGGCAAGACCCATACGTTGCAGATCATGGCTGAAAAGCCAGAGGGCGGCATCGAGGTCGATGACTGCGCGCAGATCAGCAATGCGATCAGCGCCGTTCTGGACGTCGAGGATCCGATTGAGGATGGCTACGCGCTTGAGGTTGGCAGCCCCGGCATCGACCGCCCTCTGACGCGCCTGAAAGATTTTGACACCTTTGAAGGCTATGAAGCCAAGGTGGAAACCAGTGAGCTGATCGATGGTCAGAGACGCTTCAAAGGCGTGCTTGCGGGTGTTGAGGGCGAAGAAGTGCTGATCAACATCGAACAGGGCACCGTGGGTCTGCAGTTTGACTGGCTGTCTGACGCCAAGCTCGTGCTGACCGACGATCTGATCAAAGAAATGCTGCGTCAACGTAAAGAGGCCGGTGTGCTGAACGAAGACGCTTTTGACGACATTGAAACCGAGACGGGTTCTGAGGAGACTGAATAATGGCAATTACCTCTGCAAACCAGCTGGAGCTGTTGCAAACCGCCGAGGCCGTGGCCCGCGAAAAGATGATCGACCCAGGTCTGGTTGTCGAAGCGATGGAAGAGAGCCTCGCGCGCGCAGCCAAGTCCCGCTACGGCGCGGAAATGGACATCCGCGTGTCCATCGACCGCAAGACCGGCCGCGCGACATTCACCCGCGTGCGTACTGTTGTCGAGGACGAAGAGCTTGAGAACTATCAGGCCGAGTTCACCGTAGAGCAGGCCAAGCAGTATCTCGACGATCCTCAGATCGGCGACACCTATGTCGAGGAAATTCCTCCGGTAGAGCTGGGCCGGATCGCGGCGCAATCCGCGAAACAGGTGATCCTGCAGAAGGTGCGCGAAGCCGAGCGTGATCGCCAGTATGAGGCCTTCAAAGACAAGGCTGGCACCATCATCAACGGTCAGGTCAAACGCGAAGAATACGGCAACGTTATCGTGGATCTCGCAGGCTACGGCGAAGCGATCCTGCGTCGGAACGAAAAGATCGGCCGCGAGAGCTATCGCCCGAACGACCGCATCCGCTGCTACGTCAAAGACGTGCGTCGTGAGACCCGTGGCCCACAGATCTTCCTGTCCCGCACCGCGCCTGAATTCATGGCCGAGCTGTTTAAAATGGAAGTGCCAGAGATCTACGACGGCATCATCGAGATCAAAGCCGTGTCCCGCGACCCGGGTTCGCGCGCGAAGATCGCTGTGATTTCTTATGACGGTTCCATCGACCCTGTGGGTGCCTGCGTTGGTATGCGTGGTTCCCGCGTGCAGGCCGTTGTGAACGAGCTGCAAGGCGAGAAAATCGACATCATCCCTTGGAACGAAGATCAGCCGACCTTCCTTGTGAACGCGCTGCAGCCTGCAGAGGTATCTAAGGTTGTTCTGGATGAGGAAGCCGGCAAGATCGAAGTGGTTGTTCCAGAAGAGCAGCTGTCCCTCGCCATCGGCCGCCGTGGTCAGAACGTGCGTCTGGCGTCTCAGCTGACGAACCTTGATATCGACATCATGACCGAGGCTGAAGAATCCGCGCGTCGCCAGAAGGAATTCGAAGCACGCACCGCGCTGTTCCAAGAAGCGCTGGATATCGACGAATTCTTCGCGCAACTGCTTGTGTCCGAAGGCTTCACCAACCTCGAAGAAGTTGGCTATGTCGAGATCGACGAACTGCTGGTCATCGATGGCGTCGACGAAGGCACCGCGAGCGAGCTGCAAACCCGTGCGCGCGAATACCTCGAAGCACAAGCTGCGGCGGCTCTGGAAGCGGCCCGTGCGCTGGGCGCAGAGGACAGCCTTATTGAATTCGAAGGCCTGACTGCCCAAATGGTAGAAGCGCTGGCAAAAGACGATGTGAAATCTCTGGAAGACTTCGCAACCTGCGCGGACTGGGAACTGGCCGGTGGCTGGACAACAGTCGACGGCGAGCGTTCCAAAGACGACGGTAGCCTAGAGCCGTTCGGCATCACTCTGGAAGAAGCACAAGACATGATCATGACCGCACGTGTCATGCTGGGTTGGGTGGATCCTGATGAGCTGCTGGCGCAAGCCGAAGAAGAGGCCGCCGAAGGCGACGCATCCGAGGAGGCCGAGGCCTGATCTCAGGCCTCGTGAGGCTGACAGATGGGACGCGGTGGGCGAACCAAAGACCGGAGCGGCGGTCCTGAGCGCAAGTGCATTGCAACGGGCGAGGTGAACCCTAAGCATGGGTTGATCCGCTTTGTTGTGGGGCCGGACGGTCAGATCGTGCCGGATATCCTGGGCAAATTGCCCGGTCGCGGGATCTATGTAACGGCTGACCGGGCTGCGCTTGAGAAAGCTGGCAAGAAAGGCGCGTTTTCGCGCGCCGCTAAGCAGCAAGTTGCCGTGCCAGACGGGCTCGCGGATGAGGTGGAAAGCCAAATTGCGCGTCGTGTGGTAGACTTGATCAGCCTTGCACGAAAATCCGGCGAAGCGGTCGCTGGGTATGAAAAAGTGAAAGACTGGTTGTCCAAAGAATATGCCGAAGTGCTGATTCAGGCGGTGGATGGCTCTGGTCGCGGCAAGTCCAAACTGAGCACGCCGCACTATGGCTCTTATATCGGTTGGCTCACGCAGGCCGAGCTTGGGGCAGCATTTGGGCGACAAACTGTGATTCATAGTGCGCTTGCGTCTGGTGGACTCACGCAACGTGTTGTAGAGGAAGCCCAACGACTTAAGGGCATACGACAAAATACGCTGGAAAATAAGGCGGCAGGGGCCGCCCGGAAGGATTAGAAAGCTACATGAGCGATAGTGACGGTAAAAAGACATTGGGTCTGCGCGGCGCGCGTCCTGGCAACGTAAAGCAAAGCTTTAGCCACGGGCGCACCAAGAACGTCGTGGTGGAAACCAAACGCAAGCGCGTTGTGGTGCCCAAGCCGGGTGCCGGTAAGCCTGCGGGCGGCGGAGCAGTCGGTGGTGATCCTTCCAAACGTCCGGCGGGCATCTCTGATGCGGAAATGGCACGTCGTCTGAAGGCGCTTCAGGCCGCGAAAGCCCGCGAAAGCGAAGAGGCGGAACGCCGCGCAGCCGAGGAAAAGGCGCGCGAAGAGGAACGCACACGTCGCCGCGCCGAAGCCGAAGCGAAAGAGCGCGAGCAACGCGAAGCCGAAGAGCGCGCCAAGGCCAAAGCCGAAGCCGAAGAGCAAAAACGCAAAGAAGCCGAAGTGGCTGCGCAACGCGCGGCGGCCGAAGCTGCGGCTGCGAAAGCGGCCCCTGCTGCGAAAGAAAGCGGTCCAAAGCGCGATCTCTCCAGCCGTCCGGCACCTGCCGCGACCCCACGCAAAGCGGATCGCGAACGCGAGAACCGCGGCCGCGGTGGTCGCAACGAAGGCCGTCGGTCTGGCAAGCTGACTCTGTCCCAAGCGACAGGTGGCGAGGGCGGACGTCAGAAATCCCTCGCCTCGATGAAGCGGAAACAGGAGCGCGCGCGTCAAAAGGCGATGGGCGGCTCTGTAGAGCGTGAAAAGGTCATTCGTGACGTTCAGCTGCCAGAAGCGATTGTCGTTTCCGAGCTGGCGAACCGAATGGCGGAACGTGTGGCGGATGTTGTCAAAGAGCTCATGAAGATGGGCATGATGGTGACACAGAACCAAACCATCGACGCCGATACCGCGGAGCTGATCATCGAGGAATTCGGCCACAAAGTGGTTCGTGTCTCTGACTCTGACGTCGAAGACGTGATTTCCGATGTGGATGATGCGGATGAAGACCTGCAGCCACGTCCTCCGGTCATCACCATTATGGGCCACGTTGACCACGGTAAAACGTCTCTGCTTGACGCGATCCGCGACGCCAAAGTTGTGGCGGGCGAGGCCGGCGGCATCACCCAGCACATCGGTGCTTATCAGGTGAAAACCGACAGCGGTACGGTTCTGTCGTTCCTGGATACTCCGGGCCACGCGGCCTTTACCTCGATGCGCTCCCGTGGTGCTCAGGTCACGGATATCGTTGTTCTGGTGGTTGCGGCGGACGACTCGGTCATGCCGCAGACGATTGAGGCGATCAACCACGCGAAAGCGGCCGAAGTGCCGATGATCGTGGCGATCAACAAGATCGACAAAGAAGCCGCTGATCCGATGAAAGTGCGTTCCGAGCTGTTGCAACACGAGGTTATCGTTGAGGCGATGTCTGGTGAGGTTCAGGACGTGGAAGTCTCTGCACACACTGGCCAAGGTCTGGACGAATTGCTCGAAGCGATTGCGCTGCAGTCCGAAATTTTGGAACTGAAAGCCAACCCGGATCGCGCCGCTCAAGGTGCCGTGATCGAAGCGCAGCTTGACGTGGGCCGTGGCCCTGTCGCGACCGTTCTGGTTCAGAAAGGTACCCTGCGCCAAGGCGATATCTTTGTTGTGGGTGAGCAATACGGTAAGGTCCGTGCGCTGATCAACGACAAGGGCGAGCGCGTCAAAGAGGCCGGTCCGTCTGTGCCTGTCGAGGTGCTTGGTCTGAACGGCACACCCGAAGCGGGCGACGTTCTGAACGTGACCGAGACCGAAGCGCAGGCCCGTGAGATCGCGGAATACCGTGCGCAGGCCGCGAAAGACAAACGCGCGGCAGCCGGTGCAGCGACGACGCTGGAACAGCTGATGCAGAAGGCGAAAGACGACGAGAACGTCTCTGAAATGCCAATTCTGGTGAAAGCTGATGTGCAGGGGTCTGCCGAAGCCATCGTTCAGGCGATGGAAAAGATCGGTAACGACGAGGTGCGTGTGCGTGTGCTGCATTCGGGCGTTGGTGCGATCACCGAGACCGATATCGGCTTGGCCGAGGCATCTGGTGCACCGGTCATGGGCTTTAACGTGCGTGCCAATACTTCGGCGCGTAATACCGCGAACCAAAAGGGCGTCGAGATCCGCTACTACTCGGTGATCTATGACCTTGTGGATGACGTAAAAGCGGCGGCTTCTGGTTTGCTTTCCGCGGAAATCAAAGAGACCTTTATCGGCTACGCTCAGATCAAAGACGTCTTCAAAGTGTCCAACGTGGGCAAGGTTGCAGGCTGTCTGGTCACTGAAGGCGTGGCGCGTCGGTCTGCTGGCGTGCGTCTGCTGCGCGACAACGTGGTTATTCACGAAGGTACTCTCAAGACCCTCAAGCGCTTCAAGGACGAAGTGGCAGAGGTTCAGTCCGGTCAGGAATGCGGCATGGCCTTTGAGAACTACGATGATATCCGCGCAGGCGACGTCATCGAGATCTTTGAGCGCGAAGAAGTGGCGCGGACGCTGGACTAAGGGTCTGACGGATAGAAATAGAAAGCGCCGCCCAATGGGCAGCGTTTTTGTTTCGATTTCTTTTAAAGAAATCGGAGTCGGAAACTTTTAAAGTTTCCGTTCACAACCAGTCCCTGATCATCGGAATAAGCGGGATATCCGCAGGCGGCATCGGATAGTCGCGGAAATCCTTGGGATAGACCCATTTCAAAACCTGCCCCTCCTGCGCAATCGGGGTGCCTTCCCATTTGCGGCAGGCAAAGAGTGGCATCAGTAAGTGGAATTTCTCATACGTATGCGACGCAAAGGTCAGCGGCGCGAGGCAGCTTTCCCAGGTGTTGATCCCAAGCTCTTCTTCAAGCTCGCGGATCAGAGCGACCTCAGGTGTCTCGCCGTCCTCAACCTTGCCGCCAGGAAACTCCCAGAGACCCGCCATCGATTTCCCCTCGGGCCGTTGCGCCAGCAACACCCGCCCGTCGCGGTCAATCAGACAGACGGCAGAGACCAGAACCGACTTCATGATCGATAGTCCGCGTTAATCGTGATGTATCCATGGGTCAGGTCGCAGGTCCAAACCTTGGCCGCTCCGTCGCCAAGGCCCAGATCCACGCGGATCGCCAGATCTTGGGCTTTCATATAGGTCGCGCCTGCTTCCTCAGAATAGCTTTCCGCCACCCAGCCTTTTTCCGCGACAAGAACGTCCCCGAAATGGATGGTCAGCAGGTCACGATCCGCCGCAGCCCCGGATTTCCCGATGGCCATAACAATACGGCCCCAATTGGGATCCTCGCCGGCGATGGCTGTTTTCACCAGCGGAGAGTTTGCGATGGCCAATGCATGGGTTTTCGCGTCCTGATCGCTGGCCGCGCCGGTCACCGAAATTTCTACAAATTTCGTTGCTCCCTCGCCGTCGCGTACCACCAAGTGCGCCAGGTCCAGCATGACCTCGTGCAAACCCGCGGCGAAGGGTCCTTCGGGTTCTGTGATCTCAACGCCAGATGCGCCGGTCGCGCCCAGCAACAGCGTGTCCGAGGTCGAGGTGTCACTATCCACAGTGATCGCGTTAAACGTCACATCCGTCAGCTCTGACAGGATCTGTTGCAGCAGCGCGCGCTCGACCTTGGCGTCGGTGAAAATATAGACCAGCATCGTCGCCATATCCGGCGCGATCATGCCGGATCCTTTGGCGATCCCTGCGATTTTCACGGGTTGGCCGTCGATCATCACCGTCGTTCCGGCACCCTTGGCATAGGTGTCGGTGGTCATGATGCCTTGGGCTGCGTCTTCGATGGCGTCGGGCGTTAGGCCAGCCACTAATTCGTCGATCTTTGTTGTAATGCGATCATGGGGTAGTCGCTCACCAATGACGCCGGTGGACGAGGTGAAAACACGGTCCTGCGGAAGGCCTGTGACACCCGCCACGGCCTCACAAATCGCTGCGACAGAGCCTTCGCCTGCGCGTCCCGTAAAGGCGTTCGAATTGCCGGAGTTGATGATAAACGCAGCACCCGCGTCGCTGACCAATCCGACTTTCGCCTGACAATCCAGAACATTGGCTGAGCGCGTTGCGGATTTGGTGAAGACCCCAGCGACTGACGATCCGGGCGCGAGCTCGATCAGGGTCACGTCTTTGCGACCCTGATATTTCACACCGGCTTCGACGGCGGCAAAACGCACGCCGTCGATCACAGGCAGTTCTGGAAATCCCTCAGGTGCGAGCGGGGAGACAGCGGTGATGTCAGCCAATTTACTCGTCCAGAAGTTCGAATTGCGCGATCAGGTTCGGGTCCAGTGCGTCTGCCGCGGATTGGTCTACCGTGCCGCTCTCCGCAAGCTCTGCTACATAGGCCGCCGCGGCTGCATTCTCTGCATCCACCTGAATTTCCGGCAGAACCATTTCGAAAGTCGGCGCCTCTTGGGTGCGCGTGTCGTTCAGGATGATCACATGCCAGCCGAATTGCGTCTGAACCGGATCTGAAACCTCTCCGACCTTCAGCTCTGCCACAGCCGCTTCAAACGGAGGCACCATCTGACCGGGGCCAAACCAGCCCAAAGCCCCGCCGCGTGGGCCGGAAGGGCCTGTGGATTTCTCTTTGGCGGTTTCGGCGAAATCTGCACCTGCGCGGATTTCGGTGGCGATGGCTTGGGCTTCTTCTTCGGTTTCTACCAGAATATGGCTTGCATCAAATTCCTGCGCGCCGGTGAAATCGCCGTATTTCGCGTCATACATCGCGCGCAGTGCAGCATCATCCACCCGTTCGGCGAGCGCCGCATCCACCGCGGCATCTGCCAGAATGGCCGTGCGTTGGACTTCTAGCGTTTTCGCAGTGCGTTTCGGAATATCATCCCCCACAGCTTGCGCCAGCAGGGTTTGCTGAATGATCTGGTCCAGAATGCCGCTGAACAGAACCTCAGGCGCCAATTGCTGATATTGCGCTGGCAATGTCTCGCGCACCGCGATCATGTGACCCAACGTGATCTCTGCGTTATTCACCGTGGCCACAACGGTGTCAGCCGTCGGTGTTTCCTGAGCAAAAGCAGGAAGCGCAAAGAAAAGACCTGCCGCAGCAATACGCAAAGCTCTGAGTGTTTTTGACATCGAAACGTCCTTGGTTCGGGCCGCGACGGGGGGCGGCGTTGACACTGTATATATAGGCGCTTACATCGCTTTGAGGCCGATGCACGAGTCCTTTGCCCTGTTTCTATGAGCAGGCATCAGAACGAGCAAGCACAAGCGGCTAAAGATTTTGTCAACGAAGGACACATTCGCATGCTGGGTTTTGGAAAACTGTCCAAAATGGTCTTCGGAACGCCGAACGACCGAAAAATCAAGGCGACCAAAACCATTGTCGAAAAGATCAACGCGCTGGAGCCAGAGTTTGAGGCTCTGAGCGATGAGGGGCTGATCGAAAAGACTGCTGAATATAAGTCACGCGTTGAAGGCGGCGAAAGCCTGGACGCGATCTTGCCCGAAGCCTTTGCGAACTGCCGCGAGGCCGCGAAACGCGCGCTTGGCCTGCGTGCCTTTGATACGCAGCTCATGGGCGGGATGTTCCTGCATCAGGGCAATATCTCGGAAATGAAAACCGGCGAGGGTAAAACGCTCGTGGCGACCTTCCCGGCCTATCTGAATGCTCTGACCGGCAAGGGCGTGCATATCGTTACCGTGAACGATTACCTCGCGAAACGTGACGCGGAATGGATGAGCAAGGTCTATGGCGCCTTGGGTCTGACCACCGGCGTTGTTTATCCTCAGCAGCCAGATGAAGAAAAGAAAGCCGCCTACGGCTGCGACGTCACCTACGCCACCAACAACGAGCTGGGTTTTGATTATCTGCGCGACAATATGAAGTCCGAGCTGAACCAGATCTTCCAGCGCGACCACTATTTCGCCATCGTGGACGAGGTCGACTCGATCCTGATCGACGAAGCCCGGACCCCGCTGATCATCTCGGGCCCGGCTGCGGACCGTACCGATATGTATTTGGCGATCGACAAGATCATTCCTGACATCGGCGACGAGCATTTCACGCTGGATGAAAAGACACGCGCCGTGTCCTTTACCGACGACGGCAACGACTGGCTTGAGGCCAAACTGCTTGAGGCGGGGATCCTGCCCGAGGGGCAGTCGCTCTATGATCCGGAAAGCACCACGATTGTGCACCACGTGAATCAGGGTCTGCGCGCGCATAAACTCTTTACCAAAGACAAAGACTATATCGTGCGTGGCGATGAAGTCGTTCTGATCGACGAATTCACCGGCCGTATGATGGCGGGCCGTCGTCTGTCCGAAGGTCTGCATCAGGCGATTGAGGCCAAAGAGGGCGTTTCGATCAAACCTGAGAACGTGACTTTGGCGCAGGTGACCTTCCAAAACTACTTCCGCCTTTACGACAAGCTGAGCGGTATGACCGGCACGGCGCTGACTGAGGCTGAGGAATTTGCCGAGATCTATGGCCTTGGCGTTGTCGAGGTTCCGACCAACCGTCCCGTGGCACGTAAGGACGAAGACGATGCGGTCTATCGTACGGCTAAGGAAAAATACGACGCGATTGTGAATACGATCAAAGAGTCCAAAGAAAAGGGTCAGCCGACCCTAGTGGGCACGACCTCGATTGAGAAATCCGAACACTTGTCGCAATTGCTGAGCGACGCGGGGATCGAGCACAATGTCCTAAACGCGCGTCAGCACGAACAAGAGGCGCAGATCGTGGCCGACGCCGGCAAGCTGGGCGCGGTGACCATCGCGACCAACATGGCGGGCCGTGGGACCGATATTAAGCTCGGCGGCAACGTCGAGTTCAAAATCATGGAAGCCATCGCCGCCGATCCCGAGGCCAATCCTGATGAGATACGAGCCCGGATCGAAGAGGCCCACCAAGCGGACGAAAACGCCGTTAAAGAGGCGGGTGGCCTGTTCGTTCTGGCCACCGAACGCCACGAAAGCCGCCGCATCGACAACCAGCTGCGTGGTCGTTCCGGCCGTCAGGGTGACCCGGGTCGCTCGGCTTTCTTCCTGTCTTTGGAAGACGACCTGATGCGGATTTTCGGCTCTGACCGTCTGGACAAGGTTCTGTCCACTCTGGGCATGCAAGAAGGCGAAGCCATCGTGCACCCTTGGGTGAACAAATCGCTAGAGCGCGCTCAGGCGAAGGTCGAAGGCCGCAACTTTGACATCCGTAAACAGCTGCTGAAGTTCGACGACGTGATGAACGACCAGCGGAAAGTGATCTTTGGCCAGCGCCGCGAGATCATGGAAGCCGAGGATTTGTCCGAAATCGTGCAGGACATGCGTCACGAGGTGATCGCTGATCTGATCGACATCCATATGCCGCCAAAATCCTATGCCGAACAATGGGACACCGAAGGCCTTAAGGCCTCGCTACAGGAAAACGTCGGCATCGATGCGCCGGTTGTGGAATGGGCCGCCGAAGAAGGCGTGGACGACGAAGACATTCAGGAACGTCTGGAAAAGGCGGCGGACGAGTTCATGGCGCAAAAGGCCGTGCAATTTGGTCCCGATGCCATGCGCAACATCGAGAAACAGCTGCTTTTGCAGACTATCGACAGCAAATGGCGCGAACATCTGCTGACGCTGGAGCACCTGCGGTCTGTGGTCGGCTTCCGCGGCTATGCCCAGCGTGATCCGCTGAATGAATATAAGACCGAGGCTTTCCAATTGTTTGAAGGCCTGCTTGAAGGTCTGCGCGAAGAGGTCACCAAAAACCTTGGTAAGATCCGCCCGCTGACCGAAGAAGAGCAGCGCGCGATGATTGCGCAGATCCAGGCGCAACAAGAAGCAATCAACCAGGCGCAGCCGGGTGGTGAGGCTCCGAAGAACAAGTATGTTCCGTTGGTCGAAGGCTTTGACGAAGACGACCGCTCCACATGGGGAAATCCGGGCCGAAATGATCCGTGCCCCTGTGGATCTGGCAAGAAATTCAAGCATTGCCACGGCAGCTATTCCTAAGCTGACCCTCTAAAGTTTCCAAAAATCACCTAAAGGGCGCCACTTTCGCGCCCTTTTTCCTGTTCAGAAACACACTTGGGTTTTTGTGAGCAGGAGTGGGCCCGATGAAGTTCAAGGTAAAGAAACTTAAGCGCCTAAATAAACTCAAGCGGTTGAAGAAATTCTCCGTCAAGAAAGACAGTGCAACCAAGGTGGCCTTGGTGGCCTTTACCGTCGCGACCGCGGGGGCCATTGGGTTCCTGATGCAGAGTGGCTCGCCTCTCGAGGCCTCTGCCGTTGCAGAGCCGCGGGACAAGCTGATTGCGAAATCCATCGACACGGGCCTCAATGCCAACGTGCTTTTGGGCCGCAACGACGCGGACAACGCGCTGCCGGCCATGCCAGAAGAGCGCTACGCCGAAGCCAGCCTGCCTGCCCAACCGATTATTCTGACCGTCGCCAGCGAAGTCCCTGTGGCCAGCATGCCCAAAGAAGAAAACGCTCCGCTTCTGGGCTGTGACATTGCCGTTTCGGCGACCCCAGCCGTTGCGGCCATGGTGAACCTGAGTGTATCCGCGAGCTGCCTGCCCGGCGATCGTGTGACTATCACCCACTCGGGTCTGACCTTTACCGAGGTTCTGGACGCTGATGGAGTGCTCGAGATCTCCGTCCCAGCGATGGCGATGGACGCGCAATTTGATGTGACATTCCCTAATGGCTACGCGGCCTCTACGACGGCTGACGTGGGCTCACTTCAGTTTTACGACCGCGTTGCTGTTCAATGGATGGGCGAAACGGGTTTGCAAATTCACGCGCTGGAATTTGGCGCGACCTATGGCGAAGAAGGCCATGTATGGTTTGGCAACGACCGCGATTTGACCGCTGTGATTGGCGGCCGCGGTGGGTTCCTTATGCGCCTTGGCGATGGCTTTAGCGAGCTGTCTCGGATGGCCGACGTCTATACTTTCCCAACCGTCAATGCGGCGGAAGCCGGTGACGTGCAACTGACCGTCGAAGCCGAGGTCAATGGTGCCAACTGTGGCCGCGCGATTTCTGCAACCACCTTGCAGGTCAAACCCGGCGGCGCGCCGATCAAAAAGACACTCAACGTAGAAATTCCCGGCTGTAGCGCAACTGGTGATTTCCTCGTGCTGCAAAATCTGCTTCAAGATCTGACATTCGCCCAAAAAGGCTAGTCAGTAAGGGTTCATTTATGCGGCATCTTCGTGCGGCGGTCCTCGCCGCACTTTGTCTATTTCACGGTGTGCTCACCGCGGCAGCGCAAGACATTACGCTGTCCGCACCGGATGGGGCCGTGGAAATTTCGGGCACCTTGCTTGGGTTTGACGGCGAATTTTACCGAATCGACACGATTTATGGCGTTCTGACCGTCGACGGGACAGGCGTGAACTGCGAGGGGCCCGCTTGCCCAAGCCTCACGAACTATGTGGCCGAGGTGGTGATTTCTGGCGCAAGCAGCATGGCGGATGTGCTTGTGCCTGCGCTGGTTGAGGCATTTGCGCTGAGGAATGGCTATTCGATCCTGCGCGATGCGTCTAACGACAACCTCGTGCTTTATGAGTTGAACCACCAGCAAAGCGGCGAAACCATCGCGCGATTTGTGATCAATGCCACAACCACCGACGAAGGCTTTGCCGATCTGATCGCCAATGAAGCCGATATCGCCATGGCCCTGCGCGAAATCCGCGATCCCGAGGCAGCGCGCGCCGAGGAATCAGGCCTTGGCGATCTGCGTCATGATAACCGTAGCCGGGTGCTATCCCTCAGTGCGCTGATCCCCGTGACAGAACTCGGCAACCCTGTGAAATCGCTCTCTGCCTTGCAGTTGGCACGGGTCTTTGCAGGCAAGATCGAGAATTGGAAAGAACTGGGCGGTGCGGATGCGCCGATCTCCCTGCATTTGCCAGCTCCGGGGTCCGGCCTTCTACAGGCCATCGAAGACGAGTTGATGAAACCCGCAAACCTAAAATTTTCATCAAAAGTCCTCTATTATCCGCATCTGTCAGATTTGGTGCGGTCGGTACAGTTTGACCCCTTTGCGCTGGGTATCTCGGCTTTTGAACGAACGGGCGGCACCTTGCCGATGAAACTGACCGGTGGCTGTGGGCATGAAATTTCCGCCACGCGGCGCGGCATCAAGACCGAGGATTATCCGCTGTCCACGCCGATGTATTTCTACATTCCGGCGCTGCGCCAACCCAAGGTCGTGCGGGATTTCCTGCGGTACGTGCAAAGTGATGCGGCGCAGTTTGTGATCCGCCGTGCGGGCTATGTGGATCAGGCGAGCGAAGAAATCTCGATGGCGGCACAGGGCGAGCGGCTGGTCAATGCGATTGGTCAGGCAGGCCGTGCGGTTTCGGTTGAAGATTTGCAGCAGATGGTTGTCGATTTGTCGCCGCAACGACGTCTCACAACAACCTTCCGATTTACGGCAGGCGTGTCCGAGTTGGACGCGCATTCTTTGTCAAACGTCGAACTCCTCGCGCAACGACTGGAACGCGGAGACTTTGACGGTCAGGAACTAACCTTTGTCGGCTTCTCGGATGGCTCCGGCGGCGCAAACGCGAACCTGCAGGTGTCCCTGCGCCGCGCCAATCGTGTGCTAGAGGCCGTTAAGGCTGCCTCTGAAACCGCGGACCTCAGCCAGGTCACCCTCAAAAGCACCGGCTACGGTGAGGCCTTTCCCGTCGCCTGTGACGACACCGCCTGGGGGCGCCGAGTGAACCGCCGCGTTGAGGTCTGGGTGCGCTAGTCAAACAGCAGACCTGCGGTCCGAAAGCTCAGCTCGCGTGATTTGCCGATCACCAGATGGTCGTGCAGCTTGATCCCCATGACCTTGCAGGACTCGCGGATCTGTTCCGTGATCTCGATATCCGACTGACTGGGCGTCGGATCGCCCGAGGGATGGTTGTGGATCAGGATCAACGCGGTTGCATTCAATTCCAAAGCCCGTTTCACCACCTCACGCGGATAGACCGGCACGTGATTGACCGTCCCGCGCGCCTGTTCTTCATCCGCAATCAACGTGTTCTTCGTGTCCAGAAACAAAATGCGGAATTGTTCAATATCACGATGCGCCATGGTGGTCTGACAATAATCCAACAAGGCATCCCAACTGCTGAGAATACGCCGTTGCATGACCTTAGAGCGCGCCAGACGATGCGCCGCAGCCTCAACCAGCTTAAGCTCGCAAATCACCGCAGCCCCAACGCCCTTCACCTCGCCCAAACGTGCGGCAGGCGCAGATAAAACCCCATTATATGACCCAAAGACCTCAAGCAGCTGCCGCGCCAAGGGCTTTACGTCCTGACGTGGAATGGCGCGAAACAGCAAGAGCTCTAGCAATTCGTAATCCGGCAAGGCCTCCCCGCCTGCCGCCATAAACCGCTCTCTCAACCGCTTTCGGTGATCGCGAATGTAGGATGGCATCTGACCATTTGGCAAAGGCGCAGGCCTAGCCTCGTCGCCCTGAAACAAGGGCATAGACACATCTGAAAAACCACGATTGGACATCACGGACTAACTCTGCCCGAGCTTGGTTAATCAAAGCTGAACGGCTTTTCTCTTGACGAAAAATATCCTGGGGGAATTGGCGCAGCCAAGGGGGCAAAGCCCCAAAAGAAAACGGGGCCAAGAGGCCCCGCTTTGCTAACCTTTCATCGAGTCCCAGAACCCTTTGACCGACTTAAAGAAGCTGTCGTTCTCGGGGTTGTTTTCCTTGGACTCCTGCTCGAACTCCCGCAAGAGCTCTTTCTGGCGGCTGGTCAGATTGACCGGCGTTTCCACAGCGATCTCGATGAACATGTCGCCTTGGCCTGCACCACGAAGCGCTGGCATGCCTTTGGACCGCAGACGCATCTGACGCCCAGACTGGCTGCCCGCAGGGATTTTTACTCGGCTACGGCCACCGTCAATCGTTGGCACTTCGATGTCGCCACCCAAGGCAGCGCTCGCCATCGAGACAGGCACACGGCAGAAGAGGTTCACACCATCGCGTTCAAAGATCTCGTGTTTGGCCACATCAATAAAGATATAGAGGTCGCCATTCGGCCCACCGCGCATGCCCGCTTCGCCTTCACCGGCCAGACGGATCCGCGTGCCGGTTTCAACACCTGATGGGATGTTGACGGACAGCGAGCGGTCTTTCTCAACGCGTCCCGCGCCACCACAGACCTTACAAGGGTTCTGGATTATCTTGCCCAGACCGGAACAGGTTGGACAGGTGCGTTCCACCGTAAAGAAACCCTGCTGCGCACGGACCTTGCCCATGCCCGAACAGGTCGGACATGTTGTTGGCTCTGCACCGCCCTCAGCACCCGTGCCACTACAGGATCCACAGCTCACAGATGCAGGCACCTGAATGCTTTTCTGAAGCCCGGAATAGGCCTCTTCCAAGGTCACACGCAGGTTATAGCGCAGGTCAGAGCCGCGTGCGGCGCGTTGGCGTCCGCCGCCACGGCCTCCGCCGCCCATAAAGTCGCCGAAAAGGTCGTCGAAAACGTCCGAAAATGCGCTCGCGAAATCGCCCTGGCCCGGGTGTCCGCCACGTCCGCCACCGCCCATGCCGCCTTCAAACGCCGCGTGACCATAGCGGTCATAGGCAGCCTTCTTTTCGGCGTCTTTCAGGATCTCGTAAGCTTCGTTGGCTTCCTTGAACTTGACCTCAGCGGCCTCAGCGTTGTCGGCGTTGCGATCCGGATGATATTCTTTGGCCTTCTTGCGATAGGCTTTCTTGATTTCATCCGCAGAGGCCCCTTTGCCGACACCAAGCACGTCATAAAAGTCGCGTTTTGCCATAGGTTGCTCCTCATCGCCGGAATGATAAGGGCCGATCCGAGAAGGACCGGCCCATCAATCAGGGTCCGACGTCGCGCTTAGCGCTTGTCGCCGTCCAGATCTTCGAAGTCCGCGTCCACGATGTCATCATCGCCCGCGCCCATATCCGCATCCGCTGGCGCTGCTTCGCCCTCCGCTGCCTCTTGCGAGGCTTTGTAGATGGCTTCGCCCAGTTTCATCGCAGCTTCAGTCACGTTCTGAACGCCAGACTTGATCTTCTCTGCCGACGCTTTCTCGTCCTCGAGATCGTCCTTCAGAGCCGCGATTGCCAGTTCGATGGCTTCGATGGTGGTTGGGTCAACCTTGTCGGCATGCTCTTCCATGGACTTTTCAGTCGAGTGGATGAGGCTTTCGGCTTGGTTGCGCGCTTCGATCAGCTCTTTGCGCTCTTTATCCGCCTCGGCGTTGTCCTCGGCGTCTTTGACCATCGCTTCGATGTCCTCATCAGACAGACCGCCAGAGGCCTGGATGGTGATGGACTGCTCTTTGCCGGTGCCTTTGTCTTTCGCACCAACAGACACGATGCCGTTCGCGTCGATGTCAAAGGTCACTTCAATCTGTGGCATGCCGCGTGGCGCCGGAGGGATGTCCTCGAGGTTGAACTGACCCAGGATCTTGTTGTCCGCAGCCATCTCACGCTCACCCTGGAACACACGCAGGGTCACGGCGTTCTGGTTGTCTTCGGCGGTCGAGAAGACCTGAGACTTTTTGGTCGGGATCGTGGTGTTGCGGTCGATCAGACGGGTGAAGACACCGCCCAGGGTTTCGATACCCAGGGACAGAGGTGTGACGTCCAGAAGCACAACGTCTTTGACGTCGCCCTGCAGAACACCCGCTTGGATCGCCGCGCCCATGGCCACAACTTCGTCAGGGTTCACACCTTTATGCGGCTCTTTGCCAAAGAACTTGGTCACCTCTTCGATGACTTTTGGCATACGGGTCATACCGCCAACCAGAACCACTTCGTCGATGTCGGAGGCTGACAGACCTGCGTCTTTCAGCGCTGCGCCACATGGCTTCAGAGAGTTCTTGATCAGGTCAGAGACCAGAGACTCGAGCTTCGCACGGGTCAGTTTCATGACCATGTGCAGTGGCGCGCCGTCTTTGCCCATCGAGATAAACGGTTGGTTGATCTCGGTTTGGGTGGTGGAAGAGAGCTCTTTCTTCGCTTTCTCGGCGGCTTCTTTCAGACGCTGCAGGGCCATCTTGTCCTTGGACAGATCAACGCCATGCTCTTTTTTGAACTCATCCGCGAGGTAGTTCACGATGCGCATGTCGAAGTCTTCACCACCGAGGAAGGTGTCACCGTTGGTGGATTTCACTTCGAACAGACCGTCGTCGATTTCCAGAATGGTCACGTCGAAGGTACCGCCGCCAAGGTCATAGACCGCGATGGTTTGGGTTTCTTCTTTGTCCAGACCATAGGCCAGTGCGGCCGCGGTTGGTTCGTTGATGATCCGCAGAACCTCAAGACCTGCGATTTTACCCGCGTCTTTGGTCGCCTGGCGTTGTGCGTCGTTGAAGTAGGCTGGAACGGTGATGACCGCTTGGGTCACGTCTTCGCCGAGGTAAGCTTCGGCGGTTTCCTTCATCTTTCCCAGAGTGAAGGCAGAGATCTGAGATGGGGAATATTTCTCGCCCTGAGCTTCCACCCATGCGTCGCCATTGCCGCCGTTGACGATGGCAAAGGGCACCATCTTTTTGTCTTTTTCAACAGCTGGATCGTCAAAGCGACGACCGATCAGACGTTTCACACCGAAGACGGTGTTGTCCGGGTTTGTGACTGCCTGGCGTTTCGCCGGCTGGCCGACCAGACGTTCTTCGTCGGTGAATGCTACGATAGATGGCGTGGTGCGATCGCCTTCGGCGTTTTCGATCACGCGTGGCTGAGAGCCGTCCATGATTGCCACACAGGAGTTTGTGGTCCCGAGGTCAATCCCAATTACTTTACCCATGTCATATCCCTTCTAACTTAAGGCGATGTTCCGGAGCGAAGACCCGTTTTGGCATCTCGCCCCGATCCTGCTGCGTTTGACCATTCAGCCAAGACGCTTCGAAGCGTATATAGGGATGCTAAATAGGTGCTGCAAGCGTGAGATTGGGGCTTAAAAGCCAATTTTCGCAGGAATCTTGGGAGTGAATGTGAGGATATACGAATGAACTTGGCGGCACCGCTGAAGATTCGCGGTTTTGACGTGTTTCAAAAGCTTTTGTCGCGCTCCGAGCAAGAGGAATTGGTCGCGGATATTCGTGCCATTGCCAAGGCTGCGCCGATGTTTGCGCCGGTCACGCGGGGTGGGCGGAAAATGTCGGTCAAAATGACCTCGGGTGGGGCTCTGGGCTGGGTGACGGACCGGTCGGGCTATCGTTATCAGGCGCAACATCCGGATGGGATGGACTGGCCACCGATCCCGGCCTCTGTTTTGGCGATTTGGGAGGCGGTGTCGGGCGTTGCGCGGTCTCCGGATTGTTGTTTGGTCAATTTCTACGGCGAAGGCGCCAAGATGGGCATGCATCAGGACAAGGATGAAGGCAATTTTGACTGGCCGGTTGTGTCTGTGTCCTTGGGGGATGAGGCTCTGTTTCGCATGGGATCTGTCGAGCGTGGCGGGTCGACTGAGTCGCTTTGGTTGAAATCTGGTGATGTGGTTGTCATGGGCGGTGCGGCGCGGCTGGCCTATCACGGCGTGGATAAGATCCGTTTTGGCTCGTCGACGCTGTTGCCGAAAGGTGGTCGCATCAATTTGACATTGCGGGCGGTCGAGTAGGGCTTTTTCTTTGAAAGAAAAAGACTTCGGATTTTTTCAAAAAATCCGGGGTCAGGGATCAAGAGAGCAACAGCCGCCATACCCTGCGGTCGCGCCATCCTGATGAATGAACAGGCGAAGCGTCAGGGCAAAACTGCGATCAGACATACCATCGCTGCAGGCCCCTTCTTCGATCAAAGCAGAAAAGCCCGCGTCAGAGCTGCCAGCGCCCAGTCCAATTTCCCGAGTAGGGCGGGCAACCAAACCGCTGGTCCAGTCCACAGCAAAGGCTGTCGGAGCGACATCGATGGCTTCAAACGTCGCCACACTCGCCCCTCCGCTCAGACCAAAGAACCAGAAAGGCTCTGTGCCAACACAAGCCAGTGGCGTTTCAAACTCATGCCATGGCGCGTCCGAGGTCTGGGTCAAAAACTTATTGCGCACCCAACCGCTCACTTCACCGCTGTTGACCAGTGCCCAGCGCCCATCTGACGAGTGATCCACGATTTCGACGTCCGTGGCATTGTGATCCAAGGTGCCCACGATGTCTGTGCTGTGATGCGGATCAACACGCACATTCAGGCTGTCATTGCTGGCAACGCCTGTCACATCAGCAAGGCTAGGCACATTCGGCGGTAAATGCCCATCTGCCAAACCCAGGCTTGGGGTCAGAAGAAGAACTGCAAGGACATGTTTCATCGACGCGAAGACCAGCTAAGAGACGCCTGCCGGCGGGTATAAAACTCTCCCATCAAGCCTATCATCAAAAGCACCAATCCGACAATCAGAGGGTACATCACAGAGGTATTGCGCGGCACATAGTTGATGAATGTGTATCCCCGTGCTTGGTCAATCGCGTGAAACAGCGGGTTCCAGTCAAACATCGCCAGCATAAAGCTTGGCAGCGTGTTGGCCGCAAACATCTTGCCCGAGGCGATCATATTGGCCCGCGCATAGACCGTGTTCAGAACACTGACAAAGGTCGGGAACCACGGTTTGATCGCCAGAAAGATCAGCCCCACACCCATGCCCGTGAACCAGGCCAGCATCAGCATCGCCAGCGCGCCCATCGGATCTTCGATCACCACGGGCGTAAAGGCCACGTGGTAAATAAACAGGATCCCCAACAGCGAGAGCATCTGGATATAGAGCGTCCCCAAAGCCGCCGCCAAAATTGCAATCGCCGTATTCATTGGCGCGTGTTTCATCATCGGAGAGCTTGGCCCCTCACTGCCGACCACAGCGCCCATGGTCTTGGTGTGGGTCATGAAGAGGAAAATCCCCGACATAATATACAAAAGGAAATCACCCCGGATTGCTGCGCCCTTGAGGCCTAGTAGCGAAAACATAAAGAAAAACGCCAGAACAAAGATCGCCGCCTGCATCATATTCAGCAGGATCGACATGACTGCGTTGCCATGGGTTTTGCGCACCATCCGAACAATCGAATGATACACAAGCTCGGCAATTGTGATTGCCGATTGCAAAGTCGTTCTTGGACCTGACTGCTCAAACATGCCTGCTGTCAGCCTTTCTGCTCGGGTGCCGGGCAATTTCGCGCGGGCGGTGGCGGACTTCTTGCTGTTCCGTCGTGAAGTCATCATAAGAAAACCGAACGAAAACTTCAACGAATCTTGAGGCTGGAGCAGGCAGTGAATTACGACAAATTGACCGAAGTTATGCGGAAACTGGCGATTGAGGCCGGTGCAAAGATCATGGAGATCTATGAGTCCGACGATTTCGACGTAGAACTCAAGTCCGACGACAGCCCTGTCACCATCGCAGATCAGGCGGCAGATGCGTTGATTTCCGCAGGCCTCACTGCGGCCTTTCCCGACGTTGCTCTGGTCACGGAGGAACAATCAGACAGCCACGATCAGGACGTGGATACCTTCCTGATTGTCGATCCCCTAGACGGCACCAAAGAATTCATCAACCGCCGCGGCGATTTCACCGTGAACATTGCCTATGTGGAAAACGGCGTCCCAACCCGTGGCGTTGTCTATGCGCCTGCGCGCCAGAGGATGTTCTTCACCTTGGCCGATGGCTCTGCGGTCGAAGAAGTCGGTGATTTTGATCTGACCACCATAGGCGAGACACGAGCAATCCACGTGTCAGAAGCTGATAATGACGCGCTCATGATCGTCGCGTCCAAATCGCACCGCGATCAGGCAACTGATGACTACATCAACCAATATGCGGTCAAAGACAGCAAGAGCGCGGGCTCGTCTTTGAAATTCTGCCTGGTGGCAACGGGCGAAGCAGATCTTTACCCGCGCGTCGGTCGCACGATGGAGTGGGATACGGCTGCAGGTCACGCGGTTCTCGCAGGTGCTGGCGGCCAAGTGGTGCGCTTTGATGACCACAGCCCACTGGTCTACGGCAAAGAGGGATTCGCGAATCCCTTCTTCATTGCCTTTGCCGCTAGTGTGGATCTGAAACCCGCTTAAGGCGTCCCGTACGGGGCAATCTTCACAGCTTCGGATGGGTCCATCATCCGTCTGGGTAGGGCGATTATCGCTCTGCCCAGAGAAATTCCCTCAAATCCAAGTCATTCTGTTTACCGACGGCGGGGCAAGCCCAAGCCGGTCACGGATGATTTGGCGTGTTTTTTCCCTCCACGACTAACGTCAAATCCCGTGACCGTATGCGGCGCAGGTCTCGGTTTCCGTTAACTAAACGCGGTCGAAGTTTTGCCAAATTTTGGACGCGGTAATCGGATAGCAAGGATTCGGACGCTAAAGGTAAAGCCCGCCAGTGATCCATAGTAAGAGGTGATTTTTGATGTCAAAACAACGCATTACAAAGGCGGTTTTTCCTGTGGCCGGCATGGGCACGCGGTTTCTTCCGGCGACCAAATCCATCCCAAAAGAGATTCTGACTTTGGTGGACCGCCCGCTCATTCAATATGCGATCGATGAGGCGCGTGAAGCTGGCATTGAAGAGTTCATCTTCGTGACGTCTCGCGGGAAATCCGCGCTTGAAGATTACTTTGACGCAGCGCCCGAGCTTGAAAGCAAGCTGGCGGCCAAGGGCAAAACGGAACTCTTGTCCGAGGTTGAGAAGGCCACCCTGCCGAGCGGAGCCATCGCCTACGTGCGTCAAAATCAGGCGCTGGGCCTTGGGCACGCGGTTTGGTGTGCGCGACGTCTGATCGGGGATGAACCTTTTGCGGTGCTACTTCCGGACGATGTTATTAAATCCGATGTGTCTTGCCTAAAACAGATGGTCGACGCCTATGAGGGTGGCTCCATGGTGGCGGCGATGGAAGTACCGAACCACAAGATCTCTTCTTATGGCGTTTTGGACATCAACACTCATGTGGGCAATGTGGTTTCTGTGAATGGCATGGTTGAAAAACCCTCCCGAGAGGAGGCGCCGTCGAACCTGGCCGTGATCGGGCGCTATATCCTGTCGCCTCAAGTGCTGCGGAACCTGGACTCAACGGGCACCGGCGCGGGCGGAGAGATCCAGCTCACAGACGCCATCGCCAAAGAGATCGAAGATCAGCGTGGCGTCTTTGGGTATAAATTCCAAGGCACGCGGTTTGACTGCGGATCGAAAGCAGGCTTTTTGCAAGCGACCGTCGCCTGCGCGCTAGAGCGTGACGAATTGCGCGACGAGTTGATGGAGTATCTGCAATCCATGTTGATGCTACGGACTGCGGCGGAATAGTCGAAAATATCTATTGGGTTAAGAGCAGGAAGTTTTTAGGTTTGCCAGCAGATCTGCTGCGCAAACCTAAAAGGCTTTTGTGAATGCCCGACGTAGGCTCGCTCGACTATAAACGCCCAAAAATGTGGCGTCGCCTAAGACTTAGGCGACGTAGGCAGGGATTATTGTGGCGTGCTTTTCGCGCTCGGCGTCACCTGAAGGCGGTTCAGAACAACAGCGATCAGATCGCATCTCATGACATTTTGCTCTTTGCTGTCGTGCGGAACGAAGAAAATCGCCTGCCGTATTTTCTGGACTACTACCGCAGCCTCGGGGTCGATCACTTTCTGATCGTGGACAATGGCAGCTATGATGGCACGCGCGCTCTGCTGAGGGGTCACCCTGATGTTTCCATTTGGGAAACAAAGGCGAGCTATCGCACGTCGCGGTTTGGGATGGATTGGATCAATCGGCTCTTGGGGCAATATGGTCACGGACACTGGTGCCTAACTGTGGATGCAGACGAGTTGTTTGTCTTTCCCAAAGCTTTGGGTGCCGATTTGCCGAGCCTAACATCGGTTCTGGATCAGAACGCGCAAATCGGGTTTGGCGCCTTGATGCTTGATATGGCTCCGAAAGACGCGTTGGGCGATGCGGTTTACGAAGCAGGGCAAGATCCCGTTGAAACATTGCCTTTTTTCGATCCCGGTCCGTATCGGCGTGAGCGCCAAGGCCCGTTGAATAACCTTTGGGTGCAGGGTGGGTTAAGGGAAAGAAAGTTTTTTGAAACCCGCCCGCGTCGGTCTCCGACCCTGAATAAACTGCCCTTGATGAAGTGGAATAGGCGCTGGGCCTATGTGATTTCTACTCATTCAATCCTGCCACCGCAGCTGAACATGATTTACGACGGTCCGGGCGGCGATACGCCTTCGGGGGCTCTGTTGCACACAAAATTCTTGCCAGAGATTGTTTCCAAATCGGAAATTGAAAAACAACGTGGAGAGCATTTTACGCGGCCAGAATTGTTTGACGGATATTACGATGATGTGGCCTCCAGCCCAGTCCTTTGGGACGAGACTTGCTTGCGGTACGAAGGCCCGGAGCAATTAGAGAGTTTGGACCTGATCGGCATTGGAAAAGGGTCCAAACAGCTCGACATCGCCTCGCGCAAAGATCGCCCCTAGATTTAGCCAGCCCGAGCATATTTCGTTATGCGAGTCCCTAAAACCATGACATATTGTCGGAAATCAAACCGAGCGTAGAATCTCGGTCGCTAAGCGGTACGATAAGTCAAAAGGAAATGCGTTAGGTGGGGCTTTGGAGCACCTATAAGCTGAGGCTGCGGCGGAAACGCTATTTGCTGCGCGCGCGCCGAAAATCGCGCCAACTTTCTGCGGTTCAAGACAATACAGGATGCATCAAGCCCGGTGATACACTTTTGGTCTGCACGCTGTTTAACGAAGCGATCCGCATGCCGTATTTCCTTAGCTACTATCGAGATCTTGGGATCGATCACTTCCTGATTGTCGACAATGGCAGCACCGATGGCGTGATGAAGCATCTCACGGGGCAGGCCGATATCTCGGTGTGGCATACCTCCGGTAGCTACAAAGACGCACGCTTCGGAGTGGATTGGATGAACGCCTTGAAGCGGCGGTATTGCCATGGGCATTGGACGCTGGTGGTCGATCCCGACGAATTCCTGATCTATCCGTTTTGCGACAGTCGCCCCATCAAGGCACTGACGGATTGGCTGGACAGTTCAAGGCTGCGCTGTTTTCCGGCGATGTTGCTCGACATGTACCCCAAAGGGCAACTCACCGATCACGCCTATCGATCAGGTCAGGATCCGCTCGAGATCGCGCAATGGTTTGATCCCGGGAATTACGCGATTTCCAAGAACCATCTGCTTGGCAATCTGTGGATCCAAGGCGGCCCTCGGGCGCGCGTGTTTTTTTCGAGGATAACCCCAAAAGCGCCGGCTTTGAACAAAATTCCCCTGGTGAAATGGGACAAGAGCTATGCCTTCGCAAGCTCGACTCACTCGCTGATGCCCAGAGGGTTGAACCACGTTTATGAAGAATGGGGCGGCGAGAAAACCAGCGGCATTCTACTTCACACAAAGTTCCTGGATACCTTCACCGAAAAGGCCAAAGAGGAAGAGCTTCGCAAACAGCATTACGCGGGCGGCGCGGAATATGCGGCCTATGCCCAAACACTGCGAGACCAGCCGGACCTTTGGTGCGAGGGTTCTGAGAAATATATCAACTGGCGCCAGCTTGAGATCCTTGGCCTGATGAGCAAAGGAAGCTGGGCATGAGTATCGGCGTCCTTTTGTTGGTCCATACCGCTTTTGATCGCGCAGAACAGGTTGCGCGCCTTTGGTCCGAGGCGGGGTGCCCTGTGGTGATCCACGTGGATGCCAAGGTCTCGGAACAGGATTTCAAAACCTTCGAGGGCGCTCTGGCGGATCGGCCCGATGTGAGATTCTGCGCACGGCACACATGTGTTTGGGGTATGTGGGGCTTGGTCGCGGCGACGCAATCGGCAGCCGAGATGATGCTGGCAGAGTTTGAGGACGTCGAGCGCATTTACCTCAGCTCCGGGTCTTGCCTCCCGTTGCGTCCGATCAAAGAGCTGCAGGCCTATCTGGACGCGCGCCCTGCAACAGATTTTATCGAAAGCGCCGCGATCGCGGATGCGCCTTGGGCTGTGTCCGGCCTCGAGGAAGAGCGTTTCACGTTGTATTTCCCGTTCTCGTGGCAACATCAACGCTGGCGGTTTGACAGGTTTGTCGACTTGCAGCGGCGGTTCAAGGTCAAGCGCAAGGTGCCTGAAAAGCTCGTGCCGCATATGGGGTCGCAATGGTGGTGCCTGACGCGCAAAACCCTGACGGCCATTCTGCAAGATCCAAATCGGGCGCAGTATGACCGGTTTTTTAAGTCCGTTTGGATCCCCGACGAAAGCTATTTCCAAACGATGGTGCGTCTACATTCGAAACGGATCGAAAGCCGGTCTTTGACGCTTTCGAAGTTTGATTTTCAGGGCAAGCCGCATGTGTTTTATGACGATCACCTGCAGCTTTTGCGGCGATCTGATTGCTTTGTGGCGCGCAAGATCTGGCCCAAAGCCGAGCGGCTTTACCAAACCTTCCCGAATGGACGTGGGGAAGGGGACAATACTGCGGACCCGAACCCGTCGATGATCAACCGACTGTCTGCGAAATCAACCGAACGGCGCAATACGGGGCGCGATGGCCTCTATATGCAGTCTCGTTTTCCGGATCCGCATTTTGAAAGCGGGGTCACGGCTGCGCCCTATTCCGTGTTCCAGGGGTTCTCTGATCTCTTTGAGGATTTTGAAAGCTGGCTGGCGTTGAACACTGGTTGCAAAGTGCATGGCCATCTGTTTGCGCACGAACGGGTAGAGTTCGAAGGCCGCGTAGCTGCCTATAAAGGTGCTTTGTCTGATAGTGCGCGACTGCGAGACTATAACCCTCGCAGCTTTCTGACGAACCTGATCTGGAACACGCGCGGCGAACGGCAGTGTTTCCAATTTGGCCCGCAGGACAATCAGGCGAACAACTGGCTGATTGCCAAAGATCCAAACGCGCAGATCTCGGTGATTTCGGGCGCCTGGGCTGCGCCTTTGTTCAAATCAGGCCGAGA
This sequence comes from Cognatishimia activa, assembly GCF_017798205.1. Taxonomy (NCBI): domain Bacteria; kingdom Pseudomonadati; phylum Pseudomonadota; class Alphaproteobacteria; order Rhodobacterales; family Paracoccaceae; genus Cognatishimia; species Cognatishimia activa. The sequence goes on along the minus strand of NZ_CP060010.1, from coordinate 1,210,474 downwards.
CATTGACGTTGTTCGACGCAAAGCTGCTCTCTTGCAAAAAAGAGAGGCGGAGTTCCTGAAAGTTCTGCAGTCCCCCTGGGTGAAAGCCAAGATCCGGATCTGGACGATGTCCGAATTTCTTGAAGCTCCGGTCGAGCCCCTGCAGATCATTGTCGATGAAATCGGGACCTATCCGCAAAACCGCCTGACATGGCTGCCCACGATGACAGATCTGACGGGCTTTGGGAAATTCGTGCAGGCCCTCAAGAATGCAGGCATGCATCCGCATTTGCTGGGCGATTTCCCAGTGGACCCACAGCAACCTACGTCACAAACGCCGTCGCGACGGCCCTATCTGGTGCAATGATCTTAGATGTCTGATCGCTTTGACTATTTCGTGGTTTTCGCAGAAATGCGGACCGGGTCGAATTTCCTAGAGGCCAATCTGAACGCCTTTGAGGGGTTTAAGTGCTATGGCGAGGCGTTCAATCCGCATTTCATTGCCTATCCGAACTACACAGAGGTCTTGGGCATCGATCAGGCGACACGCGATGCGGATCCTCAGGTGCTTTTAAAGGCTGTGCGTGAGGATCCGGAGCATCTGGCGGGGTTTCGGTTTTTCAACGACCACGATCCGCGGGTTTTGGACGAAATCCTAAACGATCCCCGCTGCGCCAAGATTATTTTGACGCGCAACCCGCTGGACAGCTTCGTCAGCTGGAAGATCGCGCAAGCCACGGGGCAATGGAAATTGACCGATGTGCGCAAGCGGCGGGACAGTCAGATCTCCTTTGATGGTCAGGAATTCGCGGATCACGTGGCGCGGCTGCAGGCGTTTCAAGTCAAGCTGATGAACGGATTGCAAAAGACGGGTCAGACTGCGTTCTATGTCGCCTATGAGGATTTGCAGGATCTGGACGTTATGAACGGTCTGGCGACGTTCCTAGGCAGCGACGCGCGGCTTGAAAATCTGGACAGCAAACTCAAGCGTCAGAATCCCAGCCCGATTTCCGAGAAAGTGTCCAATATCCACGACGTCAGCGCGGCATTGGCGGCTTTGGATCGGTTCAATCTGAACAGGACGCCGAATTTCGAACCCCGTCGCGGTGCGGCGGTGCCAAGTTACGTCGCAACCAAAGGGGCTGGTCTGTTGTTTATGCCGATGCAGGGTGGGCCAACAACTGCAGTCACGGATTGGATGGCAAAGATCGCAGGCGGCGCGGATCGCTTGCTCAGCAACCTCAACCAAAGGCAGCTACGCGACTGGAAGGCGCGTCATCTGCCGCATCGCAGTTTTACGGTCCTGCGCCACCCCGTCGCGCGCGCGCATGAGGTCTTTTGCACGCGGATCCTGTCTGATGGCCCCGGCAGCTATCACAAGATCCGCCGCACGTTGCGCAATCGCTTTGAACTGCCGATCCCCGAGGCAATGGAGGGGGCGAATTACTCCAAAGACGATCATCGCAAGGCGTTCCAAGCGTTTTTGACCTGGCTTCAGGCCAATCTGAACGGGCAAACTGCGATCCGTCAGGATGGTCATTGGGTCTCGCAAGCCAGCGTGCTTGAGGGGTTTGGAGGGTTTCAAGCGCCCGACCATATCCTGCGCGAAGAAGATCTGGTGAATAGCCTACCAAGGCTGGCCTCAGAGGTTGGCGCTGGGCCCCATGGTTTTGTCGAGCGCCACGCGTCCCTGCCGTTTGATCTGGCGGATATTTATGATGCGGACATAGAAAAACGCGCGCAGGTGACCTACGCGCGTGATTACGAAGCCTTTGGGTTCAAAAGCTGGCGTTAAGCCGCCTGAACCGCGTCTTCTTCGGTGAGGATTGTGTGCAGCGTCGCCGCCTCTGGGTTCGCGCGCAATTTGGTGCATACCGCAGCATCACGCAGGCGGCGCGACACGAATGCCAAAGCCTTGAGGTGATCAACGCCCGCGTCGCGAGGCGCGAAGAGAGCAAAGGCCAAGTCCACAGGTTGACGGTCAACCGAGCTAAAGTCGACGGGCTTTTCCAGAAGGATAAAGGCACCCATGACGTTCTCGATATCATCGAGCCGCGCATGCGGAAGCGCCACGCCTTTGCCAACGCCGGTCGGGCCAAGGCCCTCACGTTCGTGCAGCGCATCTACAATCAAGGTCGCATCCAGCCCATAGGCGCTCGCCGCAAGGTCACCAAAATCATGCAGCAAACGCTTTTTGCTTGAGGCTGCGGAAATGACTTTCACGGCCTCAGGGCGCAGGATCATTGAAAGGTCCATAGTGCCTGTATCTCTCTAACCAGTGGCAAAAGCCACTTTATTGAGGATCAATCCAGCCAATGTTGCCGTCTTCACGACGGTACACGACGTTCAATCCCTCTTTCCCCTCTTTACGAAACAATAGCACAGGAGACCCGGCAAGTTCCATTTGCATCACCGCCTCTCCGACGGACAGAGTTGGAATTTTGGTTTCCATCTCTGCCACGATGATCGGTGACAGCGTTTCAGGCTCTGCGTCCTCAGATCCTGATTCAGAGGCGAGGATATAGGATGAAGCGCCCGAAAGTTCAACCGGCTCGGCGCGATCCTTGTGGTGATCCTTCAGACGCCGCTTATATCGCCTGAGCTGGGTCTCCATTTTTTCGCTGCAACTTTCGAAAGCAGAGTAGATTTCCGTAGATTTTCCCTTGGCTTGCACATTCAGGCCGGTCGACAGGTGGACCGTGGTTTCACAGACAAATTCATGGGCGCTTTTGGAGAAAACCACCTGAGCGTCCGTGGGTCGGCCAGCAAATTTGCCGACGATGGTGTCGATTCCTTCGTTCACATAAAGTTGCAGGGATTCGCCAATGTCGATCTGTTTTCCGGAAATCTGAGTGCGCATTCGTTCTCCTTAGTTTGAACAAGCCAGAGCGTCACAAAACACCAATGGTTTTGAGACGTTAGGCTTGAATGCGGGAAAATGACCTGTGAGCGCGCTGACCGACATCGGCCCTTTCAAGAAAGAGCGACTGCCTGTGCCAAAAATTACTCACCAGCGTCATATCCCTATTGGGGCAGGCGCGAGGCCACTTGTCAATCTGACTCGGGGGATTTTCGCTCAAAATCGCGCGCTTGGGATCGCGCGTGTCAGGACATCCGGAACTTGTCGCCCAGATAGACGCGGCGCACGTTTTCGTTTTCCACGACCTCATCTGGCGTGCCGGACATGAGAATTTTGCCCTCATGTAGGATATAGGCTCGGTCCACCACGTCGAGCGTTTCGCGGACGTTGTGATCGGTGATCAAAACGCCGATGCCGCGTTGTTTCAGGTCGGCCACGAGAACGCGAATGTCTCCGACGGAAATCGGGTCGACACCGGCGAAGGGTTCATCAAGCAAAAGATACTTGGGGTCTGCCGCTAAGCAGCGTGCGATTTCGACACGGCGACGCTCACCGCCGGACAAAGCAAGGGCAGGGGCTTGGCGCAGATGTTCAATCGTGAACTCTGACAGCAATGCTTCGAGTTTTTCGCGACGTTTCACGCGGTCTTTTTCAGCGATGTCGAGCACGGCCATGATGTTGTCTTCGACAGAAAGGCCGCGAAAGATCGACATTTCCTGAGGCAAATACCCGATGCCCATCTTGGCACGGCGATACATGGGCAGGCGCGATGCATCGTGACCGTCGATCATGACCGAGCCACCCTCGGGCATCACTAGCCCTGCGATGGCGTAGAAAGACGTGGTTTTACCGCTGCCGTTTGGACCCAAGAGGGCGACGACTTCGCCGCGGTTGAGTTCGATATTTACGTCCCGAATGACAACGCGTTTACGATAGCTTTTGCGCAGGTTGCGGACTTGCAACCCGGCGAGGCCTTGCTCAACGCGAAGTTCGGGGACTGCCATCAGTTATTTCCCGGTTGCAGGACAGTGCGAACACGACCGTGGAAGGCGGCTGTGTTGTCATTCAGATTGACGTCCATCTTCCCTGCGGTGATGCGCGTGCCCTGCTGTAGCAAGGCGACATTGCCAGCCATGCGGATTACGCCAGATTCGACGTCATACTCGGCGGTGTCTGCCTCGGCACTGTCTTTGCCGCTTTCGATGTTCACGCCACCAGAGGCCAGAAGCTGCGCGATTTTATTGCCTGCTTCGTCGTAGACCACATTCACCAAAGCCGCTGTCAAACGCATGTTGCCCTGAGTGATCTCGACATCTCCGTCGAAGATGGCTTTGCCGGTGGTCTGATCTACGGACAATGCGTTTGCCGATACTTCGATCGGGGCGTCTCTGTCAGAGGTTGAGACGCCAAAATCCACCTTGAACTCCTGCGCCGATACAGTGGCGGCGGACGCAAGGCAGAGAGCTATGGCAAAAACGAAATGGCGCACAGAATTTCCCCTAGTTACTGCCCGGCATGTATATCAGTTTCACGCCATTGTCGAAACGGAATTGGCCATTTTGCCCCTCACTCCCGCCGGAATAGAGCATACTGCCGGCTTCAAATTCCCCAAATGGCCCTGATCCGTGAACAATCACGTCAGAACGGGCGCGACCTTGCAATAGATTTAAGGAGAGTTGCTGCGTGCGTAGGTCGAATCCCGCACTCGAGTTGATCTCTACATCACCAGCAAGATCCGCCGTTTGGCGGTCAGTGTTTACGACAGCGCTTTTGGAGGTGAAACGGGCCATGCCGCCATCTGGAAAGGTAATATCGACGGAGACATCATCGGAGTTCACGAGATGCAACGCCTCTGGATTGGGGCGGGCGGAACCGGCACGCAGGGCGATGAGATCTCCAGCGGTAGTCTGGCCCGCAAAATAGGGCTCGGTGATGCCCTGGCTGCGCAGCTTCTCTTCAATCTCGACCTGCGCAAAGGGCAGGGTGGCGATTGGGTTGCTGGGACGCGCAAAGAGGAAGAGGGTCGACAAGAGCACGAGAGCCGCCAGCGGAAGCAGGATCTTGAGCCAGGCGATCATCCTGGAATATGTCATCCCGCCCATTGCCATCAGTGCGCGAAAATATCCTGTTCCGGCCAGCCCGCCAGATCCAGCTTGGCACGCGTCGGCAAGAAATCAAAACAGGATTGCGCCAGCTCTGTGCGGCCTTCGCGCTCTAGGCGTTCGTTCAGTTTTTCACGCAGCTGATGCAGGTAGAGAACGTCGGAAGCTGCGTAATCCAGCTGCGCGTCGGTCAGCTCCGGTGCACCCCAGTCGCTCATTTGCTGCAGCTTTGAGATGTCCACGCCCAGGAGCTCTTGCAAAAGGTTCTTCAGCCCGTGACGATCTGTATAAGTGCGCACGAGTTTCGAGGCGATTTTGGTGCAATAGACCGGCGCGGTGGTGGCGCCAAATGCGTTCAGCATCGCTGCGATATCAAACCGACCAAAGTGAAAGAGTTTCAGGACGTCAGGGTCCTCAAGCAGCTTGCACAGGTTTGGCGCTTCGGTCTGGCCTTTGGCGATTTGCACCAGATGTGCGTTGCCATCACCGCCGGATAATTGCACGACACAGAGGCGGTCGCGATGGGGGTTCAGACCCATAGTCTCGCAGTCGATTGCAACGATATTGCCCAGATCAAGCCCGTCGGGCAGATCGCCCTGATATAGATGGTTCGCCATAAATGCCTCTGTTTGCAGGTGATCCCGATGTACGGGGTCTGTCCTTTGGATTCAATTGGTGCTGCAGGGATAGCAGCAAATCCACGCCGAATTTCGCATATTTGGGGTAAAATCTGTCTGGCGACTGTGTTTAACTTATGTGAACACCACAGACAGGAGCACAAAATGGCGGCCAATCTCGCGCGGGTTCTCGCAGATATCGACGAGGCAAATGAAAAAGATCCGCGATTGGATGAAGGGCTGCCTGAGGCGCTTTTGTATGGACAACGCATGTCTGAACAATGCGCGCGCCTGTTTCCGGATGCGTCGGAAACACTGCAAATCGCAGCACGCGGACAGCATGTCGAACGTTGGATTTTGAAACGCGCCGATTATCCTGAAGGAAAAGCCGGATATCTGAAATGGCGCCGGGACCTGGCGGATCATCACGCGGATCGCGTGGCTGGCTTCATGACTGAGGCCGGATACGAGGCGGGAGACGTTGAAGAGGTGCAGAAAATGCTGCGCAAGCAGGGCATCAAACGCGACGCGCAGGTACAGGCGCTGGAGGATGTGATCTGTTTTACCTTCCTGACCTGGTATTTCGCGCCCTTTGCGGCCAAGCATCCGGCCGAAAAGGTTCTCGACATCGTGCAGAAAACCGCGCGCAAAATGTCAGACGAGGCGCGCGCCCGTGTGCGCGCGGAATTTGACCTGCCCACAGATCTGGCCGCAGCCTTCGCCTAGAGGCCTCGGAAACTTTGAAAGTTTCCGACGTCGATTTCTTGTAAAGAAATCGGGACCTCTTAGCTGTTTTCGTCTTCGATGGCTTTCACGTCTTTCAGGTTCGGCGGCATCCAGCCGCGATCCAGACGGGAATTGAACGCATGGCCAGAGCCATAGATCTTGGCATCCATCTCTTCGATGATCTCTTTGGTTTTTGCGACCAGCGGCTCGTTCAGATGCGCTGGAATGTTCGGATCATAGACCTCAGCCATTTCCACCAAGAGACGGCGGTCGTCGACCACAAATTCTTGTGCGGCCTTTTCGGCATCAAACGGGTGCATGCCCATGGCCTCAAAGGCTGACCGACCGGCTCGCACAGAGCTGTCAAAGACGTCACGAATGATATCCCGACATCCAGCCGCATAGAGATCGTAGACATGCGTGCGATCAATCGCCCGCGCGATGATATGCACATGTGGGTAGGTCGAATGCACATAGTGCACCATCTGCGTGATCTGCTCTTTATTGTCGATGGCGATCACCAAAAGTTTGGCTTCTTCAATACCCGCGGCGTGCAGCAGATCGGCGCGGGAGGCATCCCCAAAGAACACCTTCAAGCCAAATGGACGCAGCGCTTCGAGTTGTTCGGCAGAATAATCCAGAACCGTTGGCGTATATCCAGCCGTCCGCAGCATACGATTGACCATGCCGCCGAAACGCCCATGACCTGCAATGATGATATCGCCTTTTTCGTCGATCTCATCGGCTACTTCTTCTTGCTCTTTTTCATAACGCGGCAGGATGACCCGTTCGTAGAGGATAAAGAGACCGGGGGTCAGCAACATCGACAGGGCGACGATCAGCAAGAGATTGTCGGCAACCGAGGTCGGTATGACTTGATTGGCCACGGTGAAGGACAAGAGCACAAAGCCGAATTCACCTGCCTGAGCCAGCCCTAAGCCAAAGAGCCATTTGTCCCCACCCCGCAGCTTGAAAATCCGCGCGAGGATCAGCAGGATCGCGATTTTCAGCAGGATCAAGCCAACAGTCAGGCCAATGATGGATCCAAAGTTCTCAAATAGAAGCGCAAAGTTAATGCCCGCGCCAACGGTCATAAAGAACAGGCCAAGCAGAAGGCCTCGGAAAGGATCGATGTCACTTTCGAGTTCATGACGATATTCCGAGTTCGCAAGCACGACGCCCGCTAGGAATGTGCCCAGCGCAGCAGACACGCCGACGAGAGACATCAAAAGCGCGATTCCGACAACGAACAATAGCGCAGTCGCGGTGAACAGCTCGCGCAGCCCTGCCATGGCGATAAAGCGGAAAATCGGGCGGGTCAGATAAACACCACCCAGAATAACCGCGCCAATCGCGCCGACCGTCACAAGGGCGGTTTGCCAACCATTCAGGCCCTCAACGAGGCTCAGCCCGCTGCCATGTCCGTCTCCGTGATCGTCACCATGGGCATCTCCATGACCTGCGCCATGCGAGTCCACGCCATGCGCCGCATCGCCTGCCAGATCCATCAGCTCTGGCATGGCCAAGAGCGGGATAAAAGCGAGCATTGGGATGACAGCGATGTCCTGGAACAAAAGCACAGAGAAGCTGGATTGCCCGCCCGAGGACTTCATCAGGCCTTTTTCATTCAAGGTCTGCAGAACGATTGCAGTAGACGACAACGCAAAAACCAAACCGATCGCCAAAGAGATCGACCAAGGCTGCCCCAAGAGCATCGCGATGCCCATGACAGCCGCTCCAGTTCCTGTGACCTGCAATCCGCCAAGGCCCAAGAGCTTGGCTCGCATGTCCCACAAGAGCTTCGGTTCCAGCTCCAAACCAACAAGGAACAGCATCATGACAACGCCAAATTCTGCGAAATGCTGGATTGAAATCACATCCACATGCAGCCAGCCAAGAATGGGGCTGATCACAATACCGGCGATCAAGTAACCCAGAACGGACCCAAGTCCGAGGCGGGACGCAATCGGCACAGCAATCACGCCAGCCACAAGGAAAATCGTTGCGAGAAGGAGGAAGTCGGTCATGGATCAGGCTCCCTTGATCGGCAGGTCGGCGTGGGTGACGATGTCTTTGTCCATCGTCGCAGCGAAGTCGTAGGTGTTGTCGCGGATTGCGGTCAGCAACCGACCATAGCCGGCCGCGTGGTCGGCAATTCCGCCATCGCTCTGCGCTTTCAGCGAACTATGCAGCACGTAGGGCGCGGGGAACGTCATGTGACACAGATTTGCTGTCTGTTCGAGCGGCGTCAGGAATGTGCGCAGCGGGAAGTGTTGGTAGCCCTCGGTGGTGTAGGCCTCAACCGGACCAGCGGCCGTGATCGCCAGCATCATGGTCTTGCCGGTTAATGCAGTGCCTTCGGACCCATAGGCAAACCCATGCTCCAGCACCAGATCCTGCCATTCTTTGATGATCGACGGCGTCGAATACCAAAACAGCGGGAATTGAAAGAGGATGACGTCGTGCTCTCTCAGGCGCTCTTGTTCTTTTTCCACGTTGATCGTGTGGCGTGGATATTCGGCGAGAAGGTCGACGAAGGTGATGTCATCGACCGTTTTGGCGACCTCGACCATCGCCTTATTCGCGTGGGAATATTTGTGGCCCGGATGGGCGTAGTACACCAAGAGTTTCGCCAAAATCATATCCTCCCACCAAATGACTCTGCGGCTGGCTGAAAGCCGTTACACAACGTCTAGTCGAGGAACTCAGATAGGTAAACCATGCGCTGCTGCGAGGCGCTGTTCGCCTATGCACAAAAGGAAAAGGCCGCCTCATTTGGCGGCATTTATGACTGTTTTCTGCGGGGCGCTATGCCTCCTCAGACACATCGGGGTCTTGGACCACGGGCACCTCTTCGCTTGGGGTCTCGACAGCGTCATCCGTATCCAGCAGTTCCGAGATACTGCCGTCCATAGACAGTCCCAACTCATCCCCGAGCTTTTTCAGTGCAGGCATCTGAACAGCCATGCCCATGATGGAATCCAGCGCCTGATTGATCGGCGCTTTGCCGTCGCCACCACCGGTACCACCAGCGCCACCCTGATTGAGGCCCGACACATGATGAATGCGGATCGAGTCGATCTTTTCAGCGGGCTTCACGGCCTCGGCGAGAACCTTCGGCATGGCTTCAAGACGTGCCAGCGCGACCTTCATGTTGATCAATGCATCTGACAGCGCGTTTTCAGCATCGGTGATCGCGCGACGACCCTCTGCCTCGGCCAGCATGTCGCTTTTCTTCGCCTCAGAGCGGATGGTGATCGCGTCGGCATCACCCTGTGCCTCCTCGCGGTTGGCTGCAGCCCGGTCTTCGGCGGCATCCTTCTGTGCAGTTGCCATCAAGCGCACTTTGGTGGCCTCGCGCTCGGCTTCGCGTTCGGCTTCAATGATCGCGATCTGTTTCACACGATCTGCCTGCGCAACTTCTGTGGCCGTGGTGACCGCCTCGGCTGCTTTGGCAGATTCCGCGCGGGCGAGGTCGGCGGAGGCACGGGCGCGGCTCTCTTCCTCGGATTTTTGCGCGATGATGATCTGGCGCTCTTGGTTGGCCACCTCGAGCTCGCGGTCCTTAGTGATTTCCGCGTCACGAATATTGCGTTCGCGGGCGATTTCCGAGGCGCGGATGGCTTCTTCGCGTTTGATCCGCGCGGTCTCGGATTCGCGCTGGGATTCCTCGCGGCGCTGGGCAATTTCGGCCTCTTGGGCGGCTTTGAGGGTTTCAACCTCTTTTTCTTGCTGAATGCGCGCTTCTTCCTCGTCGCGGATGATCTGAAACTTCTCGCGTTCTGCTTCCATCGCGGCGCGGCGTACGGCGACATCGGCCTCTGCATCAATCGCGGCCCGCTCTTTCTTCGAGGCAGCAATAACTTCGGCCAAGCGGCGCATACCGACCGCGTTAAAGGCGTTATTTTCGTCGAGCGCCTCAAACGGGGTTTGGTCAAGCGCGGTCAGGGACACGGATTCCAGAGACAGACCGTTTTTGGTGAGGTCTTCGGACACAGTGTTCTGCACCTCTTGCACAAAGTCCGCGCGGTTTTCGTGCAACTGGTCCATCGTCATCTGAGCCGCCACGGCACGCAGGCCGTCAATGAGCTTACCTTCGATCATTTCGCGAAGCTGGCCGACATCGAATGTCCGAGCACCAAGAGTTTGGGCCGCGCGAGCGATGCCTTCATCGGTTGGGGACACAGAGACATAGAATTCCACGCCAACGTCCACCCGCATGCGGTCTTTGGTGATCAACGCGCCATCGTGGCTCCGTTGCACCTCAAGGCGCAGGGTTTTCATGTTTACCGGGCTGACTTCATGCAGCAGAGGGATCACGAGGACGCCGCCGTCCATGATGATTTTCTTGCCGCCAGAGCCGGTGCGCACGAGGCTGATTTCTCGGGTCGTGCGTTTGTAAAGCCGCGCCAGAACGAGGCCGATGAAAAGGATGAAAAAGAGAAAAGCTGCGATTAGAAAAAAGCCGAAACTGATTTGCATAGTGCCTCCATTATTTGTCGTTAAAAGTGTCCAGTGAAACGATGCGATAGCCGTCGTCGCGACGGTGGCGCATCACGATGACTTCGGTGCCGGGGGTGATCACCTCATCATCTCGAAAGGGTTCCGCGCGCAGGTATTGCGTGTTGCCATGGCGATCAGTCACGCGCACTTCGGCAGGGCGGCCGCGCGCGGCGGTGCCTTGGCTGACCACGCCTTTGCGGCGGCCCAAGTGGCGTTCGGACACGGATTCGGTTTCCACTTTGGGAATGACCCGCGCAAACAGCGTGCCAAAGGTCTTGGTAAACCAGCGCGCCCCGAAAAAGGCCGGCACCGCGGCCAAAGCGGCATTGAGCGTCAGGCCAAGGGTCTCGCTTAGGGCCATTTGGACACCGACCCCGATGACGCCGAAACTCAGGAACATGGACGCGAGCCAGATTGCGGCGGGCAAATTGCCCAGTCCGAGCCAGGCCAGCACGCCAAAGTTACCCGCCGTTGCTTCCAGTTCAGTTTCCGCCAGATCTGTTTCAAGCGCGTCGAAATCTGTGTCGAGATCCGCCAGATCGGCTTCGACGTCAAAATCCAGATCCGCATCGAAATCCGCCTCAAAGCCGTCAGGGACCGACACATCCGCGTCCCCGCCGTCGCCCATCAAAGAGCCGCCCAGCATGAGGAACACCAATTCCAGGGTCAGAAGGCCGAAGAACAGCCCGATTGACACGGTAAACGGAAAGAATTCTGGCGTTAAAAACCCCGCAACATCTATGCACTGTCCCCACAGTTTTCAGTATTCATTTGTATACAAAGTGGGGATTGCCGAGGGCAGTTTCAAGAAGGCGCGCCCATATCCCCGTCTAAATCGCTGGTATGAAATGACGGAAATCTGGTGTTTTGCAAGGGTTTTTAGGGTCGTGCCACCCTAGGGCGATCAGCGCAGGCGCAGCTCGGTCTTGGCGTCGAAAAACATAACTTTTTCAGGGTTATAAGCGACCTTAACTGTACTGCCGGACTTCAGAACTTCTTCCTCTTTGCTTTCGACAACGACGCGCTCGCCCGTAGAGGTGGTCAGGTATTCATAACTGACGCCGCCAAGCTGCTCGGAAATGTCGACAGTGATCGAGGATTTCGCCTCAGTGACGCTCAGGTGCTGCGGGCGCAGGCCGACCAGAACCTCGCTGCCTTCAGAGGGCAGGCCGACCGAGGTTTCAAACACTTCGCCGTCCAACGCGGGCACGCGGACTTTGCCGCCTTCGACCACGCCATTCAGGAAGTTCATCGACGGAGAGCCGATGAAGCCCGCGACGAACTTGTTGTCGGGATCGCGGAACAAGTCCATCGGTGCACCGACCTGCTCAATGTGGCCGGCGCGCAGAACGACGATTTTGTCGGCCAGAGTCATCGCCTCGACCTGATCGTGGGTCACATAGATCATGGTCGCGCCGATTTCCTTGTGCAGACGCGCGATCTCAACCCGCATGTCGACGCGGAGTTCGGCATCAAGGTTAGAGAGCGGTTCGTCAAACAGGAACACCTCCGGGCCGCGGACAATGGCGCGGCCGATGGCAACGCGCTGGCGCTGCCCACCCGATAGGGCCTTTGGTTTGCGTTTCAGATATTGATCAAGTTGAAGAATTTCAGAGGCCTCGGCGACCTTCTTTTTGATCTCGTCCTTTGGCACGCCGTTCATGCGCAGGCCAAAGCCCATGTTTTCCTCAACCGACATATGCGGATAAAGCGCATAAGTCTGGAACACCATCGCCACGCCGCGATCAGAGGGGTCGGCGTGGGTGACGTCCCGCGCGCCAATATTGATCTGACCCGAGGTGGTCTCCTCAAGCCCCGCAACCATGCGCAACAATGTGGACTTGCCGCAGCCTGACGGGCCGACAAAGACACAGAACTCGCCGTCCTCAATCGTCAGATCGACGCCGTGGATGACCTGGGTTTCGCCATACTTCTTGATGACATTGGAAAGTGCGACACCTGACATGCTGTCCTGTCTCCTGTTACTGTTTACGACGGGAACTGCCAGACCGTGGCAGCTTCTCCGATGTGTTGCGTGGCCCGCAGGAGCGCGGGTTTGAAAGTTTCCAGATCGCTGAGCGAACGGCGACTGGTTGATGTTGCGATTGAGACCGATCCAACCACCTTGCCGTTCTGCAAAAGGATCGGTGCGGCGATCGAGATGATGCCCTCTTCGTGTTCCTCACGGTCAAAGGCGACGCCGGCGCTGCGGATTTCGTCGAACTCGGCCAAAAGGCTTTCGCGGCTTGCGTGCGAGGCAGGCGTAAACGTCACGAATGCCTGTTGTCTGAGCGCGCGCTCTAGGCGTTCTGGCGTCATAAAGGCCAGAATGGCTTTGCCGACCCCTGTGCAATGGGCGGGCGCGACGCGACCGGTTTGCGCGAGGGTCTCAAACAGCGCGGTGGCGCGGCGTTTGTCGACGAACAAAACCTGTCCGTTTTCCATTTGAGCAAGGTGGATGGTTTCGCCCAACTCTTGCGCCAACTCGTCCAGAATTTGCTCGGCGACTGGTGCCAAAGACGCGCTTTTCCAAGCGGCATGTGCCATGCGGACCAGACGCAGACCAAGGCTATAGGTCTGCCGGTCCTCGTCATAAGTCAGCATGCCTTGATTCGTCAGCGTCTGCAGGAATCGGTAGAGCGTTGCTTTGGGATGGGGGCTGAGACTCAGGAGTTCGGTAAAGCGCGCCGGACGCCCCAGACCTGCCACCAGGTCCAGTGTTTCCAAGGCCTTACCGACCGTACCGTCTTTATTTGCCGGCTTGTTCATTCTGTCTCCTCCACGGTCTCGAACCCTTTTAGGGGCGCAAAACCTGTTGACAATCCTATTAACCCATAGCAGAGTTTTCAATAGTTAAAACTAAGTTTCATTATTTGGAACTAACTTTTACGAGTAGGAACAGAAGGGGAGGAAACCATGTTCCATAAATCCAAGGCGCTGCTTGCGTCTGTTGTGGCAAGTGTTGCGCTGAGCGGTGCTGCTTTTGCTGGAAGCCACGCAAAACTGTCTGGCGACCTCGTTATTTTCTCTGACATGTCCAACCCTGCGCCACGCGCGGTTATGGAAGGCATGGTAGAGCGTTTCGGTGCGATGCACCCAGATCTGAACATCGAGCTGACCGTCATCGACCGCGAAGCGTACAAAACTCAGATCCGTAACTTCCTGAGCGCGAACCCACCGGACGTTGCGAACTGGTATGCGGCAAACCGTATGAAGCCATATGTCGACGCGGGCCTGTTTGAAGACATCTCTGACCTCTGGGCAGAAGAAGAACTGGCGGATCTGGCATCCACCAAAGGCGCGATGACTCTGGACGGTAAGCAGTGGGGCGTCCCATATACTTACTACCAGTGGGGTGTTTACTACCGTAAGGACATCTTCGAAGAACTGGGCCTGGCTGAGCCAGCGACATTCGACGAAGAGATCGCCAACTGTCAGAAAATCATCGACTCTGGCCGTAAGTGCTACACCATCGGCACCAAGTTCCTTTGGACCGCAGGTGGCTGGTTTGACTATCTGAACATGCGCACCAACGGATACGACTATCACGCGGCTCTGACGGCTGGTGAAATCCCTTGGACCGACGCGGGCGTTGCAGAAACCTTCGCAAACTGGCGCAAGCTGATCGACATGGGTGCGTTCATCGACAACCACACAGCGTATAGCTGGCAGGAAGCGATGCCATTCATGGTCAACGGTGAAGCAACCGCATACCTGATGGGTAACTTCGCGGTATCTCCACTGCGTGACGGCGGTCTGGATGACAGCAAACTGGACTTCTACCAGTTCCCAGCAATCAACGCGTCTGTTGAGCTGGCCGAAGACGCGCCAACCGATACGTTCCACATCCCATCGGGTGCTCAGAACAAAGAAGCGGCAAAAGCGTTCCTCAAGTTCGTTGTTTCCCCAGAGAACCAAACTCTGATCAACAACGGCGACAACCTGGGTCAGCTTCCAGTGAACTCCAAGTCCTCTGTGGATGACGACAAGTTCCTGAAAGAAGGCTTTGCGATGCTGTCCTCCAACAGCCCAGGCGGTGTTGCGCAGTTCTTTGACCGCGACGCACCTGCTGAGATGGCGAAAGTTGCGATGGAAGGCTTCCAGGAGTTCATGGTTAAGCCAGACAATCTGGACAAGATCATCGCACGTCTGGATCGCGCAGCGCAGCGCATCTATAAATAAGCTCTAGATTGGCGCGGCTGGCCTAAGCTGGCCGCGCCTTTTCTGAACGTTTTCCCGAGTTCCGTCGCGCTTTACAGCGACACAATCCGGAGATCCCTCATGTCTGCCACTCCTGCGACAGCGCGCCGTTCCTGGTACAAGCGCAATGAGATCGCCGTCACGCCTTGGCTTTTCCTTGCCCCCGGTGTGCTGTTCTTTCTGGTCTATGTGATCTTTCCGATCTTTCAGTCGATCAATGTGTCCTTTTACGAATGGGATGGGCTTGGTCAGGCGGAATATGTCGGGGTTCGCAACTATGAGGAACTTTACTGGGACGATGCGTTCTATACGTCCCTTAGAAACAATCTGATCTGGCTGGTGCTGTATCTCCTGGCGATTCCTGCCGGTTTGATGATCGCGCTTTTCCTGAACCAGACTGTGACCGGCATCCGTCTGTATAAATCTCTGTTTTTCTTCCCATTTGTGATTTCACAAGTGGTGGTGGGCCTCGTGTTCACCTGGTTCTATGACCCGACCTTTGGGCTCTTAAATCAATTCCTCGGTGTCTTTGGCATCGATCCGATCAACGTGCTGGGCGACGAGCGCTATGTGACCTACGGCATTATCGCTGCAGGTATCTGGCCGCAGACCGCCTATTGTATGATCCTGTATCTCACCGGCTTGAACGCCGTGGACCCCGAGCAAATCGAGGCCGCGCGTCTGGATGGGGCCAAGGGCTACCGGATGCTGTGGCATGTGATCATTCCTCAGCTGCGTCCTGCGACGTTCATCGCTTTCGTTGTGACAATCATTGGCGCGCTGCGGTCGTTCGATTTGATCTCGATCATGACCAATGGTGGCCCGTTCGGGGAAAGCCGCGTGCTGTCGTTCTACATGTTCGAAGTCGCGCTTTCTGAGTATGGCTTCCGCATGGGATATGGGGCTGCCATTGCCGTGGTGCTCTTCCTGATCATGCTCTGCTTTATCGCTTACTTCCTGTGGTCCATGTACCAAGACGAAAAGGGAGGCCGTTAAGATGTTTCCAACACCTATCGAAAAAACCTCCCGTACGTGGCAGCTGACCTATCAGACACTTCTGCCGATGAGCCTCGTGCTGTGGCTTTTGCCTTTGGTGGCAGTCGCTGTCTTCTCGATCAAACCAGATGCGGATTTTGTGCAGGGCAACTACTGGAGTGTCCCAAGCACGTTCAACGCGGTCGAGAACTATGGCAAGGTCTTCTTTGCCTCTGACATGCCGCGCTATTTGCTGAATTCGGTGTTCATCACCGTGCCCACAGTGATCGGCTGTGTGATCCTCAGCTCCATGACCGGCTTTGCGCTGGGCGTCTATAAGTTCCGCTCAAACCTTTGGGTGTTCTTTATGTTTGTCGCGGGCAACTTCGTGCCGTTCCAGATCCTAATGGTGCCAGTGCGCGACCTGACCTTGGACATGGGGCTTTATAACACCAAAACCGGCCTCGTGCTGTTCCACATCGCCTTCCAAACCGGTTTCTGCACGCTTTTCATGCGCAACTTTATCCGTGCGCTGCCTTACGAGTTGATCGAAGCGGCCCGTGTCGAAGGCGTCGCGGAATGGCGGATCTTTTGGTTCGTCGTGCTGCCTCTGATGAAGCCCGCGATTGCTGCGATGTCGGTTCTGATCTTTACCTTCATCTGGAACGATTTCTTCTGGGCTGTCGTCTTGACTCAAGGCGCGGAAAGCCAGCCGGTGACCGCAGGGATCACCTCGTTCAACGCTCAATACCGCGCCGCCTATCACCTGATGAGCGCCGGTTCCATTGTTGCGGCCCTGCCGCCGGTGGCCATGTTCTTCCTAATGCAGAGGCACTTTATCGCTGGCCTCACTCTCGGAGCAGTTAAATGACGAAAATCACCTTTATTGGAGCAGGTTCCACGATTTTCATGCAGAATATCGTGGGCGACGCTCTCTTGACGCCTGCTTTGGCCGATAGCCACTTTGCGCTGATGGACATCGATCCCGTGCGCCTTGCGGAAAGCGAGATGGTGGTGCGCAAGATGATTGAGTCCACCGGTGCCGGGGCGACTGTGTCGTCTCATTCCGATCGCCGTGCGGCGATGGATGGTGCGGATTTTGTCATCACCGCGTTTCAGATCGGGGGCTACAAGCCCTGCACCGTGACGGATTTCGAGATTCCAAAGCAATACGGCCTGCGTCAGACCATTGCCGACACGCTTGGGGTAGGCGGCATCATGCGCGGGCTGCGGACTGTGCCTGTACTGTGGGACGTGGCCGCCGATATGCGCGCCTGCTGCCCGAACGCGACGCTGTTGCAGTACGTCAACCCGATGGCGATCAACACTTGGGGTCTGGCCGAGCGTTTCCCTGATATCAAACAGGTCGGTCTGTGCCATTCGGTGCAAAACACAGTCGAAGAGCTGGCGCATGACCTGGATATCCCGAAAGGCGACATCCGCTACAAAGTGGCGGGCGTCAATCACGTGGCATTTTTCCTGCGCCTGGAGCAGGTGGAGGGTGAAGGGATGCGCGACCTCTACCCAGCACTCCGCGCGGGGTATCGCAGCGGGTCCCTTCCAAAGGGACCCCTTTTGATGCCGCGATGCCCGAACAAGGTGCGCTATGAAGTGATGGATCATCTGGGGTATTTCTGTACCGAAAGCTCAGAACATCTGGCGGAATATGTGCCGTGGTTCATCAAAGAAGGCCGCGAGGATCTGATTTCCCAGTTTGGCATCCCGCTGGACGAATATCCGACCCGCTGCGAAGAGCAGATCGCGGATTGGAAACAACAGGCCGAGGCTCTGAAAGCCGCTGGCACGATTGAAGTCAAACGCAGCCACGAATTCGCGGCAGACCTGATGAACGCGATCGTCACGGATACGCCTTATGTGGCCTATGGCAACCTGCCCAACACGGGTCAGATCCCGCAGTTGCCGATGGGTGCTGCCGTGGAAACGCCCTGTCTGGTGGACAGCAACGGCGTGCAACCAAGTGTCGTAACGGATATCCCGCCGCAGCTGGTTGCCCTGATGCGCACTCAGATCAATGTGCAGGAACTCACGGTCAAAGCGCTCGTTGAAGAAAACCCGGAACATATCTATCACGCTGCCATGATGGATCCGCACACCGCTGCCGAACTGGACCTTCGCCAGATCCGGTCCATGGTGGATGATCTTTTGGCAGCCCATGGGGATTGGCTGCCAGCATGGTGCCGCCCGGCCAAAGCCGCATAGAAAGACAAAAATGACAAACGAAAAACGCAATCGCGGTTGGTATGGTAAGCTCGACAAGGACGGGTTCATTCACCGGTCGTGGATGAAGAACCAGGGCTTTCCGGATCATGTCTTTGACGGGCGACCCGTGATTGGGATCTGTAACACGTGGTCTGAATTGACGCCCTGTAACTCGGGTCTGCGCGATCTGGCCGAAGGCGTGAAGCGCGGCGTTTGGGAGGCTGGCGGTTTTCCCGTTGAGTTCCCGGTGATGTCTCTGGGTGAGACCCAGATGAAGCCGACCGCGATGCTGTTCCGCAACCTTCTGGCGATGGACGTCGAAGAGTCGATCCGCGCTTATGGTATGGATGGTGTCGTGCTGCTTGGCGGCTGTGACAAGACCACGCCGGGTCAGCTGATGGGCGCGGCGTCAGTGGATTTGCCGTCGATTGTTGTGTCCTCTGGCCCAATGCTGAACGGCAAGTGGAAGGGGCAGGATATCGGCTCTGGCACCGATGTTTGGAAATTCTCTGAACAGGTGCGTGCAGGCGAGATGACCCTGCAGGATTTCATGAATGCGGAATCTGGCATGAGCCGGTCGAAAGGCGTGTGTATGACAATGGGCACGGCGTCGACCATGGCGTCTTTGGTCGAGGCGATGGGGATGTCCCTGCCGACCAATGCGGCTCTACCCGCCGTTGACGCCCGCCGCATGGCGCTGGCGCATATGACCGGCAAGCGGATCGTTGAAATGGTCGAAGAGGATCTGAAGCCCTCGGACATCCTCACCAAAGAGTCCTTTGAAAACGCGATCATGACTAACGCCGCCGTGGGTGGCTCTACCAATGCCGTCGTGCATTTGCTGGCTCTGGCGGGGCGTGTGGGGGTCGACCTCAGCCTCAAAGATTTCGAGCTGGGTGGAGAAATCCCATTGCTCGTGAACTGCATGCCATCCGGCAAATATTTGATGGAAGATTTCTGTTATGCGGGCGGTGTGCCTGTGGTTCTGAAAGAGCTTGGGGATCGTTTGCGGTCGGCGACGACCTGTCTTGGGGGCGATATCTCGGTCTATGCGGATGGGGCGGAGTGCTACAATGACGACGTGATCCGCTCGATGGAGAATCCGTTGAAACCGGCAGCGGGCCTGCGCGTCTTGCGTGGCAACCTCGCGCCGAATGGGGCGATTGTAAAGCCATCGGCGGCCACGGATGCGCTTTTGGAACACGAGGCCGAAGCCTATGTGTTTGAAAGCATCGAGGATCTGAAAGCCAATATCGACAACGAAGACCTGCCCGTGATGCCCGACACCATTCTGGTGCTGAAAGGCTGTGGTCCCAAGGGCTATCCGGGCATGCCTGAGGTGGGCAATATGCCGATCCCCGGCAAGTTGGTGAAGCAAGGGGTCCGCGATATGATCCGCGTCAGCGACGCGCGCATGTCGGGCACGGCTTACGGCACAGTGATCCTGCATGTCAGCCCTGAGGCCAACGCTGGCGGTACGCTGGCTTTGGTGAAAACCGGCGACCGCATTCGCGTGTCTGCCTCTAGGGGAGAGCTTGAATTGCTGGTCGATGAGGCCGAACTGGAGGCCCGCCGCGCCGCGTGGGAGCCTGAGCCTCCGCATTACACCCGCGGCTATGCCAAGATGTATATCGACCACGTTCTGCAAGCCGACAAAGGCGCAGACCTAGATTTCCTCGTGGGCAAAGACACCCGCCCCGTCACACGCGAGAGCCACTGATGACAGCCACATATCAAGACCTTAGGGGCAAGTCGGTGTTCATCACCGGCGGGGGCTCTGGCATCGGGGCGTTTCTGACCGAAGGCTTGCTGGCGCAAGGCGCGCAGGTTGCCTTTGTGCAGCGGTCCGATTCCACCGCGTTTTGTGACGAGATGGAAGCAAAGCACGGCACACGTCCACTGTTCATCCAATGCGACATCACCGACATTCAGGCGCTTAAGGCAGCCATCGCGCAATCAGCCGAAGCCCATGGCGATATCGACGTTCTGGTCAACAACGCAGCCAATGACAAACGTCATGAGGCTGGCGAGGTCGACGAGGAATTCTACGACTGGATGATGGCGATCAACCTCAAAGCCTATTTCTTTGCATGCCAAGCCGTGGCCGAGGGGATGAAGGCGAAGGGCGGCGGCTCGATCATCAATTTCAGCTCGATTTCCTATATGATGGGGAACGCGGGCTATCCGCTCTATACAACCGCGAATTCCGGCATCAACGGCATGACCCGGAGCCTTGCGCGCGAGTTCGGACCCGACAAGATCCGCGTCAACGCGATTGCTCCGGGCTGGGTGCTGACGGACAAGCAAAAAGAGATGTGGGTCACGCCAGAGGCTCTTGAAGCGCATCTGGCGCGGCAATGCCTGAAAGACACGCTCGCGCCCGAAGATATCGTCGGCGCGACCTTGTTCCTTGCCAGCGAAGCCAGCAAAATGATGACCGGACAAGCGATGGTCGTCGACGGCGGAGTGGTGGTGACAGGATGACATTTCAAAATGCTGCTTTGGTGGCGGTGGATTGGGGCACAACCAATCTGCGTGCTGCGGTATTGGATGAGGCGGGCTATGTTCTGGACCAGCGTGCCTCTGAAAAAGGTATGGGTCAGCTTTCGCCGGATGAATTTGAGCCGGTACTGGTCGATCTGATCTGTGATCTTCTATCGGATGTCGCCGTGCTGCCCGTCATTTGCAGCGGCATGGTCGGTGCGCGGCAGGGCTGGCAAGAGGCTCCATATGTCTCTGCGCCCTGCAAGGCCGCGGGTATGGAACAGGCAATGCAAGTGGCGACCTCGGACCCGCGGCTGTCGGTCTGGATTTTGCCCGGTGTGAGTCAGGCCAAGCCCGCAGATGTGATGCGAGGTGAGGAAACTCAGATTGCCGGTTTCCTGTCCAAGTTCCCAAAATTTGACGGCGTTCTTTGCCTGCCGGGCACCCACACCAAATGGGTGCGCATCAGTGCCGAAGAAATCGTCAGCTTTCAGACCTTCATGACCGGCGAGATGTTCTCGCTGCTTTCGACCCAGTCGGTGCTGCGTCACTCTGTCGGGGCCGATGCCATGGACATCGCGACCTTTAATGAGGCCGTCAGCGACGCGATGAGCCGCCCTCAGGCCGTCGCGAGCAAACTCTTTTCAATCCGCGCCGAAACACTGCTGGTGGATATGCCCGAAGAGGTCGCCCGTGGGCGTTTGTCGGGCTACCTCTTGGGTCTAGAACTGGCTGCATCCCGCCCCTATTGGCTGGGCATGGATGTGGCGCTGATCGGAGATCCCGCGCTCTGTGGGCTCTATAAAGACGCGCTTGAGGCACAGGGTTGCCCATCGCGGGTCCATGATGCCTCTGATCTGACCGTTGCGGGCCAATGGGCCGCTTACCAATCGATAAAGGACACGCCATGAGCCGCAATATCATCGCCATTTTGCGTGGGGTTTTGCCGCAGGACGCGGTCGCGATCTGCGAGGAAATTCTCGCGGCGGGTATCGACCGGATCGAAGTGCCGCTGAACTCGCCCGAGCCTTTTGACAGTATCGCTCGGATTGTGGATGCCATGGGGGATCGTGCGTTGATCGGGGCAGGGACCGTATTGTCGGTTGCAGATGTTGACAGGGTCAATGCGGCTGGCGGGCGTCTGATCGTCTCACCTGATTGCAATCCCGAGGTCATCGCCCACACCAAGGCGCTTGGCTTGCAAAGTTACCCCGGTGTGATGACCCCGACCGAGTGTTTTACGGCTCTGCGCACAGGCGCAGACGGGTTGAAGTTCTTCCCCGGCGACATGATCGGACCAGCGGGCCTGAAGGCCGTGCGCGCCGTTCTGCCTAAAGGCACCGAAGCCTATGCTGTCGGTGGCGCGAACCCGGGCAACTTCAAGGAGTGGGTTGCGGCAGGAGCAACGGGTTTCGGCATCGGCTCCGCGATTTTCAAGCCCGGAGATACGCCTGCCGAGGTGCGCGCGAAGGCAGACGCCATTGTGACCGCCTATGACGAGGCGTTGGCATGACGACTGTCTTTGACCGTCGGGCCTGCACGCTGGGAGAGGGGCCGTTGTGGCATCCTGAACGCCAGCAGCTTTTCTGGTTCGACATTCTGGGCCGCAAGCTGATGAGCCGTGCTGGCGGCAAACCGCTGGAATGGCAGTTTGACGAATACGTTTCCGCAGCGGGCTGGGTGGATCAGGATACACTCCTGATGGCCTCGGAAAGCGGGCTCTATCGGTTTGATATTGCGACAGGCGAACGCGATTTGGTTGTGGCGCTTGAGGCAGACAATCTGGTGACCCGCTCCAACGACGGCCGCGCAGACCCGCAAGGCGGCTTTTGGATCGGCACCATGGGCATCAATCTGGAGCCGGGCGCTGGGGCGATCTATCGCTACTATCGCGGTGAGCTGCGCAAGCTGTATGGCGACATCTCGATCAGCAACGCGATTTGCTTCGCGCCGTCAGGTGACACCGCCTATTTCTGCGATACGCCGACCCGCCAGATCATGGCGCAAAAGCTCGATGCCGAGGGTTGGCCCGTTGGGCAACCGACAGTTTTCGTGGACCTCAATGAGGCCGACGTGAACCCAGACGGCGCGGTCGTGGACGAGGGCGGTAACCTATGGAACGCGCAATGGGGCGCGAACCGTGTGGCGTGCTATGGCACGGACGGCACGCTCAAACAGACCGTCAGTTTCGCCGCCGAACAGATCAGTTGCCCGGCCTTTGGCGGCGCAGATCTGAAAACGCTCTTTGCTACCTCGGCCGCCGACGGGCTTGACGGAGAGGCCGAAGGGCGCACCTATTCATACACATTCACCGATGTCACGGGCCAAGCCGAACATCGGGTCATTTTGTGAGCACCACATGAAACGCACATTAGGCACCTGTTATTATCCCGAACATTGGGAGCCAGAGATCTGGCCCGAGGACGCACGGCGCATGGTCGAGGCGGGGCTGACCTGGGTTCGGATCGGCGAATTCGCCTGGTCTCGGCTGGAACCGACGCCGGGGGATCTGCGGTTTGATTGGCTTGATCAGGCGATCGAGGTGCTTGGATCGGCTGGGCTGAAAGTGGTGTTGGGCACACCGACCGCGACGCCACCGCGGTGGATGGTGGACAAGCATCCCGTCATGATTGCGCTGGATGTCTATGGCAAACCGCGTGGGTTTGGGTCTCGGCGGCACTATTGTTTTTCCCACCTTGGCTATCGAGACGAATGCGCGCGGATCGTGGGGCTTTTGGCCGAGCGATATGGCGCGAACCCGCATGTGGCGGCGTGGCAGACGGACAATGAATATGGCTGCCACGACACGACGATTTCCTATTCCGATGCGGCGCGTGTCGGGTTTCAGGGCTGGTGTGCCGCGCGCTACGGATCCGTTGAGGCTCTGAACAAAGCCTGGGGCAATGTGTTTTGGTCGATGGAGTATAACCGCTTTGACCAGATCGCCCTGCCCAATCTGACCGTAACAGAGCCTAATCCAGCTCATTCGCTGGCCTTTCGGCGGTATACGTCGGATCAGGTCGTGGCCTTCAACCGCCTGCAGGTCGAGATCATCAAACAGCACTCCGATGCGCCGATCGCGCATAACTACATGGGTCGGATCACGGATTTTGACCACTATAAGGTTGGCGATGACCTCGAGATTGCGAGCTGGGATAGCTATCCTATGGGCTTCCTTGAGGATCGCGTGGGCGCGGATGCGGCGCACCAAAAGGCCTTCGCGCGCCAAGGGGATCCGGATTTTCAGGCCTTTCATCATGATCTCTATCGCGCTGTTGGCAGAGGGCGCTGGTGGGTGATGGAGCAACAGCCCGGTCCGGTGAATTGGGCACCATACAACCCAGCGCCTCTGGACGGGATGGTGCGGCTCTGGTCGTGGGAAGCCTTTGCCCATGGGGCCGAGGCGGTCTGTTATTTCCGCTGGCGGCAGGCGCCTATGGCGCAGGAACAGATGCACGCGGGTCTCTTGCGTCCCGATAGCGAGGAAGCGCAAGCAATGCGCGACGTGCGCCAAATGCGCGACGAGTTGACAGACGCGCCAGAGGTGCAACCCGCGCAGGCGCGGGTCGGTTTGATCTTTGACTATGATGCAGATGCCGCTTGGGCGGTGCAGCCCCATGGGGCTGGGCTCAGCTATTTCGGACTGGTGTTTGACGCCTATAAAGCGCTGCGCAAACTGGGGCTTTCGATTGATATTCTACGTCCCGAGACACGCGATTTCACAGGATACGACCTGATCCTCGCGCCGGGTTTGATGCATATGTCTGAGGACCTAAAACAGGCTCTATCCCAGCAGAATGCGCAGGTTTTGATCGGCCCGCGTTCTGGCGCGCGAGATCAGGATATGACGATCCCAGTGCCTCTGCCGCCGGCCTTGCCGGGCTTGGATGTGACCGTGGATCGGGTCGAGTCCCTGCGGCCTGACTCTCCGGAAACTTTGTCGTTGAGCGGGGCTTTCATGGGCTATCGCGAGATACTGACAGGGGCGGCAACAGTCACGCTGACCGCTCAAGATGGAACCGCTGCGGTGATGTCCCAAGGCGGCATGCACTACCTTGCGGGGTGGCCAGATGCAGAAGGGTGGAAGACTATTTTGACGCCCCTTTGTGCGCAGGCTGGGCTTGAGGTCATCGACCTGCCCGAGGGTTTGCGCCGCCGCGATACCGCGACTGAAACCTTTTGGTTCAACTACGCAGCGCACGACGTGACATTCGACGGCCGCGATTTCGCGCCCGCCTCAGTCACGCGTGACCCGCGCGGCGCATAGGTCGCTGACAAACAAGTCTCTGTCGCGCGTTTTTTAGAGCGCGCGGCCAATCGCCCTCAACATCCCTCAATCAACGTGGTGTCTCTTTGGGAGGAGCAAGATGGCGCGCGAGGTTTGGGATCGGCTTTTGGCCGAAGCGAAAGCAATGCATGAGGCGGATGAGGCCCTGACGGAGTTCTGTCCGTTTCCCGACGACGTAACTCCTCAGGAGGTGTCGTATTTCCACATCCCGCCGCATGATTTGCTGATCGAAGAAACAGGGTTTGCAGACCCTGAAACGCCGATCAGACGCGCTTTCATCGACGCAGGCCCTCTGGCGAAATGGCGTGAGACCTACAAAGGCACGGACATCGGCGATGACTTCATGAACCGTTTTGGCTGTTACTGTCTGATCGGCGAGGGCGGTGCGTTTCATAGCGATCAAATGGCAGCATGGGTTGTCTATATGCCGCCCCATTTGCATTACCCTTGGCACCATCACCCCGGCGAAGAGATGTACCGCGTGATTGGCGGTGAGGGGCGCTTCATGCGCAAGGGCATGCCGGATGAGTGGCTCAAGACCGGCGATGCCTGCGAACATGCCTCAAACCAGCCGCATGCGTTGGATACCGAAGACAGCCCGATCATGGCCTATGTGGTCTGGCGCAACGGGTTTGAAACGCCGCCGGTTCTCACGCGTTAACGATAGACTGGGTTAGACCACGCTCGGTTGCCTGCTGCGTCCACAATCGTTACGCGCATGAACGGAGAGTTTTTAAGCTTGTCCAAAGGAACTTCCGTCCGGGTCATTCCCGCGCCGTAGACGCAGGCGGACCGCGAGCCCTTGCCTTGAACCATCACGGCTTTGACGGCGGTGGATTGAACCACAACGCGGTCGTCCTCCCATGTAACACCCTTTAGCTCTGGGCCTGTGGACGAATAATACTGCCCGGCTTTCAACGCGGCCAAGAGGGCTTTGGGTGTGTTCTCTTCGGCCTTAACCATGACCCAGCCGCCGAAACTGTCGGGCTCGCTGAAATGGGCGTCGTCAGTCGCGCAGAGGTCCAACCGCCGTCCTGCCGTCAAAAGCTGGTCCAGCATGTAGTGCCCATGCGCGCGATCGCATTCGACACCGCAGGTGTGGTTATAGATCTCGACCGCATGCGCGTGTTTGATGCTGTCGGCGTCGGCGAAGGTCATGCCGCCCCATTCGGGATGGGCAATGGCGACATAGGCACCGGCGTCCCAGGCCCGTTTGGCTAGCTCGGGGCCGGTTTCCTGACCCTCGACCGGATGGAAGCTCGGCGAATGGGATGGTGCGAAATCTTCGGGTAGGCCAACGGCGAGGATGTGCCAGAGCTCTCCGTTTTCCATGGCGCCTGAGTGGAGTTCAGCGCCAAGGATCGTGGTGAAATCCTCGTCTCGGAACGGCTTTGTATCCGCAATCGGATAGCCATATTCGCCGACAAAGTGATCCGTCAGCGCCAGAAAATCATAGCCCTCGGCCTTGTATCGGCGACAGACTTCGGCCGGATCCAAAGCCCCGTCTGACAGGTTGGAATGCGTATGCAGATTACCGCGCCAAAAGCGGCCGGGCAGGTCATAGATCGACTGTGACATAGGGCTGTCCTCGCTGTTTTCACCCCAATATCTGCAAAGTGTAATCGCCGCGTGACGCATCGGTGAATAGGAAAATTAAAGGGCATAGGGGTAAGTTATTTTGTGTGTCTTGGCACAGGATCGCGCGTAGGTTTGCTGCAAGAAACGCGTTTTAGGATTCATGACATGAAAACCCATGCACAAGCAGTGGTCATCGGCGGCGGTCTGGTGGGCTGTTCCATCCTCTATCACTTGGCGAAACTCGGTTGGACAGATGTGGTTCTGCTCGAACGCGATGAGCTGACGTCAGGCTCGACCTGGCACGCGGCGGCGGGGATCCATGGGCTGCATGACAACAACAATATAACGCGCATTCAGCACTATACGATGAACCTCTATAAGCAGCTCGAAAAAGAGACCGGGCAGGGCTGTGGCGTGTTTCAGCCGGGGTCTCTGTATCTGGCGCAAACGCAAGAGCGCGAACATCAGTTGCGGCTGCAAGAGGCCAAAGCGAAATACTATGGTCTGAATTTCTATGAGGTCAGCCGCGAGAAGGCGAAGGAGCTGCATCCGCTGGCGCAGTTTGACGATGTGCGTTGCATTATGTTCGAACCTGAGGGCGGCAATGTCGACCCATCTGGTGTGACCCATGCCTATGCCGCAGGTGCGCGCGCGTTGGGGGCCACGATTGAGCGGTTCTGTCCCGTGATTGGCACGGATCAACAGCCCGATGGCTCTTGGATCGTGCGCACAGAGAAGGGAGATATTCACACGCAATGGGTGGTGAATGCAGCGGGGCTCTGGGGGCGCGAAGTGGCGGCGATGGCAGGGCTGACACTGCCGCTGCAGCCGACAGAGCATCAGTATTTTGTCACGGAAACCATCGATGAGGTCGCGGCCATTGGACGTCGTCTGCCCTCGATTGCCGACCGCGATGGCGAGTATTACTTCCGCCAAGAGGGCAACGGGTTCCTGATCGGTGCCTACGAGAAGGACATGCGGTTCTGGGCCGAAGAGGGCACGCCTTTGGACTTTGCCCATGACCTTTTCCCCGATGATCTCGACCGGATCATGGAGAACGTTATGCGCGCGGTTGAACGGGTGCCCTGTGCCGAAACCGCAGGCGTTAAACGCGTGATCAACGGGCCGATGATCTGGAGCCCTGATTCAAGTGCGCTTTGGGGGCCTGTGCCGGAACTTAAGAATTACTTCCTTGTGGGTGGAATTATTCCGGGCTTTAGCCAGTCGGGAGGGCTTGGTTTGCTCGCCGCGCAATGGATGATCGATGGCGAGCCGCAATACGATATGTTTGCTTGGGATCTGGCGCGCTTTGGGGATTGGGCGGATGCGAAATTCACCAAGGCGCGGGTCGAAGACCAATATGCCAACCGCTTTGCGATCCACTTCCCCAACGAGGAACGCAGCGCGGGCCGTCCGGCGCGCCTGCGCCCCGCTTACGAGATGCAGCGCGAGATGGGTGCGGTCTTTGGGCTGAACTGTGGCTGGGAGCATCCCCTTTGGTTTGCCGACAAACCGGGCGTGACCGATACCAATAGCTTCACCCGCCAGAACTGGTGGGAACCGGTGGGTCGCGAGTGCGAGATGTTGCGCAACAATGTCGGCGTCATCGATATCTCGAACTTCGCCAATTACGTGATCAAGGGGCCGGGGGCGTTCGAGTGGCTTGATAAGCTCATGGCCAACAAGATCCCGACCGAAGTGGGACGCTCTTGTCTGACGCCAATGATTTCCGTGCGCGGCGGGGTTTGTGGAGATTTCACCATCACCAAGGTCGCGGATGAGGAATACATGATGGTCGGCTCGGGTCTTGGCGAACGCTATCACCAGCGGTTCTTCCAGATGGTCGATCTGCCCGAAGGCACCACGTTTGAGATCGCCACCAACCGCATCGCAGGGTTCAATATCGCCGGTCCAAAATCGCGCGCCATGTTGCAGCGGATGACCAATGCGGATCTGTCAAACGAGGCTTTCCGCTTCATGCGGTCTCAGACCATCGAGGTGGCGGGCGTCACATGTTTGGCGATCCGCGTGTCCTTTACCGGAGATCTCGGCTGGGAGTTGCATTGCGCCGAAAGTGATCAGATCAGGCTCTATTCCGCCTTAATCGATGCCGCAAAGGAGTTTGACGGAGGCCCTGTCGGCGGCCGTGCCTTAGGCTCGCTCAGAATCGAAAAGGGCTATGGCAGCTGGTCTCGTGAATATTCGCAGGAATATTGGGCGCATGAGGTGGGCTTTGACGGGTTGGTCAAGCTCGACAAGGACTTTTTGCATAAGGATGCCTATCTCGCGGTCAAAGACACGGCTCCGCGCGAGGTGCTCAGCTATTTCGAAATCGAAACGCCGCACAATGCAGACGCAGCCGGCGGCGAGACGATTTTCACGCCAGACGGGCGCTCGGTTGGGCGGGTTACCTCGGGGGCCTATGGGTATACGGTCGGGAAATCTCTGGCGGTTGGCTTTGCCAATCCAGAGGTTGCCGGTCCGGGTGATGAAGTCGAGGTGATGATCCTTGGCCTTCCGCACAAAGCACGCATTCTGGCGGAACCTGCCTTTGATCCGAAAGGTGCGCGGCTCAGATCTTAGCCTCGGCCGCGCAGGTCATCAGCCAGTCTTTGAACAACTCGGCTGATGGCGTCATGCGGTCTTTGAAGGTGGCGTAATAGGTCCATGGACTGGGGCAATCGACGGTTAACGGCTCGATCAAATCGCCGCGGTTCAGGAATTTCATCGCTAAGGACTTTGGCGCCACGACGACGCCAGCCCCTGCTGCCGCAAGTTCCAGCGCAGCAGTGGTGGAGTTGCATTGAAATCCCACGGGAATACGCGTTTTTTGCATTCCAAGAGCCGTGCAAATGGCGTCCCAGTATTCAGGCCTACCCAGTATGTGGATCGCGCGTTCCTGCGCCAGAGTTTCTGCTGTGATTTCGGCATAGTCCGGAGCTGCGACCAGCACCAGTTTCTCGTCCCACAGTTTCAGATCATGCGCGCCAACATCGTCCTTATGGGCGATGGTGATGGTGATGTCGCTCGCGTTTTCCTGCAGGTCCGCCCAGACCGTGCTGTTAAGTGCCAGCTCGATCTTTGGGTGTTGCGCATGAAACCCCGCCATGACCTGAGGCATCCAATGTTCGGTCAGGCTGACAGGGCAGGACACGGTCACCGCCCGCGTGCTGTTTTTGGTGATCAAAGAGGCCGTCGCGGTGTCGATATCCTGCAGGGCGCGCTGCACAGACGGCAAATACCCCTGTCCCACATCCGTCAGAGTTAGTGAGCGCGCGTGGCGCACAAACAGAGGACGTCCGAGATAGTCTTCGAGGCTGCGGACATGGTTGCTGACCGCGGCTTGCGTACAGTTCAACTCGTCTGCGGCTGAGGTGAAACTCAGGTGTCGAGCGGCGGCCTCGAACGAGCGTAGGAAGGAAAGGTGGGGCAGGGATTTCATGGGACTGGCCCCAAAAGCGCGAGCTGGAGTTGGCGAATTCTAGTCATGAGTGTGAATCTTAACAAAAGGGTTGCTCATATGGCACGATGGCATAGAGCAACGAAGTAAGGTAGCGAAATTCCCACTTAATCCACACAGGCAAAAAGTGACTGGGGTTTTTACCAATTGGCAAAAAAATCTAAAGCACCACTTCGACTGAGGCAGTAACGAAAGCACTTTGAATGACAAATTTTTCTAAATTTGCACTGCTCGCTCCGATGGCAATCGCACTCGGCGCTTGCGGGGGCGGCGACAGTGGGAGCGGGACTGGTGGGGGCACCGGTGGAACTTCGACAGCCAACACGATTTTTTCGAGCTTCTTCGTACAAAGTTGGTCGGCCTATCAAACCGCGGCAACTAATCTATTGGCCACCAGTCGCTATGCCAACCAAGTTGCCAATGGGAGCTACTATTCAGACATCAACGGAAACCGAGTGTTTGATGCGGGAATTGATGTGCGCCTTAACGGCGACCCAATTCGCCATTCGGGTGCCCATTTCGCCCATGCTGCCGGATTGTCCGGAACTGGACAGCTGGTGGCCATAGCAGATTCAGGTTTCTTAACGACGCATGAGGCGATCTCAGATTCTTTGAACGAAAATCAAAGTGCCAATGTAGACACACATGGTACTTTTGTGGCGTCGGTGATCACCGGTAACTCTGGTTCGATGATCGGTATCGCACCGAGCGCGAATTTGATTATTGGCGACACCAGCACGTATCAATCTATCACAAATGTTGGGACGGCCGCGCTGAGCAAACGCGCTGTTGCTTGGAACAACTCTTGGGGTTTCAACAATCGATACGCGACAACCTCAGATTATAACGCGATCTTCACTGGAGCAGCAGGCCAGCAACTTATCGATGCGTTTCAAGACTATGCGGCATATGGAAACGTCGTCTTCGCGCTTTCCAACACACATGGTGAAACCCAAACTGATTTGATGGGTGGGCTACCTATTCTCGTGCCGGCACTTCAGGACGGGTGGATCGCAGTCGTCAACGCAATCCCCACAATGACAAATGACGACGTGACCTCTGTCGAAAGGGTCTCGTCTGCCTGTTTAGGAGCGGCCGCTTGGTGCATTACAGCCGATGGAACTTGGTCGCATGGAGCTACAAGCGTTTCAAATACGGATTATGACTTTGGTACAGGAACGTCATATGCGGCTCCTGTCGTGTCCGGGGCCTTGGCCCTCTTGGCAGAAGCTTTTCCAGCGTTGACCCCGCACCAACTTCGGCTTCGCCTGTTCGCCACGGCGGACAATAGTTTCACGGGGTTTACAACAGATCAGGTTGTGACTTTGGCCGATGGGTACCAAAGCGCAGTTAGCAACGAATATGGTCACGGTTTCTTGGATATAGCAGCTGCGTTATTGCCGATTGGCACAATCACAGTGAATTCAGCGAACGGAACCGCGATAGATGCGCGTCAACCTCTGGTGATGTCCGGGACCGCAGCGGGCGCTGCGGTGCGCGACGCGCTAGTGAATGTGGATCTTCTGGCGGTCGACTCCTTCGCCGGAGCCTTTACGATCGATGCCTCTGACCTCGTGCAAGCCACAAAGCCCAATCAATTCTTCACAGAGCAATCGGCAAGTTTGCACGGGTATACCACCAATGACCGGCACCTCTCGACGGCGCTGTTTGACCGCGACCCGACGCTGCAGAACTCTTTCGGGGATCTCTATGTGGCAGCCTATATGCCGAATACCTCAGGTGCGTTTGAGACCGCGGGCTTCTCGGTTGGGCAACGCCACACCACATCTTTTGGCCATATCGACTGGCAGGCGGGCATCGGGTCTGACAATGGCGCGCTGTTGCCCATGTGGCAGAACCAGGACGGGCAGGATTTGGCCTCTCTGGGTCTGGCGATGACGTCGGCGCTGTCTGAAAACTCTGCGCTGCAGGTGAGCGCTGTTATGGCAACCTCTGCCGGACGTGGGAACACCAGCTCGATCTTCATGAACAGCAGCGAGGTCACTTATACGCAGGCGCAGGTTTTTGACCGCAAAGACCGGCTCAAGCTGTCGTTGCGCCAGCCATTTGCGATTACATCGGGTTCGACGAACCTGACCCTCGCGACCAATTCTGGCGGCACCTATCAGCTTCAAACCTTTGCCGTGGATCTGTCACCCGCAAAGCGCGAGATGCAGATTGCGTTGGACTACGAAATAGAGGTGCAACGCGACACGGATGTGATGCTGTCTTTGGTGCATGCGATGAACCGTGGGCATCAGGCGGGCAAAGAAGAATCCGGCGTGTTTTTCGGATATCGCAAGAGTTTCTGACGTTGTTGAAAGTCATCAAGGAAAGGCAGGCGTTTGACCTGCCTTTTTTCTTGTGTATACGGGGTGAAGGCGCTCATGTTAGCGCTAAAGTTTGGTGAATATCGAGGTTGCTATGATCCTGTGTTGCGGTGAAGCCCTAATCGACATGATCCCTGCCCCAACCGAAGGGGGCGAAGGGTTTGTTCCGCATGCGGGCGGGGCGATCTTTAATACAGCGATTGCTTTGGGTCGGCTTGGCCAAGATGTGTCGATGGCAACAGGCTTGTCTTTAGATCTATTCGGGCAGCAACTCATCGATGGGCTCAGCGCGAGTGGCGTCGGGACTTCGATGGTTGTGCACAGCGACCGCCCGACGACTTTGGCTTTTGTGAAACTCGTGGACGGGCATGCGCGCTATCAGTTTTATGACGAAGCCTCTGCTGGCCGGATGTTACGCTATGAAGATTTCGCCAGCGTGCCGCAGGACGTGAAAGCGCTGTTTTTCGGCGGGATCAGCCTTGCCTGTGAACCGGGCGCTGACGCCTATGCGGCTTTGTGCGAGGCCGAGGCGGCTGGTCGCTTGGTGATGATGGATCCAAACATTCGACCCGGTTTTATTCAAGACGAAGCAAGATACCGGGCGCGTTTGTCTCGGATGCTAGCCTGTGCGGATATTGTCAAAGTGTCCGATGAGGATCTGGACTGGATACTGCCCGAGCACAGCGGGATTGAGGCGCAGGCCGCGGGAATGCAGGCCATGGGGCCAAAGGTCGTGGTCGTCACCCGTGGCAAAGAGGGCGCGACAGCGTTTCTTGCGGATGGAACGCAGGTCTCTGTGCCATCCGAGCGCGCCGAGGTCGTAGATACGGTTGGTGCAGGGGATACCTTTAACGCGGGCGTTCTGGCCAAACTGTCTCAGATGGGGCTTTTGTCGAAACTCGCCGCGCAAGGGATTGCCCCTGCGCAGATGCAAGAAGTGCTTGCACATGGTGCCAAAGTTGCAGCGGTCACCGTGTCTCGTGCGGGCGCAAACCCGCCTTGGGCGCACGAGCTTTAGGACCTATCCGGTCGGTTCCACAGCAGTCGTGCGGCGATGGGTGCGCCGATGATCACCACTATGATCCGGGTGATATGGTGGGTGATGACGTAACTGAGGTCGCCACCTGCGATGATTGTCAGGATGGTCAATTCGGCTTGGCCACCGGGCGCAAACGCCAAGAGTGCATTGACCGGGGCCGAAAGACCCAGAGCTGTCACCACCTGCGCAAAAGCAGCCGCCAGCAGGGTCAGCACCAGCATGAACGCCATACCAGCCAGGACCACTCGGCGCAATTCTCCGAGTGTCACCCCCACATATTTCGCACCCACGATTGCGCCCAAAAAGAACTGCGCAGCTAGGATTGCCTCGGCAGGAGGACGTGAATGTATGAACCCTCCAAGGGACAGGGCTGCAGCGAGGATCAAGGGGCCGAGGATCGAGGCGCCGAACAGTCCGATGCGCTCGCCGCCTTTCCAGCCCGCCCAAGCGGCAAACACCATAAGGCCCATTTCATGCAAAGGCAGGTCTCGGGCAGGCTGTCCGATCGGGTTGGTCAGGGGTGTGTTGTAGACTTGCGTTAAGATGATCGGAGCGGCGATCACGATCACCAGAACACGGGTGGCATGGATCAGAGACAGCACACGCACATTGCCGCCGGCCTCTTCTCCGAAAAGGATCATGTCCTGTAGCCCGCCCGGCATGGAGGCATAATAGGCCGTAGGATAGTCAAACTTACAGACATAACGAAAGAACGGAACGCCGATGACTCCGATCAGGATGATATAGAGCGGGATCAGCGCGACCGAGCCTGCCATGCGCGGCAGTTCATGCACCACATCAGGGGTGATCGAACAGCCAATGGTCACGCCCAGGATCGTGCGGGCTGCGTCTCCGACTTGCCCAAATCCGCTGAGTTTCGCGCCAAAGAGCGCCGTGAGCAGGCAAGCCGCCATGGGGCCAAAGAGGAAAGGTAGCGGGAGACCGAGGCTCCAAAACATCGCCGCGCCGATGGCAGCGATGCCAAAAGTGTTCAACTGAGCGCGGGACGGTCGGAATGGCATGAGACTGATACTTGTAAAGACCCCTTTTGAGTATCAAACGGGTGCCAGAACGCAAGTCAGCACAAAGCCCGTGGCGGTTTCAATGCAGCTGACGCTCTTGTTCCAGTTCCAGCAATTCCAGAACCATAGTAACGGCTGTATTTGCATTTGGCTCTTCGCCGCCCAGACCCATGCGCAGGTAGATACCGTCGATCAACGCAGCCAATCGGCGCGCAACCGAGGGCGCGCGCGCGCCCATCAATGGCCTGAGGCAAGAGGTTAGGTTAGACACGATTCGCCTTTGATAGACCCTTAAAAGCCGTTGCGCCTCGGGCAGGGTTTGGGCTGCCACGTAGAAGTTCAGCCAAGCCGACAGCACTTCCTTCTTGAAGTTATTGGTCGAGAAAGACGCTCGCACAATGGCCTCGACCCGCTGCTGGGGCGTGTCCGACATCAGCAGAGCCCCCCGCACTTCGGCCCCATAGACCGACAAGACATGACGCATCGCCGCCATGAAGATTTTCTCTTTAGACCCAAAGTAATGATGCACCAAGGCGGTTGAGACACCCGCGCGTTTTGCGATCTGTGTGACGGTGACATCTAGGGTGCCCGCCCGCCCGATCTCTTCGATCGTGGCTTGCACCATGGCCTTGCGGCGGATGGGTTCCATTCCAACCTTGGGCATTGTCCGTCTCCCTGCGCCCCTTCAGGAGCGGTTTTTTTATCTTGACGTAAGGCAGAAGAATATTTTTTAACTGACTCGTCAATCAATAAAAAATCAGGGAGATCCCGATGACCCTTAAATCGACCATTTCCGCGTTGGCTCTCGTGGCCTCCGCATCCGCCGCATTTGCTGATTGCGGCGAAGTTACTTTTTCTGACGTAGGCTGGACCGACATCACCGCGACCACTGCTGCGACCACCGTTGTTCTGGAAGCGCTGGGCTATGAGACCGACATCAAGGTCCTGTCCGTGCCAGTGACCTATACCTCTATGGCGGGTGGTGACATCGACGTCTTCCTCGGCAACTGGATGCCAACTATGGAAGCCGACATCGCGCCATATCGCGAGGCAGGCACTGTGGACACCGTGCGCGAGAACCTTGAGGGCGCGAAATATACGCTGGCGGTGAATGCTGCGGCGAAAGCCATGGGCATCAATGATTTCGCCGATATCGCAGCGAAGTCTGACGCTTTGGACGGCAAGATCTTTGGCATCGAGCCAGGCAATGACGGTAACCGTCTGATCCAATCCATGATCGATTCCGACGCCTTCGGCCTGTCCGGCTTTGAGGTCGTGGAAAGCTCTGAGCAAGGTATGCTGGCACAGGTCGACCGTGCGTCCCGCAAGGATGAGCCGATTGTCTTCTTGGGCTGGGAACCACACCCAATGAACGCCAACTTTGATATGGGCTACCTGACCGGTGGCGATGACTACTTCGGCCCGGATTTCGGTGGTGCGACCGTCTATACCAACACCCGTGCGGGCTATGTGGGCGAATGCCCGAACGTCGGGGCACTGCTCGGCAACCTCAAGTTCACGCTGGCGATGGAAAACGAGATCATGTCGGCGATCCTCAACGATGGTGAAGACCCAGAGGACGCAGCCGAAGACTGGCTGAAAGCAAACCCAGCGGCCTATGAAGCCTGGCTTGCAGGCGTCACCACGAAAGACGGTGGCGATGCGGTTGCCGCTGTCGCTGCGGCGCTGAACTAAGCGTAGAGACGTAGAAAAACGCGCGCCCTGCCCTACGGTGGGGCGCGCGTGGCACGTCCTCTGGATGCAATATCAAAACTTAGAGGAGCAACCGGATGGACTGGCTCACAGAGACGAAAATCCCAGTTGGAAAGACGGCCAAACGGCTGTTTGACTGGCTTCAGGACACAGGCGAGCCGTTTTTTGACTGGCTGTCCTGGGTGATGGAGCTGTTGATCGACTCGATCCTCTGGATCCTGCAAACGCCGCATCCGTTGCTTGTGACAGCGGTCTTCGTGGCGATTGCTTGGGGGCTGCAGCGCAACTGGAAAACCTGTGTGATGGTTGCGCTGGGGTTCCTCTTTATTCTGAATCAAGGCTATTGGGAGGAAACCACCGAGAGCCTGACGCTGGTGCTGTCGGCCTGTGTGGTCTGTATGGCGATTGGGGTGCCGATAGGCATCGCGGCGGCTCACCGTCCGCGCCTTTATGTGGCCATGCGCCCGATCCTTGATCTGATGCAGACCCTGCCGACCTTCGTCTATCTGATCCCTGCAATTGTGTTCTTCGGAATCGGCATGGTGCCGGGTCTGATCGCGACGGTGATCTTTGTCTTGCCCGCGCCGATCCGGTTGACGCATCTTGGCGTGTCCTCGACCCCGAAACACCTGCTTGAGGCGGCGCAGGCCTTTGGTGCGACGGGCCGTCAGACGCTCTGGAAAGTGGAGCTGCCCTATGCGTTGCCGCAGATCATGACGGGCTTGAACCAAACGATCATGCTGTCGCTGTCGATGGTGGTGATCGCGGCGCTTGTGGGCGCGGATGGTCTGGGCGTGCCGGTGGTGCGCGCCTTGAACCAGGTGAACACGGCTTTGGGCTTTGAAAGCGGATTTATCATCGTGGTCGTGGCCATCATGCTCGACCGCGTTTTGCGGGTGGAGCGGTAAAATGGCGGCAGTAGAATTCGACAACGTTTCCATCGTTTTTGGCGACAAACCCGCCAGCGCCTTGCCGATGATGGACAAGGGCTGCGACCGGGCCGAGGTGCAGGAAGCGACCGACCAGATCCTTGGTGTGCACAATTGTTCCCTGACCGTCGAAGAAGGCGAGATTCTTGTGCTGATGGGTCTGTCAGGCTCTGGCAAGTCGACGCTTCTCAGGGCAGTGAACGGGTTAAATCCCGTCGTGCGCGGCGCGGTGAAGGTGAATGACGGGAAGGGACTTGTAGACGTCACCAATGCAGATGACGCCACCTTGAGAGGCCTTCGTCAGAACAACATCGCCATGGTGTTTCAACAGTTCGGCCTGCTGCCATGGCGCACCGTGCGTGAGAACGTGTGGCTGGGTCTGGAACTCTCGGGCATGTCGAAATCCGAACGTTCTGAGCGCACTATGGAACAGCTAGAATTAGTTGGCCTGTCTGACTGGGCCGACCGCAAAGTCGGGGAGCTCTCGGGCGGAATGCAACAACGCGTCGGCCTTGCGCGTGCCTTTGCAACCCAAGCGCCGATCCTCTTGATGGACGAGCCGTTCTCGGCGCTTGATCCTTTGATCCGCACAAAGCTGCAGGATGAATTGCTAGAGCTGCAACGAGATCTCAAGCGCACGATTATCTTCGTGTCTCACGATCTGGATGAAGCGTTCAAAATCGGCAACCGCATCGCAATCATGGAGGGCGGCCGGATCGTGCAATGTGGCACTCCGCAAGAGATATTCTCTGCCCCCGCCAATGATTATGTGGCGGATTTCGTGGCCCATATGAACCCGCTGGGCGTGCTCTGCGCGCGGGATGTTCTGACGCCTGCCGGAGATGCGCCTGAAAAGACGGTGGCACCTGATACAGACATCCGCGACGTGATGAAACTGATCGGTGAAACCGGGTCGACCGTCGGTGTGATGGAAGACGGTAAGCTGATCGGCGAGGTCACAAAAGAGCGGGTGCTCAGCAAGCTGCTTGATCCGCGCAGCTAACGCGCATCACAGACCGCAGCGCTTGCCAAACCCGTGGTGGGTGCTGTGGTCATGCCAAACCGCGCGACTTCAGCGGCAGACATCCAATGCATCTCGTCTGCGCCTGCCGCGTCCAGCGTGAACCAATAGAACGCGCGCGGCGTGCCCATGACGTCGTAGTAGCTTAGATATTCTTGATGGACGGGGTCAGAGCGCGGGACATCGCGTCCCTCGACATCCCCGCCCCAGCTGTGCACGCCAACACAAGCCCCCGGCGCAATCTGCCGTGTGACACCTGCGAGAAACAGGTCCGTGCCGCCTGATGCAATCAAACCTTGCGAGGGCACAACAGTGGTGAACCCGCGTTTTCGCACTTCGCGGCTGAAAATCAGGTTGGCTTCGTCGTCGACGGACCCTTCGACCATTTCCAGGACCAGAGTCTTTGCGTTGGGGTGGCGTTCGGTGATGTCCAGAAACCGATCCAACGTCCCCGCGTCAATTGCACCGCGCGCGACG
The DNA here is from genome assembly GCF_017798205.1 of Cognatishimia activa. Taxonomy (NCBI): domain Bacteria; kingdom Pseudomonadati; phylum Pseudomonadota; class Alphaproteobacteria; order Rhodobacterales; family Paracoccaceae; genus Cognatishimia; species Cognatishimia activa. Next base: position 1,171,951 of record NZ_CP060010.1, on the reverse strand, counting down.
ATGTCCGAGCCATCGCTGGTGAATTGCATCGGTTCATAATCCGTGCCGATGCAGGCACTCAGCGCTGCAATGGGGATAAGGCAAAAAAGGCGTTTCAGCGAAATCATGGCTAAGTTTGTGATGCCAAGCCTGCCTTCGTCAACGTTCAAGCTGCATAAAGCCCCTCAATCGCCTCGCCATAGGCTTCGGTGATCTTGGAGCGGCGCACTTTCATTGTGGCCGTGACTTCTCCATCATCGTGATCAAGTTCCTTGGGTAAGAGCCAGACCTTCTTGATCTGCTCCACCCGCGCGAGGTTTTTGTTGCGGGCCGCGACTTCGCGGTCAACCAGTGCGACGATATCTGGGTTTTCGGCCAAAGACCGGAAGGTTGTATAGGAAATCCCCTTGCTTTCGGCCCAAAGCCTGACCGTGTCGAAATCAATTTGGATCAGGGCCGAAACATAGGGGCGTTTATCGGCAATCACGATGCATTCTTTGATGTAGGGGCTAGCCTTCATCGTGTTTTCAATCAGCGACGGCGTCAGGTTTTTACCCGCCGCATTGATCATGATGTCCTTCTTGCGGTCCACGATGGAAAAGGAGCCATCGGGAAGCGCTTCGGCGACATCTCCGGTGTGCAGCCAGCCGTCTACGAGCGTGTCGGCGGTGGCTTTGTCGTTCTTGAAATAGCCTTTGAAGACAATAGGGCCTTTGACCAAAAGCTCTCCGTCTTCGGCGACTTTGGCTTCCATTTCGTCTGGAAAGAACCCGACGCGCCCGTCGCAATCGCCCCAATTTGGTTGGATCGAGGCCGCGCCCGAGGTCTCTGTCATGCCCCAGACTTCGCGGATATTCACGCCGATGCCGCGCAGGAACACCAAGAGGTCTTCAGAAATGGGCGCGGCGGCTGACAGCGCGATTTTGACGCGGCCTAGGCCGAGATAGGAGCGGATATGGCGATAGACCGTTGCATCCCAGAAGCTGTTGGCGATGCGTTGGGTAAGGCTCCATTTGCTGCGCGGGGTTTTGCTGCGCTTGTGGGCCGAGGCCAGCGCGATCTCGGTCAGGCGACGTTGAATCGGATTGGCGGTTTTGATCTGCACCAAAAGGCCCGCCTGCATCTTTTCCCATATGCGCGGCACGCCAAAGAACAACTCTGGCGCCACGTCGCGCAGATCCAGCGTGATGGTCCTGAGGCTCTCGCCAAAGTTCATTGTGCGTCGGGCGGAAAGGCAGTTCACCACGGTCATATTCTGTTCTGCCACGTGACAGAGCGGCAGGTAGCTGAGGATGTTCACATCGGCGGGCAGGCCTTCGAACAGATCCAGAGCGAGGCGCATGGCGGCGTAGAAATTGCCATGGCTGATTTCCGCAGCCTTCGGCGCCCCGGTCGAGCCAGAGGTAAAGACCATCAGCGCCGTATCCTCGGGCGTGATCGCGTCACTTCGGGTTTGAATATCCGAGGCATGTTTCGGCAGGCTAGTCTGCCCCATCGCCTGCATCTCATCAAAGGACGTGAGCTTGAGATAGGGTCTCATCCGCAGCCCTTTGGGGTCAAAGACCACCAGTTGCCGCAGGTTCTTGGCGCGGTCGCCGAGCTCTACGATTTTGTCGAATTGTTCCTGATCCTCGATGAACAAAACTTCGGTTTCCGAGGCGTTCACGAGGTGGTCGATCTCGGCGGCGGGGCTGGTGGGGTACATGCCCACGACGATGGCGCCCACGGCTTGCGCTGCGAATTGCGTCAGCACCCATTCTTGACGGTTCTCTGACAGCACACCGACTTTGTCGCCAGGTTTCACGCCCAGTTCGATCAGGCCTGCCGCCAGTTCTTTGACGATCTCATCCAGCCGCGCCCAGGTGATCTCGTTCCAGACCCCATAGCGTTTCTGACGGATCGCAACCCTGTCGGGGCTCTGCGCACCGTGTTCGGCAATGACCTGAACCGAGGTGCGGAAGTTGTCTTTGGTGAATGTGGTCATCGACATCCCCTAGCTCAGCCAGCGTTTGCGGCGTTTGTAGTGTTTCACATCGCGGAAACTCTCGCGGGCTTCGCCTTCGGTGGCAACGCCGAGGTAGAAGCTGCGCACATCCGGATCGTCGCGCAATTTCGCCACATCGCCTTCCATGACGATCTGGCCGCCTTCCATGATGTAGCTGTAATCGGCGACCGAGAAGGCGACATTGGCGTTCTGTTCGACCAATAGGATCGAGACACCATCCTCGGCGTTCAGCCGTTTCACGGTGTCAAAGATCTCGGCGATGACCTTGGGCGCGAGGCCCAGCGAAGGTTCGTCCATCAGGATCATCGAAGGCTTTGCGATCATTGCGCGGCCAAAGGCCAGCATCTGCTGTTCTCCGCCTGACAGGTAGCCGGCGATCTGTTTGCGGCGCTCTTTGAGGCGCGGAAAGAAGTCATAGACGCGGTCGTAATTCGGTTTCACATCCCGACCACGCAACGCATTGGCGGCGGCGATGAGGTTTTCTTCGACGGTAAGTTCGGTAAAGATCCGCCGCCCTTCGCGGATGTGAAACAGGCCTTCATGGACCAAGGCGTCTGGGGTGAAATCCTCGACCGGTTTGCCTTTAAAGGAAATCCGCCCCTCGCGGATCTTTCCGTTCTCAAGCTCCAGCAGCCTTGTAGCGGCTTTGAGCGTCGTTGTCTTGCCCGCCCCATTGGATCCCAACAGCGCGACGATCTTGCCTTCGGGGGCTTCCAAAGACAGCCCACGCAGCGCTTGGATGGTGTGGTGGTAGACCACTTCGATATTCTCAATCGTCAGCATCTTGGGATCCGGTTTAAGGGGTGCGGAGCAGCGCGCTTGGGCTCTGGCCGAGCCCAAGCGCGCTGCGGTTGCGTCTGGGTTAGACCGTCAGCCAGTCAGAGGTCGGTGTGAACAGACGGCTCTCTGCCGAGTACTGATACACGCGGCCCGTGCCGACTTTGTTGTTCTCAACCGAGATATTTGTGCCGAAATAGCCGCCTAGATCCACGTCTTTGATCGTCGCCAGCGCGGCGGCCAGATTATCGGCGGTCGGTGCCTTACCCATCTCTGCATTGCGACGCAGTGCGATGGTCAGGATGTCCAGCGAGGCAAAGGCCTGAATGCCCCAGGTCGGGAAGTAGTTCTCAAGCGGCGTGCCCGCCAATGCGACTTTTGAGATGGCTGCGATCTGCTGTAAGCGCGGCGCGTTTTCCGTGTCGTAGGAATAGCGATAGGGCATCACGCCCTGATACCCTTCGAGGAATGGTCCGGCTTCGGCGGTCACACGGTCGGCGATCAGCTTTTCCATGCCCCAGAAGGTGCCCATGAATTTTGTCGCCAGACCGAACTGACGCGCACCGCCAATGAGCTGCGGCCAGACGCCGGTCACATAGCCCTGAAGGATACAGTAATCTGGGTTCGCCTGTGCGATCTTGGTCACATGGGTTGGGATATCCGCGCCCTGTGGCTTGGTGGATTCCACCAGTACGACCTCTAGGCCGAGTTCGGCTGCTTTGGCCTGACCTGCTTTGATTGGGTCTGTTCCGAACTCGGTGTTGGAATGCACAAAAGCTACCGTCTTGCCGCCCTTGGCTGCGATGTCTTGCAAGAGGATGTTGAACTGATCCTCATAGGTCGGGCCGGACATGAACTGATAGGGATGGGTCTCGGGGTTCGCCAATTCCGTGGCAAAAGACGTTGACGTCATCATCCGCGCCTGATCGCCTTTCAGCTCTGGGCCGACCAGTTTCATGAAGCCGGTGGAGTCCCCATAGTAGGCCACGACCTTGTCGCCTTCAGAGGCCAAAAGGCGCTGATAGTTCGCCAGAGCGTTCTGCGGCACATAGCCTGAGTCCTCGGTCGAGAACTTGATCTTGGTACCGGCAATGCCGCCTTCGTCATTGATGATTTTCTCATAGAGGCTGAAGGCCGGCGCGATCAGCTGGCCAGCTGTTGCGAAGGGGCCTGTCAGCGGCAAGGACGCCCCGATGATGAACTCGCCCGACATCGCACGCAGGTAGGCGGGCATGCCAAGGGTCGCGGTTCCAGCAGCCGCGCCCGCCAGGACGCTGCGCCGTGTCATATTGAACTTCGTCATAATTTCCTCCCAGTTGTTGTTTTATCCGCGGGCGAAGGGCCAGCGATTTATAGCGCGAAACACGCGGTCCGAGATTTGGGTCATCCCGAGTGGTTCGAACATGATGAATCCTATGATGAGCAGGCCAAAGATGATCTCTTGCAGCGGCGCGCGGAACTGTGCGGCTTCGATGGAATCTCCGGCGATGGCCGAGAGGATCACCTTCAAGAGCTCTGGCGATAGAACGATTACCAAGACGCCAAAGACCGGCCCCATGGTGCGGCCCATGCCGCCGACGATCAGCGCGGCGACCAGTTGCAGCGACAGCAGGAGCTCGAATTGTTCCGGCAGCACGCGGGCATAGAAATAGGCCATCAAAGCGCCCGCCAAACCGCAGCAAGCTGCCGAGATCGCGAAGCTTGTCAATTTGTAGCGCAACAGTGAAATTCCGAGAATTTCGGCGGAATAGTCTCTTTCTCGGATCGCGATGAATGCGCGGCCCACGCGGGTGCGGAAGAGGTTTTGCACCAAGAGCACGGTCGCGAAGGCCATCACCGCGATCAGGATAAAGACCTCGCGTTGCGTGTCCAAAACCCAGCCAAAGATGCTTGGGTCGACTGTGGTCAGACCGGTCTTGCCTCCGGTCCATGGGGCGAGCGCGTCGAGTTCAATCAGAAAGATAATAATGAAATTCGCGCTGAGGGTCGCAACCGCCAGATAAACGCCTTTGACCCGCAAAGACGGCAGGCCAACGACCAATCCGATGACGGCGGCGAGGGCCATGGCTCCGGGGATGGTCAAGAAAGGCTGAATCCCTTCTGGGATCGACAGGGCTGTGGCTGCGTGATGCAGGATGGTGACGCCATAGGCGCCGATGGCGACGAAAGCGGCGTGGCCCAGGGACATCAATCCCGTGTAGCCCGTCAATACGTTCAGCCCGACCACGGCCACCACCATGATACCGACCTGACAGGCAACCAAAATCACGTAGTCATTTGCAAAGATCGGCAGCAAAGCCGCCAAAACCGCGAGCCCCCAAACGAAGGAAAACTTATAGCGATTGTCGACGATCTTCTCGTCCGCTGCATATGTCGCTTTGAGGTTGCCGTTGATCATATGCGTTCAATCTCTTTTTGCCCCAAGAGGCCGTGCGGGCGGATCAGGATAACAATAAGGACGGCCACATAGGGTGTGATCTCGACCCAGTCGCCGCCGAGTTGCCATTGGGCGAGCGCCTCAAGGATGCCGACCGCCATGGCCGAGATGAAAACGCCGACAAAGCTGTCGAGTCCGCCCATGAGCACGATCGCAAGGACTGAGAACCCGAAGAGGCCAAGCGCCGGAGACACTCCATCCCGCGCCGCAAGGATCGCGCCAGCAATCGCACCGGTTGCGGCGGCAAGCACCCAAGCGTTTGCGAAAACGCGGGGCACCGAGATGCCCATGGAATAGGCGGTGGATTGGTCCTCAGAGGCGGCGCGCATGGCAACACCCGATGTCGAACGGCGCAGCCAGATCACGATGGCTGCGAAAATGACCAGCGCGAGGCCCATGCTGACAAGGTTGGCTCCGAAGATGAAGATTTTGGAGCCGAAAACTTCGAACCTCAGGGCGGGGTTGGGCGCGAGGTGGGGCACAGAGGCTGCGTCTCCGGTCCAGATCATGCTTTTCGCACCAGAGAGAACCGAGATCAGGCCGACGGTGATCATGATCATTGCGAAGTTGGATTGCCCCAAAAGCGGGCGCATCAGGAAGCGTTCGATCAAACGCGCCAAGATCGACGATCCGATGATCGCGCAGATCAGGCCAAAAATGATGCGCGGCAGTTTTTCCAGCCACGCGAGCCAAGCGGCTTCGGGCGAGAACATCTGCGCTTTGGATTTCGCGTCCACCAGCCACTCGGGTTGGAACAAGAGATCTGGAAACCAAGGGGCCGCGGGTAGGAGCACTGCGAAGGTGTAATACAGATAGGCCCCGATCATGATCACATAGCCATGCGCGAAGTTCACCACGCGGGTCGCTTTGTAGATCGCGACAATCCCCAAAGCGATCAGCGCATAGATCGCGCCCGCCATCAGACCGTTGATAGCAAATTGCAGAAACTGTCCCATCAGGCCGCCTGCCCGAGGTATGCGTCGATGACCTCTTTGCTTTGCGCGACTTCTTGCGGTGTGCCCTGCGCGATCTGTTGACCAAAGTTCAGAACCACCACGCGAGAGCAGATATCCATAACCATATGCATGTCATGCTCGACCAAGAGGATCGTCGTGCCGAATTGTTCCTGCACATCCAGAATAAACCGCGCCATGTCGGCGGTCTCTTCACGGTTCATACCGGCGACGGGTTCATCGAGCAGAAGGATCTTGGGCTTCATCGCCAAGGCGCGTCCCAGCTCGACACGTTTTTGCAGACCATAGGGCAGGGCGGTGATCGGAGCTTTGCGGACATGGTCGATCTCCAGAAAATCAATAACCCGCTCTTCGAGATCGCGGCGGAGTTCCAGCTCTTCTTTCTGGGCGGATCCGAAATACCGCAACGCCGACCAGACATTCGCATTCAGCCGCGTATGGCAACCCAGTTTGATATTGTCCAAAACGGTCATGCCGCGAAACAGGGCGATGTTCTGAAAGGTGCGCGCGATGCCCAAAGCCGCGCGAGCGTCCGGTTTCAGGCTCGAGATATCCTGCCCCTCAACCGTCACGGTTCCAGTGTCCGGCTTGTAAAACCCCGAGATCACATTGAAGAGCGAGGTCTTCCCCGCTCCGTTCGGACCAATAATACCGGTGATCTCGCCGGGCGCGGCCTCAAAGCTCACGCCTTGGAGTGCGCGCACGCCTCCAAAAGACAACTGAATGTCGTCTACCTTTAACAAATTTACCCCTCCCAATGCCCTTCCGTTTGATCGGAAATTAGGCATGTTGACTTTAGGCTAAATTACCTGACTATAAAGTCAAGTCTGCGACTTTCATATTGGGAATGAGGGACTATGGTGCGCCCCGATGTTTCCGAATCCATGACCGGAGGACCAATGGCACAGGGTGGTGCGCAAATCGCGACAACGACGTCTCCGTTTAAACGGGACGCGCTGCGTATGCGCAAAGTTGACTACATTCGCCAGGTGGCGAGCGACCTGTTTAACCGCAAAGGGTTTGATGCGACTTCTTTGGATGAAGTGGCTGAGATCATTGGGATTTCGAAGCCATCGATCTACTATTACTACAAGAATAAATCCGAGCTTCTGCTCGACTGCTACACCCGCACGTTGGACATTTGTGAGTCCTTGATCGAAGAGGCTGAAGCGCAGGGTGGCACGTCGCTGGACAAGCTCTGCTACTTCACCAGAGAGCTGATTTACCTGAATTGCGCCCATGGATCGATTGCCATTGTCAGCGAGCTGAATTCGGTACCTGATGCTGCAATCGAGGGCCTTCGCAAGCGCAACACGGCGCTGACAGAGAATCTCTTGTCGCTGACCAAGAACGGCGTTGCGGACGGGTCGATGCGGTCAGACATTGGGAAGCCGACGATCTATTTCATCATGGGGGGCGTGAACTGGATTCCACGCTGGCACCGTGAGGACGGCACGATGTCGGCCGAAGATATTGCCAATTCCTACACCGAGTTTTTGTTGCGTGGAGTCGCGGCGCCTGACGGAAATTGAGATTTCGACGCGACAGATACCCGGACTGCGCTAGAGTTAAGTACTCTGCATCAGAGGAAGGGGAATTTCGTGTCTCATATCTGGCGGCGACTTCTGTGCGTTTTTGTATTTGCGTTCGCATGCGCAAGCCCTGCGATCGCAGAACGCGAATTGCATATCGTGGCCGTCGGGAAAGGCTGGCTTGCATCCGGAGATTTCACCAATCCACCCCGCGCCAAAGTATGGGTAGACCGACCGGGCGTATCGGTTGTTTTGGTTCTGCTGGATCGGGGGGCTGTGGAATGGCAGATAGAAGCCTCTGACCAGAGTGTCATCGAAACCATCATCCTAGGCGGGCAAGAGGCCAAACCATTGGCAACGGGCGTTATTCCCAAGAGCTCTATTCTGTTTCACGACCTACCATTGCCGATGGACAAGAACACGGACTTGCCGTTCATAGACGGCTTTCTCGGTGGACCTTATCGCAATCTGCTAAATCGGCTTTTTCAAGAGACCGACGTCCGAGGAGCGGGCAGTGTTCAAGTCCGCAGGCAAGCTCCGGAGGGGGCGATTTCTGTCTCAACTTTGAACCAAAGCAGTCGCAGACCTGTCGGTTACCTCGAGCCTCTCGTGGGCCAGACCACGGATTTGCCAGGACGCCTGCAGGCGTATCTGGCGAACCCTTCGCATAGCGACGCACCAAAGGCGACGTTCACACCGACGGGCATGCGTTTTGAAACAGGCGAGGGAACCAAGATTTTCCCACTTCCAGAAGATGTAGAGCGACCGTTTCTGCCCAATGGCGCGTATTATGACGCTGAAACCAAAGCCATTTTTGGTGTCACATTTGGTGGCCCGGGGTGGCTTTATCGTGTCGAAGTGGAAAGTGGTGAATGGGACGTTGTCGAAAATTTGCGCGGCTACGATGCGGCGGGGATTTTGCGTGACTCTGACAATGATCTCTTTGTTTTGACAGGCGCGCGTAGTCGCCCCGGAGAAATCGCGCTGCTGCGCCTTGGGGAAAGCATCGAAACCGTCCTGTTCGAAGTGCGTGCCTTGCCTGGTTTCACGGATCTCTACGCCTATCCGAATGCCTTTCCCCCAAGGCTCAAGCCTCGCGTTTATGAAGACCAATGGTTGATCGCGGAGGCAACGAGCAAGCTGGATGAAGGGATTACCGGCTATGGAAAACACCGACTCTATGCGTTGAATCTGGCGACACGCGAGGTCAGGTTGCTGGCATTCACGAATTTTGAGTGAGCAAGACAGCCGGAATAACTTGGCGACCCCGGTAGGATTCGAACCTACAACCTGCCCCTTAGGAGGGGGCTGCTCTATCCAGTTGAGCCACGGGGCCAGCCTGTCTGTTGGCTACCCCAATCGCAAACCAAATACAAAGCGGTTTTCCTGACCACTTCCCCCTCTTTCGAAATCCCGCTAAAGGGAATGGGAAATTAGGAGCAGTCCAATGTCGATGAACAGTTTTGGCCATCTTTTCCGCGTCACCACTTGGGGTGAAAGCCATGGGCCTGCGTTGGGCGCGACGGTGGATGGCTGCCCTCCGAATGTCCCGGTAACGCCCGAGATGCTGCAGGTCTGGCTCGACAAACGCCGTCCGGGTCAGAACAAGAACACCACACAGCGCAACGAGCCTGACGCGGTGAAGATCCTGTCCGGTGTCTTTGAGGGCAAATCGACCGGCACGCCGATCCAGCTGATGATCGAAAACACGGATCAACGCAGCCGGGATTATGGCGAGATCTCGCAGACTTTCCGTCCGGGACATGCCGACATCACCTATCACCAGAAATACGGCAATCGTGACTATCGCGGCGGCGGGCGCAGTTCGGCGCGCGAAACGGCCGCGCGGGTAGCGGCTGGCGGCGTGGCGCGTGAGGCGATCAAGGCACTGGTGCCGGGCCTCGAAATCAAGGGCTATATGACCAAGATGGGCGCGATGGAGATTGATCGTGAAGCCTTTGACTGGGACGCGATTGATCAGAATGACTTTTGGATCCCGCAAGGCACCGACGTGGCGCAAAAGTGGGAAGACTACCTGCAAGCTTTGCGCAAAGAGCATGACTCGGTCGGTGCTGTGATCGAAGTTGTCGCGCGTGGTGTGCCTGCAGGGATTGGGGCTCCGATCTATGGCAAGCTGGACACAGATCTGGCGGCGGCGATGATGTCGATCAATGCGGTCAAAGCGGTTGAGATCGGCGAAGGCATGGCGGCGGCGGGACTTAAGGGTTCGGAAAACGCCGATGAAATCTTTATGGGAAATGACGGGCAACCCGTCTATTCGTCCAACCACTCGGGCGGCATTCTTGGTGGGATTTCCACCGGTCAGGATGTGGTTGTGCGGTTTGCGGTGAAACCAACGTCCTCGATCCTCACCCCGCGCCAATCGATCCGCAAGGACGGTAGCCCGACCGAAGTCATCACAAAGGGCCGTCATGACCCGTGCGTCGGCATCCGCGCGGTGCCCGTGGCCGAAGCGATGATGGCCTGTGTGATCCTTGATCACTTGCTGCTGCATCGCGGTCAGATCGGTGAAAACCAAGGCAAGATCGGCTGATGGAGGCCCTTCGCGCACAGCTTCGCGCGATTATCCAACGGGAAATGCAACAGGATCCAGCGCATGATATCGCGCATTTGGATCGGGTTTGGGCCAATGCGCATCGGATTGCCAAGTCTGAACACGGTGTGAATTTGCGCGTGCTCTTGGGGGCTACGTATTTCCACGATCTGGTGAATCTGCCCAAAGACGCGCATAACAGGGCCGAGGCCTCTCGGATGTCCGCCGAGAAAGCAGCGCCGTTTCTGACCGACCTTGGGTTCACCCCGGATGAGATCAAAGCAGCGCAACACGCGATTGCGGCCCATAGCTATTCGGCGGGAATTCCTCCGGAAAGCTTTGAGGCCGAGATCCTGCGTGATGCTGATCGATTGGACGCTTTAGGGGCCGTTGGGATCGCGCGTACCTTTATGGTGGCGGGAACCATGGGGCGGCCCTTGTTGGACCCCAATGACCCGTTCGCGGCGGATCGAGATCTGGATGATCAGCTTTGGTCGATTGACCATTGGCATCTCAAGCTCTTGCAACTGCCGCATGAGATGGTGACCGAAAAGGGCCGCAAAATCGCGCGCAAGAGGGCGCGCCTTATGCTGGCCTATTTGAAACAATTGGCCAAGGAAATGGATACGGATCTGCCCGACCATTGGGCCAAATTGTTGCAATGATTGATATTCTCTACATCGTTCTCCCGATCTACCTGGCCATCGCGCTTGGCTTCACACTGGTAAAAACCAAAGCGTTCAGCGACAGCGATATGCGCATCATTGGACGCTTTGTGATCAACGTGGCGTTTCCGGCTTTGATCTTTCAGGCGATGGCGACACGCCCCCTGAGCGAGGTTTTGAACGCCGACTACATGCTGCCCTATGCCCTGAGTGGTCTGGCGGTCATGGCAATAAGCTATGTGACGTTTGGCGCACTGGGGTGGGAGACAAAAATTCGCGCGGCAGGCGTGATGGGGTCTAGCTGTCCGAACAATGGTTTTGTTGGGTATGCGTTTTTCCTATTGGCAATGCCGGACCTCGCGCCGGTGATCCTTGCGCTCAATCTGGTGGTTGAAAACCTTCTGATCGTGCCGCTGTGCATGATGCTGATGCGCAGCGCGGAAACCGAGCGCGGTGGGGGGCTTCGGCGGATCGGTCGGATTTTCCTGTCTGTTTTGAAAACGCCTTTGATTATTGCGCTTTTGACTGGGACATTGGTGAACTTCCTAAACATTCCCGTTCCGGGTCCGGCGAAACAGTTCATCAGCATTCTCGCGGCCGCCGCCAGCGCCTTGGGGCTCGTCGTGATCGGCGCCGCTTTGGCCTCCCTCCCGCCCGGCACGAGTTTTGTGCGTGCGGGACAGGTTGTGAGCGCCAAGATCCTGCTGTCTCCGGCGATTGCCTTTGCCATCACATATGGCCTGACAGCTGCCGGTGTGATCGCCTTGTCGCCCAACCTTTTTGCCGCTGTCATCCTGTCTGCGGCGATGCCGACCTTCGGAATCTTTGTCGTCTTCACACAGCGTCTGAACCTCGAAGGCTTCGCGAGCCTTGTTCTCTTTGGCTCGACCCTTGGGGCCTTCGTCACCCTAAGTGCACTTTTAACTTGGTTGACCTGACCTCTTGTCATTCCGCTGTCTGAGGCGCATGGTCCGCGCGTAACCCGAAGGATTATTCATGCCCTCCAGTCGCGGTATCCTGTTTAAGGTGATCGCCCTCTTTTTGTTTTCGATCATGGCGTCCCTGGTCAAAGCCTCGGCCCCTCATGTGCCGTCTTACCAAGCGGTGTTTTTCAGGTCGTTTTTTGCGATGCCAATCATTCTGATCTGGCTTGCGCAACGGCATGATCTGCGAACCGGGTTAAAGACCCAGAACCCCTTTGGGCATCTGTGGCGCGGGTTGATTGGGACCTCAGCAATGGTCATGGGCTTTTCCGCCCTTGGTATACTCCCTTTGCCAGAAGTTACAGCGATTGGGTTCGCGGCACCCTTATTCACGGTCATACTGGCGGCACTTTTACTGGGCGAGACCATCCGGATATTTCGCTTAACCGCATTGGCGATCGGCTTGATTGGGGTCGCCATAATCATTGCGCCGCGTCTGACTGTGTTCGAACTGGGCGGTATTGAAAGCATCATGCTGATCGGCGCTCTGTTGGCCCTGGGGTCTGCATTCCTGCGCGCTTTGGCGGTGGTTCATGTAAGGCGCTTGGTCAAGACCGAAGAGACGGCTGCCATCGTCTTTTACTTTTCGCTTACAGCAACCTGCGCGTCTTTGGCGACCGTCCCGCTGGGTTGGGTTTGGCCCGAACCGAGAGAGTTTGTTTTCCTGATCTCGGCGGGTTTGGTCGGCGGGGTCGCCCAAATTTTCCTGACAACGGGCTATCGATATGCGCAGGCCAGTACTTTGGCCCCGTTTGACTACCTGTCGATGCTGTTCGCTTTGATTATCGGCTATTTCATTTTCGCCGAAGTGCCAACTGTTGCGACCCTCGCGGGGGCGTCAATTGTGATTTTTGCAGGCATTCTGATTATCTATCGTGAGCGAAAACTGGGGCTGGAGCGCGGTAAAGCGCGGCCCACGGTGACTCCGCAGGGGTAAGTAAAAAGCCGGGCGCTGGGCCCGGCTTTAAAACCTTGAGTTTTACCGCGCTTACGCCCGCACCAAAGCCTCATAGCTTTCCGCGATATCGCGGGTGATGTCGCCGACCTCGAAGGTATGCTCTCCGATCTGGCCCACTGGGGTGACCTCGGCGGCGGTGCCGGTCAGCCAGCATTGCTCAAAACTGCCGAGCTCTTCTGGCATGATGTGGCGCTCATGGACGGTGATGCCTTTGTCCTTCAGCATCTGAATGACGGTCTGGCGGGTGATGCCGTTCAGGATCGCGTCTGGGATCGGCGTGTGGACTTCGCCGTCTTTCACGAAAAAGACGTTCGCGCCGGTCGCTTCCGCCACATAGCCGCGATAGTCGTAAAACAGCGCGTCCGAGCAGCCTTTCGCCTCGGCGGCGTGTTTGGACATGGTGCAGATCATGTAGAGGCCGGCAGCCTTGGCAGCCGTTGGGATGGTTTCAGGGGACGGGCGTTTCCATTTCGCGATATCGAGTTTCGCGCCTTGGAATTTCGCGTCGCCATAATAAGCGCCCCATTCCCAAACCGCGACAGCAACGCGAACAGGGTTCTTTGAGGACGCAACGCCCATGTCGTCACCCGCGCCGCGCCATGCAACGGCACGTACATAGGCGTCGGTCAGGCCATTGGCCTCAAGCGCTGCGTATTTCGCGGCTTCGAGTTCTTCGACGGTGTAGGGGATCGGCATATCCAGCATCTCGCCGGACTTCAGCAGGCGCTCAGAATGCTCAACGCTCTTGAAGATCTTGCCGTTGTAGGCGCGCTCGCCCTCGAAGACAGAGCTTGCATAGTGCATCGCGTGGCTCAGGATGTGGACGTTGGCCTCGCGCCACTCCACCATTTCGCCGTCCAACCAGATCTTGCCGTCGCGATCATCATATCCGCCTGCCATGGTACACCTTCCCTTAAGCGTCGCCTAAAACACTTTCATTTATGTCCGATCCGGTCATAAATGACTCCAAAACTGGAAATCGCTACCAATTCACTCTTGGAGTGTCAACAAGGCTGACGTACTGTCGGCCTGAGGCTTGCGAAGATAAGAACGGGTCAACGGCAATGGGCGACACTTACGGCGGAGAGAGCCTTTTATTCCTGACAGATGAACAGCTGCGTCAGGGGATTGAGGCGATGTATTTCGCATACCGCGGCTTTACAGCGGATCCTGATCGGATCCTGGCAACGATGGCCTATGGGCGCGCGCATCACCGCGCGATCCACTTTATCAACCGCGCACCGGGCACGACTGTGACCAATTTGCTCGATATTTTAGGGGTCACGAAACAGTCTCTTAATCGTGTTTTGCGCACGTTGATCGAAGATGGTCTGGTCGAAAGTCATGTTGGAAAGACGGACAAGCGCGAGCGCAATTTGTATCTGACCGAGGAAGGCGTGGCGCTTGAGGCGCGGCTGTCTGATGCGCAACGGGTGCGGATGCGGGCGGCCTATCGTGACGCGGGCCCAGAAGCGGTTGCCGGGTTCCGGCGGGTGCTGGAGGCCATGATGGACACCGAAATGCGCCGAAAGAATGACGCCCTAAGGGATGGAGGATCCTGATGGACCTAGAGCCACATCTGCTGATCGTTGACGACGACGAGCGTATCCGCGGCTTGTTGCAGAAATTCCTGATGCGGAATGGGTTTCTGGTGTCGGCTGCGCGCGATGCGGCCCATGCGCGGCGGATCCTGTCTGGGCTTGAGTTTGATATGATCATCCTCGATGTGATGATGCCCGGTGAGGATGGCGTAAGCCTGACAGCGGCCATTCGGGAGACCTCCAAAACGCCGATCATGCTGTTGACCGCCAAAGGGGAAACCGAAGACCGGATCAAGGGGCTCGAGGCCGGGGCAGATGACTACCTTGGCAAGCCGTTTGAGCCCAAAGAGTTGTTGCTGCGCATCAACGCGATCCTGCGGCGGATGCCCGAGAAATCCGAAGCGGATCTGGTGCCTAAGGTGCTGAATTTGGGGCCAATTCGCTATGACATCGAACGCGGCGAGATGTGGCAGGGTGACACGCCTGTGCGGCTAACGGCGACGGAAAACCAATTGATGAAGATCTTCTCGGCCTGTCCCGGCGAGGCGGTGAGCCGCGCGAAACTGGTTGAGGATCTGGGTCGCGACAGGGGGCAAGCGCAGGAGCGCGCGGTGGATGTTCAGATCACGCGCCTGCGTCGCAAGATTGAAACGGATCCAAAGCAGCCGCGTTACCTGCAGACCGTGCGGGGCGCGGGCTATATGCTAGCGCCTGATTAAGGTTGCCTCTGACGAGGCAATGCCTTCGGCGAGAGTATTTTGAGCAAGATGAAAGAGGGGGCATCTGTGGCGACTGCAGTTTATTTTCATGAAGATTGTCTGAAACATGTGACACCTGCGGGGCATCCAGAACAAGTGGCGCGACTGGAGTATATTGCGCGGGCTTTGGAAGGTGTGTCGGGGTTGGATCGACGCGCGGCGCCGGAGTGTTCGGATGCGGATATCTTGCTCTGTCATCCGCAAAGCCATCTTGATGCGATCACAGCTGCGGAGCCCGCGTCAGGGTCGATTGCCTTGGATGGCGATACGCATATGTCGCCCGGGTCTGTCATGGCGGCTCGGCGTGCGGTTGGGGCGAATGTGGCGGCTGTTGATGCTGTTTTAGGCGGCGAGGTCGGCAATGCTTTTGTCGCGACGCGGCCGCCGGGGCATCATGCGGAACAGACGACTCCGATGGGGTTCTGCCTCTTTGGCAATGTGGCGATTGCGGCGAAACACGCGATGGAGCGACATGGGTTGAACCGGGTGACCATCGTGGATTTTGATGTGCATCACGGGAACGGGACTCAGGCGCTTTTGTGGGACGAGCCGCGCGCGCAGTTCTTTTCCAGCCACCAAAGCCCTCTTTGGCCGGGGTCTGGGAATCCCAATGAGACCGGCGGGCACAACAATATCTGGAACCATCCGCTGGCTCCGCATTCTACGGGTGTCGAGATGCGCAAACTCTATGAGCGCGAAATCCTTCCGGCGATAGATCGGTTTGAACCCGAGCTGATCCTGATATCTGCAGGGTTTGATGCCCATGCAGATGACCCTCTGGCGCAGCTCAATTGGCAGGCCGAAGATTTCGTCTGGCTCACGCAAGAGCTGTGCAAACTGGCAAATCGCCATTGTCAGGGCCGCGTTGTCTCGACTTTGGAGGGCGGATATGATCTGAGGGCTTTGGCCGCGTCCGTGGCCGCCCATGTAGAGGTCCTGATGGAGAACGCGCAATGAGCGATACCCCTGTTTCCGAGATGTCATTTGAACAAGCGATGGCCGAGCTTGAGCAGGTCGTGGGCAAACTCGAGCGCGGCGATGTGGCGCTTGAGGACAGCATCAAGCTTTATGAACGCGGGGCCGAGCTGAAGGCGCGCTGTGAGGCGAAGCTGAAGGAAGCCGAGGAAAAGGTTGCGGCCATCACATTGGATGGTAACGGCGAGCCCTCTGGGCTGAAGCCTGTCGAAGGGCTGTAGAGTGTTTCAAACCCGTCTGCAGGAGGCCGCGACGGCGGTCGAAGCGCATTTGCTGCAGGTGATGGCGCCGATGGGCGAACTGCCCGTTGTTGAGGCCATGCGCTATGCGACGGCGCGCGGCAAACGGTTGCGGGCGTTTCTGGTGCTGGAATCGGCGCGGTTGCATGGGATTGACGCGGCGCAGGCGATCTGGCCCGCGACGGCTATTGAGGCGATGCATGCCTATTCCTTGGTGCATGATGATCTGCCCTGCATGGATGACGACGACATGCGGCGCGGCCTGCCGACGGTGCATGTGAAATGGGACTATGCGACGGCGGTTCTGGCCGGGGATGCTCTGCAGACGTTGGCCTTTGAATGTGCCGCGCATACCGAGGTCAGCGACAGCGCCGAGGTGCGCGCGGATCTGGCGTTGAGTTTGGCGCGGGCTGCAGGTGCTCAGGGCATGGTTTTGGGGCAGGCCTTGGATATGGCGGCTGAGACCTCTGATGTGCCTCTGACGTTGGAAGAGATCACGGCACTCCAGGCAGGTAAGACCGGGGCGCTTTTTGCGTGGTCGGCAACTGCCGGTGCACGGATGGCGGGGGCGGATACAGCTCCGCTTAAGGCCTATGCGGATGCCTTGGGTTTGGCCTTTCAGATCTGGGATGACGTTCTTGATATCGAAGGGGATGCCGAGAAGGTCGGTAAGACTCTGGGCAAGGATGAAAAGGCCGGAAAGGCGACTTTTGTGTCACTTTTGGGCATGGATGCGGCGAAATCTCGCGCCCGCGACCTTGTTGAATCCTGTGCCAGCGCCCTAGATCCTTATGGTAGCGATGCCGATACCTTGCGAGACGCCGCCCGCTTTGTTATCGCGCGGGACAGCTAATTTTAGGGACCAGCCATGTCGGCCAGACCAGACACGCCTCTGCTTGACCGGGTGAACAAACCCGAAGACCTAAAGCACCTCAGCGACGCCGAATTGGCGCGGCTGGCAGATGAGCTGCGGGCCGAGACGATTTCAGCTGTGTCTGAGACAGGTGGGCATTTGGGCGCAGGGCTTGGCGTTGTTGAGCTGACCGTCGCGCTGCATGCGGTGTTTGACACGCCCAAGGACAAGCTGATCTGGGACGTCAGCCATCAATGTTACCCGCATAAGATCCTGACAGGGCGTCGGGATCGGATCCGGACATTGCGGATGAAAGATGGTCTGAGCGGGTTCACCAAACGCTCTGAGTCGGTGTTTGATCCCTTTGGGGCGGCGCATTCCTCGACCTCGATTTCAGCGGCTTTGGGGTTTTCCGTCGCGCGGGATTTGGGCGGTCAGTGCGACGGCGGTTTGGGCGACGCAATTGCGGTGATTGGCGATGGCTCGATTTCTGCGGGCATGGCCTATGAGGCGATGAACAACGCGGGCCATTTGGGCAAACGCTTGTTTGTGATCCTCAATGACAACGACATGTCGATTGCGCCTCCTGTGGGGGCGATGTCCTCCTATCTGAGCCGCCTCTATGCGGGTGAGCCGTTTCAGGAATTGAAAGCGGCGGCCAAGGGGGCGGTGTCTTTGTTGCCAGAGCCGTTCCGTGAGGGGGCTAAGCGCGCCAAGGATATGCTCAAAGGCATGACGGTTGGCGGGACGCTCTTTGAGGCGCTGGGCTTTTCCTATCTGGGGCCGATTGACGGGCACGATATGGAGCAGCTTTTGCCTGTGTTACGCACGGTGCAGGAACGGGCGACCGGGCCGATGCTGCTGCATGTTGTGACGCAGAAGGGCAAGGGTTATGGGCCGGCTGAGGCTGCGCGGGACAAAGGCCACGCGACGGCGAAGTTTGACGTGCCGACCGGAAAACAGCAGAAGGCGCCAAGCAACGCACCAAGTTATACGAGCGTCTTTGGCCAGACCCTGACCGAGATGGCCGCAGAGGACGACAAGATCGTCGCGGTGACGGCGGCGATGCCCGATGGCACGGGGCTGAACCTTTTTGCAGAACGCTACCCGAGCCGATGCTTTGACGTAGCGATTGCCGAGCAGCATGGGGTGACCTTCTGTGCCGGTCTCGCGGCAGGGGGGATGAAACCCTTCTGTACGATGTATTCGACCTTCCTGCAGCGCGGCTATGATCAGGTTGTGCATGATGTGGCGATCCAGCGCCTGCCAGTTCGTTTCGCGATTGACCGCGCTGGCTTGGTTGGCGCGGATGGCGCGACACACGCGGGCAGTTTTGACATTGCCTATATGGCGAACCTGCCGGGTATGGTTGTCATGGCAGCGGCGGATGAGGCCGAGCTTAAGCATATGGTCGCGACGGCTGTGGCGCATGATGAGGGTCCGATTGCTTTCCGCTATCCGCGCGGTGAAGGCGTGGGCGTTGAACTGCCAGAACGCGGCGAAGTTCTAGAGATCGGCAAGGGCCGCATGATCCAAGAGGGCAAACGTGTGGCGCTCTTGTCCTTTGGCACACGCTTGGAAGAGGTGCGTAAGGCGGCGGAAGCCTTGGCGGCGAAAGGTATCACGCCTACGATTGCGGATGCGCGTTTTGCCAAGCCTTTGGACCGCGACATGATCCTGAGCCTTGCGGCGAACCACGAAGCTCTGATCACCATCGAAGAAGGTGCGGTTGGCGGCTTTGGCTCGCATGTGGCGCAGCTGTTGGCCGAAGAGGGCGTCTTTGACGGCGGCCTCAAGTACCGCTCGATGGTGCTGCCGGATATCTTTATCGATCAGGCCAGCCCGCGTGACATGTATGAGGTCGCGGCGATGAATGCCGAGCAGATTGAGACAAAGGTTCTGGATACTCTGAGCATCGCTCAGATCGGCAACAAAAGCGCCTGAGGCCACGCTAGGAATTGAGTATTTTTGGCAAGATGAAACCTATTTGGTTTCTTCTTCAAGCATGGCGTGCAGGGCGGATTTGAAGTCTGGGTATTTGAGCGCCACGCCCAGCTCGCCCTTGATGCGATCATTGCGGACGCGCTTGCTGTCGGAATAGAAGCTGCGGGCCATTGGACTCATCTCTGCCTCTTCGAAGGGCACAGCGGGCGGGGGCTCCATCCCGAGCAGGTGCGCGGCGTATTCCAGAACCACTTCTGGCGGCTGGGGGTCGTCATCGCAGACGTTGTAGATGCGGCCCGGGTTGGGCGCGTTGATTGAGGCTTCCAGAACCTGCGCGATGTCTTCCACATGGGTGCGCGAGAAGATCTGGTTCTTTTTGATCACGCGCTGGGCCACGCCTTTTCGCAGTTTCGCGAAAGGGCCACGGCCGGGGCCATAGATGCCTGCCAGACGAAAGACGTGGACCGGAAGGTCTGGGATATTCAGCCACTCTTGTTCCGATTTCACACGGCGCTGGCCACGTACTGTGGCGGGCTCTGTTGGGGAGGTCTCATCGACCCAGCCACCGTCATGATCTCCATAGACGCCCGTGGTGGAGAGATAGCCGACCCACTCAAGATTGGGCGCGGCTTTGGCGATGGCCTCATAGGCCTCACGCAAGATTGGATCGCCCTCGGCATCTGGGCCGGCAGAGGTCAGGAGGTGTGTTGCGTCCGCGAGAGGCTGGCGAATGTCGGAAGGCCAAAGCATTGGCTCGACCCCCTGTGCCTCTAGCTGCGCGAATTTCGCGGGTTTGCGGGTTGTGCCGATGACACGCCAGCCTTGCGGCACCAGTCGGTCTGCGAGGGCCTGTGCGGAAAATCCATGTCCGAGGGATAAGAGTGTCTTGCTCATGCGCTTCAACCTGATCTTTTGCGCCCTTGGTTACAAGGCCGCGGCGCTTGATTTTGCTTCAAAAAGCAGGTCATTTTGCCTCATGAGTAAAGATCAAGCACCTGGACTTGGGGCCGCCTACGCGCTGCAGACGCCCGAAGATTCCGTCCGCCTCTATGCGGATTGGGCGGACAGTTATGACAGCGACTTCGTGGCGAGGTCAGACTATATCCTGCATATCCAGGTCGCCCGGATGTTTGCGCAGCAGGGCGGGGATGGGCCGGTGCTGGATATCGGGGCCGGAACGGGGATACTTGCTGAAGCACTGGCGCAGAGTAAAATTGGCCCGATTGACGCGACAGATATCTCTCAGGAAATGCTCCACGTCGCTGAGGCTAAAAACATCTATCGCCGCCTCTTTACCGGAGACCTCACGCAGCGCCTGCCGGTCGAGGATGGAACATATAATGGGATCGTCAGTTCAGGCACATTCACCCATGGCCATGTTGGCCCGGACGCGCTTGACGAGGTGATGCGGATCACGAAACCGGGCGGTTTGCTGTGCTTGTCGATCAATGCCGAACATTACAAGGCGCAGGGGTTTGCGGCCAAGATCGAAGCCTTAATGCCTCAGATTACCGATCTGCAGCTTCCGCAACTGCCGATCTATGGGCCAAACAGCACGTCAGATCACAAAGACGATCTGGCCGTGATCGCGACTTTCCGCAAAGCCTGAGTTCATCTTGCTAAAAATACTCAAAACCCGACAGATGCGTTAAGAGGCAAGCATTTGATCCGTGCGCATACATCGCATCCCGCCGTAAAACCCGTCCAGAATATCCTGAAACACGGCAGGCGCACCATCGATACGCGAAAACAGCGTGGCCATGCTTTGCACTTTGCGCGCGTCCACGGGCCCTAAAACCGCCTCAGGCGCAGCTCCACGATGCGCCATCAAAGCCATAGACAGCTCTACCAATCGTGGCCCGAGCAACGGGTGCGCCAAATAAAAACGAGCCTCGCTGAGGTCAGCGAGGCCGTATTTGACTGATTTCACCGATGTCCCAAGGCCACGCAGTTGCGGGAACTCCCACCAGATCCAATGGCTCAGCTTTAGGCCTGCCCGCATTTCGGACAGGGCCTTGGCGTGGGTCAGCTCCTGAGGGCCGAGAAATCGTTCTAAATCATTTGGTCCGTTCAACGTCCCTTCCAAACCGGATCGCGCTTTTCGGCAAAGGCCTTGGCGCCCTCCAGCTGGTCCTCACTGGCATAAAGCACGTCTACCGTGCGCAGCTGGCGTTTTGTGATGCGGTTCATCGCATCCTGGAACTTGCTGTCTTCGGCGTCGCGCACAACTTCTTTGATTGCAGCATAGACCAGTGGCGGGCCAGAGGCCAAGAGGCGCGCGAGCTCCCAGGCGCGGTCCATCAGTTGATCCGCAGCCACGATCTCGTTGACCAGACCCCAGCGGTTGGCTTCTTCGGCGTCAAACCAACGGCCGGTCAGCAAGAGTTCCATTGCGATGTGATAAGGAATGCGCTTTGGCAGTTTGATCGACGCGGCGTCGGCCACCGTGCCCGACCGGATTTCGGGAAGGGCAAAGGTCGCGTGGTCTGCGGCGATGATCATGTCGGCAGAGATCGCCAGCTCCAGACCGCCACCACAGGCGATGCCATTGACCGCCGCGATCACTGGCTTGTTCAGATCGCGCAATTCCTGCATGCCGCCGAAACCGCCGACGCCATAGTCTCCGTCGACTTCGTCTCCGTCTGCAGCGGCTTTGAGGTCCCAGCCGGGGCAGAAGAATTTCTCGCCGCCACCGGTGATGATGGCAACGCGCAGCTCTGGGTCATCGCGGAAATCGGCGAATACCTGACCCATGATGCGGCTGGTGGCCAGGTCAATCGCATTGGCCTTTGGGCGGTCCAGCGTGACTTCTAGGATCGCGCCTTCGCGGCGGGTTTTGACGGGGCTGTCGGTCATATCGTTTGTCCTTCCAACGAAAATGGGTCGAAATCCGCATCCTTATGCGGTGTGTATTCCGCCCAAAGCGCTGCGTCTTTTGCAGCCTTCGGGCCAAGGGTTCTTTCAATCACGGCGAGGCTCATATCCATGCCAGCAGAAACGCCTGACGAGGTCAGGATATTGCGGTCCTCGACCCAGCGGGCCTCGGGTTGCCAGTTGATGCCTGATGGGGCGTGATCGACCACCCAATCAAACGCACGTTTGTTGGTGGTGGCACGGCGGCCGCGCAGAATGCCCGCACTGGCAAGCAACAGCGAGCCTGTGCAAACGCTGGTGACCAGTTCCGCTTGCGCCGCCGCTTTGCTGAGCCAGCTCAGCAAAACCTCATTGTGACGTGCCGCGCGTGTGCCCTTGCCGCCCGGAACCAATAGGATGTCATAGCGGATCGGATCGGCAATAGAGTGATCGGGCACGACCTTTGGGCCACCCGAGGATTTCACCTGTGCGCGGGTCTCGCCTACGGTCAGGATTTCAAATTCCTCGCGGTGCATCGAGAACATCTGAAGCGGCCCGAACAGGTCGAGCATTTCAAAGTCTGAAAAGATCACCGCTCCGATTTTGCGCATGGGTTAGTCCTTACGGCGGATCAACGCGTCGACCGCAACCGCAGTTTCAGCGGTGCAGAGCAGCGGGTTGATCTCGATCTCCTCGAGCCCTTCGGCGTTTGCCATGACATAGTCCTGCACAGCGCGGATGGCTGCAAGCACGGAAGGCATATCCGCAGGCGCCGCGCCGCGATAACCGTTGAGCTGTTTGGCGATACGCAGCTCTGAGAGGGCTTCGGTGATCTCGGCATCACCGGCTGGAACGAGCAAAGAGCGCCCGTCCTGCAGAAGTTCGGTCAAGGTACCGCCCGCCGCGAGCGTCAGGACAAAGCCATGGGCCGGGTCTTTCACAACGCCGACCAAGAGTTCGGCGATGGTGCCGTCAACCAGCTCTTCGACAAGCCATGTCTCGCACGGCATGGCGTGGGCTGCGGCAATGGCCTCTTCCTTTGTGTCACGTGCCAGATAGACGCCGCCCACGTCGGACTTGTGGGCGAGGCCTTCGGCTTTGATCACGCAGGGCATGCCGACCGCTTCGATGGCTGCGGACAGGGCGTCTTTGCCCGGGGCCTGCTGAGCCTTGGGGATGCGCAGACCAAAGCCTGCGAGTGCGGTTTTGGCTTCGGCTTCGTTGACCAATTCAGGTGTGACCGTGGGGGTTGGCAAAAGCAGGGGGGCACGCTCTTCGCTTGGGCTCATCGCCGCGGCTTCGCAGGCGGCCATGGCCTCATTGAGGCCGGAAAAGGCGACGATGCCCGCTGCGGTCAGCTCTTGGGCCAAGTCTTCGGGCAGGAGTTCCGGCAGGGTGGCGACGAGGCCAAAGTTGCCGCCGGTTTGCTCTTTGGCGGCAATCAGGGCCTTGACGGTTTCCAGCCAGTCCTCGGGGTCTCCGCGATCCGTGCGGGGCAGATCGAGGATCAGCATGGTCATGGCGAGCTGCGGGTCGACCATGGCGGCAAAAGTCTTGGTCAGGGCAGGGACATCGCGCCAGATATAGGTGTGATAGTCCAGCGGGTTGGCCAAGGCGACCATCGGGCCGAGGGCGTCGCGCAGGTCGGTTTTCTGGCGGTCATTTAAGGGAGGGAAGACAAGATCGCGGCCATGGGCCGTGTCAGCAGCAAGGCTGGCTTCGCCGCCAGAGCAGCTCATTGTGGCGATTGTATTGGAGGGTAGCGGCCCCGTCACATGCAACAGCTTCAACGTTTCAAGGAAGGACGCGAGGTCATCCAGCCGCGCAATCCCAAGACGTTTCAAAAGCGCTGCGGCGCCTGCATCTCCGCCCGCAAGCGAGGCAGTATGAGACACAGTCGCCGCCTGCGCCTGCGCAGACTTTCCGACCTTGATGGCGACAATCGGCTTGTTCACGGATTTCGCGTAAGCCGCGAGCTCTTCCCATGCACGCAGGTCGCCGAAACCTTCAATATGCAGACCCAGAGCCGTGACACGCGAGTCATCCAGCAGCCCGCGGCCAAGTTCCGCAATGCCGATCTGGGCCTGATTGCCGGCAGTGATCATATAGGCGATCGGCAGGCCTCGGTTCTGCATGGTAAGGTTGATGGCGATGTTGGAGCTCTGGGTGACGATGGCGACACCAGTGTCTGCGCTTTGGCCGCCCTGTTGGTCGGGCCAAAGCAGCGCGCCATCGAGATAGTTGATAAAGCCGTAGCAGTTCGGGCCAAGGATCGGCATGTCTCCGGCGGCTGCCAGCAGCTTGTCTTGCAGGCCCGCTGCGTTTTCATCCTCGGCAGAGGCCTCAAGGAAGCCCGAGGCGAAACAGACCGCGCCGCCTGCGTTCATGGCGGACAATTGCCCAACAAGATCGACCGTGATGAAGCGGTTCACACCTAAAAATACGGCGTCCGGCGCGGACGGCAGGCCTGCAAGATCTTTGAAGACGGGCAGGCCCGCAAGCTCTTCGGCTTTGGGGTGCACGGGCCAGATCTCGCCTTGAAAGCCCATGTTTTGGCATTGTTCGATCACGGCCGCACACCAGGCGCCGCCGCCAACGACGGCAATGGATTTCGGGCGAAGTAGACGAGAAAGATCTCGGGTCATGTCTTTGGCTCACTGTTGGCGCAGAAGGTTCGTGCCTCCGGCGGGGATATTTTTGGCAAGAGAATAAGGTTTTCTTAACCAAGTCTCTGCATCGTCATTGTTGCGGTACAGGCGGGGACGCCGATGGCCGTGCAAGGGAAAGAGGTTTTCTTTCTATCGGGGGTGCCAGAAGGCGCCCCTATTTCTCTTGCGACAAATATCCCGCCGGAGGCAGTCCTTAGGGTGCGTCTGCGCGGTCCAGATGACCCAGATCGCGCGTGGGTTCGATGATATCTCGGACCCGTTGTTTCAGCTCTTTGGCGTCTGGAAAGCCACCGTCGCGTTTGCGTTCCCAAAGGAGCGCGTCGTCGAGGGTTATTTCAAACACGCCGCCGATCTCGCCGGGCACCAAGGTAACGCCACCGAGATCGTCTTTGAAGGTCTGCAAAAGCTCTTGGGCCATCCACCCAGCACGCAAAAGCCAGTTGCACCCGATGCAATAGGTGATCGTCACAACTGGCTTTGCGGCGGGGGTATCGCTCATGATCAGGCGCCGACCGGACGCAGCATTTCGCGGCTGATGATGTGGCGCTGGATCTCGGAAGTGCCTTCCCAGATACGTTCCACACGCGCGTCGCGCCAGATGCGTTCCAGAGGTAGCTCGTCCATCAGGCCCATGCCGCCGTGGATCTGGATAGCCTCATCGGCAATCATCGCCAGCGCTTCGGTCGCCTTGAGTTTCGCCATGGACATGTCGGACTCCGTCACGGTGCCCTGCTCAAACTTCCAACCGCCGTTCCAGGTCAGAAGCTCTGCGGCTTTCAGCTCGGTTGCCATGTCGGCCAGTTTGAAGGATACACCTTGGAACTTACCGATCTGTTGGCCGAACTGTTTGCGTTCCGCGCAATAGTCGATGGAATGCTGCAGCGCACGTTCCGCGCGGCCCAAGCAGGTTGCTGCGACTTGCAGACGGGTTGCGCCCAGCCAGTCGTTGGCCACTTGGAAGCCCTTGTGGACTTCGCCCAGAACCGCGGATGCCGGCAGGCGGCAGTCGTCAAATTCCAGTACCTGGTTGGTGTAGCCACGGTGGGAGACGTTGCGATAGCCTTCGCGGACGGTGAAGCCCGGGGTGCCTTTATCGACGAAGAACGCTGTGATCAGTTTCTTTTTACCGCGCGGCGTATCTTCTTCGCCGGTCGCCATGAAGACGATCGCAAAGCCTGCAATATCTGCGTGAGAGATGAAGTGCTTGGTTCCGTTCAGGATCCAGTCGTCGCCGTCCTGACGCGCTGTCGCCTTCATGCCGCGCAGGTCAGAGCCCGCATCTGGCTCGGTCATTGCAAGGCAATCCCAGGTCTCGCCCTTCATGCAAGGGTAGAGGTATTTCTCTTTTTGCTCGTCTGTTCCTGCAAGCAGGATGTTGGAGGGGCGTGCAACGCCGGTCCAGTGCAGCGCATAGTTGGTGCGGCCGAGCTCTTTTTCATACATCAGCCATGTCAGCGTATCGAGGCCAGCGCCGCCGACTTCTTCTGGCATGTTGGCCGCGTAAAGGCCCGCTTCCATCGCCTTTTGCTGAACGTCCTTGATGACATCCATATCCAGATGTCCGGTGCGTTCGATTTCCGCTTCATGCGGGTAGAGTTCATTCTCTACGAAAGCACGCACCGTATCTTGGATCATTTGTTGTTCTTCAGTGAGGCCGAAGTGCATGGCAGAATCTCCTTAGTTATTGCGCGCAACATGCCGCTCTTGACCAAGGGTATCGTGCAGGATTAGATCAAAATCATGCCAAATTGGACAAAATCAACATCCGAGACCGAGACCTTCGATATCCTGCTGTTTGACGGATTTTCGAACCTATGTCTTGCCAATACGATTGAACCGCTCAGGGCGGCCAATATGATTTCGGCAAAGCCTTTGTATCATTGGCGGATCCTGACTTTGTCCGGAGAGCCAGCGACCAGTTCGAGTGGGCTGCGCGTGACGCCAGATTCTCAGCTTGGACAACACTCTGGGGCTTTGTTGGCGGTGATGCCCTCTTACGGATTTCGTGAGCTCGCAGGGTGGCGCAGTCAAGCGGCTTTGCGCGCAGCGGCCTCGCGCTATCCGGTGATTGCCGGGCTGGATACGGGCGCTTGGCTGATGGCGACAGCCGGACTCTTGGCGGGTTATCGGGCCACCATCCACTGGGAGGAACTGACGGGTTTTGCCGAAAGGTTTTCTGACATTGAAACGGTGCGCGAACGCTTTGTGATCGATCAGGATCGTATTACGTGCTCGGGGGCACGCGCCGCGTATGATTTGACCCATCATTTGATTGGAGAAACCCATGGGCAGGCGCTGGCATTGGAAGTGGGGCAGCTTTTGATGGCGCGCGACCGTTCAACAAGCGGGGAAGTCACGACGGTGGATCAGGCGATCTCTATCATGGCAGCAAATCTGGAAATGCCGCTTTCGATCGGAGAGGTTGCCCGGCATTGCGGCCAGACCCAAAAGGCTTTGGAAACACGCATGCAGGCGACCTATGGGGCTAGCCCGCGCACGATTTATCGCCGGCTTCGCCTTAATCAAGCTCGCAAACTCTCGCGAGAAACCAGTTTGTCGGTGCGCGAAATTGCATTGCGGTGCGGGTATGATGATCCGTCGGCCTTTACGCGCGCATTCAAGTCAGAATTCGGAACGACACCGCGCGACCTCCGCTCCGCGGATGTAGCCTGACGGGTTTTCGCTTTGGCTTGAAAGAGAATTCGCAAAAGCTTCATTTTCACATGCTTGAACCGACCAAAGTCTCGTGACAGAGTGCGACATGGAGCAACAAAAATTAAAAACATGGGCCGAAAGCGCCCCCCGCCTCATTAACACAGCCGCTGGCCGCACCCCTGCCGATTTGGTGATCAAATCAGGCCGCTGGGTGAATGTGCATACCTGCGAAATTCTAGCAGATCATGATATCGCGATTGTGGAAGGCCGCATTGCCTACGTAGGCCCTGACGCAAGCCACTGCATTGGCGAGGACACTGAGATCATCGAGGCCGAGGGACGCTATATGATCCCGGGTCTCTGCGACGGTCATATGCATATTGAATCGGGCATGCTGACGCCCGCAGAATTTGCCCGCGCGGTGATCCCGCATGGCACGACCACGATGTTTACCGACCCGCATGAAATCGCCAATGTTCTTGGCCTTGAAGGCGTGCGGATGATGCATGACGAGGCGATGATGCAGCCCGTCAATATCTTTACGCAGATGCCGAGCTGCGCGCCCTCTGCGCCCGGGCTCGAAACAACCGGCTATGAAATCACGCCCGAAGATGTCACCGAGGCCATGAGCTGGCCCGGTATCATCGGCTTGGGCGAGATGATGAACTTCCCCGGCGTGATCAACGCTGATCCCAAGATGCTCGCGGAAATGGCCGCGACGCAGGCGGCGGGCAAGACCATTGGTGGCCACTATGCCTCGCCCGATCTGGGTCCGAATTTCCACGCCTATGCGGCCGGAGGGCCGGCGGATGATCACGAAGGCACGTGCGAAGCCGACGCGATCATGCGGGTGCGTCAGGGGATGCGCTCGATGATGCGGTTGGGGTCTGCGTGGTATGACGTGGAAACCCAGATTACGGCGGTGACGGAAAGGGGGCTGGATCCTCGGAATTTCATCCTTTGTACGGATGACTGCCACTCGGGGACTTTGGTCAATGATGGCCATATGAACCGCGTTGTGCGCCATGCGATTGATTGTGGATGCGACCCTGTGGTGGCGCTTCAGATGGCGACGATCAATACGGCGACCCATTTCGGATTAGAGCGGGAATTAGGCTCTATAACACCCGGAAGACGGGCGGATGTGATCCTGACGTCGGATCTGAAAACGCTCCCAATCGAGCATGTGATTGCCGGTGGCGTGACCATCGCGAAGGATGGAGAAGGGTTGGCGGATTGCCCGCACCTCAACTGGCCAGACCATGCGCGTCAGACGGTGCATCTGGGCAAAACCCGCGTTGCAGAGGACTTCCACATCAAAGCACCAGAGGGTGCGAATGCGGTGACGGCGAATGTCATCGGCGTTGTGGAAAACCAAGCGCCCACGAAGGCGCTAAAGGCCGAACTGGCCGTCGAAGATGGCCTTGTACAAATGGACGTCGAGAAAGACGTCTGCCAGATCGCTCTGGTCGAGCGCCACCAAGCGCTGGGCACCACGGTGAATGGGTTCGTCAGCGGCTTTGGCTATGAGGGGCGCATGGCGATGGCCTCGACCGTCGCGCATGACAGCCACCATATGATCGTCGTCGGCACCAGCCATGAAGACATGGCTCTGGCGGCCAATCGGTTGGGAGACGTCGGCGGTGGCGTGACCGTCTTTAAAGACGGCAAAGAGATCGCTTTGGTCGAATTGCCCATCGCGGGCCTGATGTCCGACGAGCCCGCGAAAACAGTCTCTGCAAAGGCGCAAAACATGGTCGACGCCATGGAGGCTTGCGGCTGTACGCTGAACAATGCCTACATGCAGCATTCGCTTTTGGCGCTGGTTGTGATCCCTGAAATCAGGATCAGCGACCTTGGCCTTGTGGACGTGACCAAATTTGAAATGACTGATGTAATTGAGGCCGTGCAATGACGCCCGTATCTCTTCCGATTGAAACCGTCGTGGCGACACCGACCGAAAGCTTCACCGATGCGAAGGCCGCGGTTGATCGCCTCTGCAGCCTTTATGCGGAGGCCACTGAATTTCTGACGCAGAAATTCACGACGACTCTGGCCAACGGCCCCGAAGGTCGCCGAATTCGTGCGTTCTATCCAGAGATCCGGATCACCACGACCAGTTTCGCAGGCATCGACAGCCGCCTGTCCTTTGGCCATGTCGCAGAACCCGGCGTCTATGCAACCACCGTCACACGTCCCGACTTGTTTCGGCACTATCTTGAACAACAGATTGGTCTGTTGATCGAGAACCACGGTGTTGGCGTTGAGATCGGCTATTCGGACACGCCCATTCCGGTGCATTTCGCGGTGCCCAGCGATGTCGAAGTCCCGCAAATGGGCTCTGCCAGCTTTCCATTGCGCGACATCTTTGATGTGCCGGATCTCGACACCACCAATGATGACATTGTGAATGGAGTGGATGTCACCAAGGATGGCGAAGCACATCCTTTGTCCCCCTTCACGGCACAGCGCGTGGATTACTCGTTGGCGCGTCTGGCGCATTATACCGCCACAGCGCCCGAGCATTTCCAGAACCACGTTCTCTTCACGAACTACCAGTTCTATTTCAGCGAGTTTGAGGCCTACGCCCGCAAGATGCTCGCGGATCCCGACAGCGGCTATACGAGCTTTGTGTCGACTGGAAACCACGAGATCACGACCGCAGATGCCGAGATCCCGATGGTTGAGAAACAGCCGCAGATGCCGACCTACCACTTGAAACGCAAAAACGGCTCAGGGATCACTTTGGTCAATATCGGGGTCGGCCCATCGAACGCGAAAACGGCGACGGACCACATCGCGGTGTTGCGTCCGCATGCTTGGTTGATGGTCGGCCACTGCGCAGGCCTCAGGAATTCCCAAAGCCTTGGCGATTTTGTCCTCGCCCATTCCTACCTTCGCGAAGATCACGTCTTGGACGACGATTTGCCGATCTGGGTGCCGATCCCGCCGCTTGCGGAAATCCAGGTCGCGCTAGAGAACGCTGTGGCCGATGTCACCGAACTCTCGGGCTTTGAGCTGAAACGCATTATGCGGACGGGCACTGTTGCCACCATCGACAACCGCAACTGGGAACTCCGCGAAACATCCGGTCCCGTACAGCGCCTCAGCCAGTCGCGCGCCGTTGCTTTGGATATGGAGAGCGCAACGATTGCCGCAAATGGATTCCGGTTCCGTGTTCCCTACGGCACGCTGCTTTGCGTTTCCGACAAGCCCCTCCACGGAGAACTCAAGCTCCCGGGCATGGCCAGCGACTTTTACAAGACGCAGGTTGCGCGCCATTTGTTGATTGGAATCCGTGCGATGGAGTCCCTAAGGGATATGCCATTGGAACGTCTGCATTCGCGGAAATTGCGGTCATTTGACGAAACCGCCTTCCTCTGATGCAAATTTTCTGTGGATAACCCGACGAAACTTGCGATTTTCGGCTGATTTCGGCGTCAATGGTTCAGCATTTCGTTGTGTTCGTCGCGAAAAGCCCTTTAAATGTTGGCGATGAGGCCCAAAACACGGGCAGACTTAAGGAGACCATAAAATGGCAAAACCGATGACCAAAACTCAGCTCGTCGCCGCTCTGGCCGAGGAAATGGGGTCTGACAAAAAATCCGCTGGTGCAGCTCTGGACGCCGTATGCGCGCTGATCACCCGCGAAGTTTCTGGCGGTGGCGCTGTCACCCTGCCAGGCGTTGGTAAAATCTACTGCCGCGAGCGCCCAGAGCGCATGGTGCGCAACCCAGCCACCGGCGAGCAGATCAAGAAAGAAGCAGACAAGGTTGTGAAAATGACCATCGCCAAAGCGCTGAAAGACAGCGTGAACGGCTAAGCTCTGGCTTTCCTGTTTATGAGAGAGGGTCGCTTCGGCGACCCTTTTCTTTTGCCTTATCGCTGATCAAAAACCCACCGCAAAATCGCTAACGCGTCGGCGGTTTCTTCCTCGTTCATACCACAATAGCCCAGAACCAAGCCGTTTCCTTTAGGCGTTCCTGCATAAAAGCGTGACAAGGCCTGCACTGTGACGCCTGCATGCGCGGCCAGCTCTTCGATGTGGCGGTCGTTTAGATGAGGTTTCAAGTGTAGCGCGATCTGCATGCCCGCCTGATGATCTTTGACCGCTCCGATATCCTCAAAATCCCGCGCGAGGGCCTCAAGCAGGAACGCACGTCTGCGCCCATAGTGCCGCCGGACACGTCGAAGGTGGCGATAGAACTCACCACTTTGCATGAACTCCGCCAATGGAGCCTGCGGCGTGACGCTGGCGCGGCTGCCAAAGCGCCGGAGCATCTGTGCGAAACGATCTCGCAACGCCAAAGGAGGGATGACGTAGCCCAAGCGCAAGCCAGAGGAAAATACCTTGGAAAAGCTACCCACATAGATCGTGCGATTGAGATCATCAAACCCCGCCATCGCAGGGATCGGACGTCCGGCAAAGCGAAACTCGCTGTCGTAATCGTCTTCCACGATCCAGCTTTGCGTCGCTCCCGCCCAGGCCAGAAATTCCTGGCGGCGGTTGGCCGACATTGTGCCGCCTAGGGGATATTGGTGGGAAGGTGTTAGCACCGCAAAGGCCGCCTCTTGTTCGGGCACGCAGGCACCTTGATCGTCCAGCGCCATATCAACCGTACGCATCCCCATGGCTTCGACTTGCCGTCTCATGGGCTGATATCCCGGGTTTTCCAAGGCGATCGGATCACCCGCTTTGCTCAGGGCTCGCAGACAAAGTTCTAGGCCCTCAATCGATCCTGCGGTGACAAAGATCTGCTCTGGAACCGCACGCACCCCGCGCCACTCCCGCACATGCTCGGCAATGGCCTCGCGCAGGGCCGGAAACCCTTGTAACGACTGCGACACCAATAGATCCTCGGGTCGTTTGCGCGCCACCCGTGCTACGGTTTTGGCCCAGGCGCGATATGGAAACAGACGCATGTCCGGATTGCCTGACAGAAATCCATAAGGCGCATCCTCGGGTGGAAGGCTATTCAGGCCGGTCGGTGCAGGCACCACGTCAATTTCAGGTGTCTCGACGACACAGACCTCATAGCCCGCCCCTTGTCGGCCTTCGATATAGCCCTCGGCCACCAGTTGCTCATAGGCCATGACGACCGTCGAGCGCGATACGCCTAATTCCTCGGCAAAGCTCCGCGTCGGCGGGAGCTTCGTGCCCTTCGGTTTGGTCCCTTTGCGAATGTCCCGACGCAAGGCGTCGCAGATCTGCTCAAAGACCGGGGTCTTTTTGCTACGGTCGATGGTGAAGGCAAGCCAGGTCGATGACATCAGATTGGTCTGTTTGAAAAGTCAAAAATTGGGTGTTTATTCAAGTCCTATATCATGTGAGGTGAGGCGAAACATCAAGGACGATCTCATGACGCGCAGAAATCACCTCGGCCAACCCATCGGAGAAGATGTGCTCGGTTGGACCGGTGCAAAATGGCCAGAGCGCCGCGTGCTAAAAGGCCGCTATTGCTCGGTCGCACCTTTGTCTGCCAAAGCCCACGCGCGGGCGCTCTATGATGCCTATGCGCGGGACGAATCGGCGTCAGTCTGGACCTATATGTATGTAGGCCCGTTCGAGAATTTTGCAGACTTCGAAAGGCTGATTGCCGCGTATGAAGTCGCCAAGGATCCGCATTATTTTGCCATCCTCGACACAGAAGGCGCACCCATCGGCATAGCAAGCCTCATGCGGATCAAACCCGACGCTGGCAGCATAGAAGTCGGAGGCATCGCCTATGCGCCTGTCCTGCAACGCACCCCAGCCGCCACCGAAGCCATGAGCCTTCTGATGCGCTATGCTTTCGAGGATCTCGGCTATCGCCGCTATGAATGGAAATGCGACGCTTTGAACGCGCCATCCCGCCGCGCAGCCATCCGTCTCGGTTTTCAATACGAAGGCCTCTTCCGTCAAGCACTGGTCTACAAAGGCCGCAACCGAGACACCGCGTGGTTTGCCATTACCGATCAGGACTGGCCGAAGATCAAAGCAGCGCATGACGCATGGCTGTCACCTGACAACTTCGACTCAGAGGGCACCCAACGCCAGAGCCTAAGCACCCTCATTTCATCTTGCTGAAAATACTCTGGGGTGAGCAGGCTAGGCCTGCGAGGGGCAACGCCCCTTTGTGGAATGTGTCAATCCACACACGCATTCTTGAAGCGTGACGCCTGCTCTGTGAAATGACATCGAACACCGCATGGGCCATGGTGCGCCCATGGAATTGCTGTTCTTTGCCTATCTCGCGGGGCTTTTGACCCTGATCAACCCCTGCGTTCTGCCGGTGTTGCCGATTGTTGTGGCCTCAGCGTTGCAGGCGCATCGCCATGGACCTGCGGTGATGGCATTGGGCATGAGCCTATCCTTTGTGGTGCTGGGCGTATCAATCACGGCATTTGGATATGCCATCGGACTGACCACAGACGACATTTCCCGTGCAGGCGCGGTTCTGATGATTGGCTTTGGTCTGATCCTGCTCATTCCGCGCTTTTCCTCTGCCTTTTCCCTCGCGACCGCTGGGGTGGCGTCTTCTGCAGACAGCCAGCTCGATCAGATCGATCGCTCGACCCTAAGGGGCCAATTCCTCGGTGGCCTTCTTTTGGGCATGGTCTGGAGCCCCTGCGTTGGGCCCACCCTCGGCGGCGCAATTTCTTTGGCCTCGCAAGGCGAGTCTCTGGCCTGGGCGACCCTCATCATGGTGTTTTTTGCACTGGGCGTATCTACGTTGATCCTCGCGCTGGGCTACGGCGCCCGCGCCGCCCTGATGCGCCGTCAGGACACGCTGCGCAAAATCGCCACCGCCGCCCGCCCGCTGATGGGCCTGATTTTCACCGCCGTCGGACTGATGCTCTTTTTCCGTTGGCACCATATCATCGAAGCCTGGCTGCTGGATCGCATGCCGCTTTGGCTTCTGGACCTTTCTGTCGCGTTCTAAGGAGATTTCAACATGAACCGTCGTGACTTTATGCTTCTGACTGCCGCCGTATCGACTGTGCCCGCACTGGGCTATGCCTCGGTGGATTACACCAAAGGCCTGATCGAAAAACACCTGGCCGCTGGCGACACCGTCTATGTGGATTTCAAAACCGACTGGTGCTCAACCTGCCGTGCGATGGCGCGCCGTCTGGACGTGCTCCGCGAGGAAAACCCAGCCTACGACAAGCACATCGTTTTCATCGACGTGGATTTTGATCGCTGGGGCGGTAGCAGCCTGACCAAAAAATGGAACGTGCCAAGCCGTTCTACTCATATCGTTCTAAAGGGCGATCAGGAATTGGGCCGCGTCTATGCGAAAAGCTCTGCGCGCGCGATCGGCGGGTTGCTGGACATCGCGCTCGAGGCGGCGACCGCAACCTCCTAAGGCGTTGCCTGAGCAAACCCCATGTGCCATCTCTTGGGGACACAACCCAAGAGATGAATGCACATGACACAGAAAGTCGCTTTGGTTACCGGAGCCGCGAGAGGCATTGGTCTCGGGACCACGCGATTGTTCCTGAAATCAGGCTGGCGCGTTGCAATGGTCGATTGGGATGGTGCCGAGCTGACCTCTGCATCCGCAGATTTAGAACAGGTTCTTCCTATTGAGTGCGATGTCTCAAATCCCAGCGACGTCGAAGATATCCTTTCAAAGACGCTGAGCGCATTTGGCCAAGTCGATGCATTGATTAACAACGCAGGCGTCGCCGACTTTGGGCCAATTGAAGAGACCGATTTCGAACGGTGGCGTCGCGTTATGGCAACGAATTTGGATGGGGTCTTTCTTATGTCTCAAGCGGCGACACCAGTTTTGAAAGCGACCAAGGGCAACATAGTGAATATCGCTTCAATCTCGGGCCTGCGCGCGTCTACCCTGCGCGTGGCGTATGGCACGTCAAAAGCGGCTGTGATCCAACTGACGAAACAGCAAGCCGCGGAATTGGGCGAATACGGAATTCGAGCAAATTGTGTGTGCCCTGGCCCTGTGCGAACCAAGCTCGCGATGGCTGTGCACTCGCAGGACATCATTGATGCCTATCATGATGCCATTCCTCTCAATCGCTATGGAAGCGAAGAAGAGATCGCAGAGGCAATTTGTTTTCTAGCCTCTGACAAAGCCAGCTATATTACGGGGCAGATCCTGGCGGCTGATGGTGGATTTGACTCAACCGGTGTTGGCCTGCCAGCTTTGCGCAAGTCGTAATCGCGTTCACAGCTCTGTCAGATTATGGCAACAAACCTTTGAATTCCAACGACGCGCGCCATCTATTGGACAGGACACATATTTGGAGGTTCTTATGACCCAATATCGCAAAGACCCTGATGTCATCGCAAATCTGACGGACGAGCAGTTCTGGGTGACGCAACAAAGCGGGACCGAACGGCCTGGTTCAGGGAAATTGCTTTATAACAAAGAGCCCGGGATCTATGTCGATGTTGTCTCGGGTGAACCTTTGTTTGCCAGTTCCGACAAATATGAATCGGGCTGTGGCTGGCCGAGCTTTACCAAACCTATCGAAGCGGCTCATGTTACCGAACACCACGACGCCACGCATGGTATGATCCGCACCGAGGTGCGTTCAAAACATGGCGACAGCCATCTGGGGCATGTCTTTCCGGACGGACCTCAGGATCGGGGTGGTTTGCGCTATTGCATCAACTCAGCCAGCCTTCGGTTCGTGCATCGCGATGACATGGAGACCGAAGGCTATGGCGCCTATATCGATCAAGTGGAGAACGTAGCATGAGTGAACGTGCAGTATTGGCCGGGGGGTGTTTCTGGGGCATGGAGGATCTGATCCGTCGCCAAAAAGGTGTTCTGAAAACCCGCGTTGGCTATACCGGCGGCGATGTGCCGAACGCGACCTATCGCAACCATGGCACCCATGCCGAAGGCATCGAGATTATTTTTGATCCGGCTCAGACCTCCTATCGCGAGATCCTGGAGTTCTTTTTCCAGATCCACGACCCGACCACGGTGAACCGTCAGGGCAATGATATCGGGACGTCCTATCGCTCGGCGATCTACTATGTCGACGAGGCACAGAAAGCCGTCGCGCTGGACACCATTGCGGATGTCGATGTGTCAGGCCTTTGGCCCGGGAAAGTGGTCACCGAAGTCGAACCGGTCAGCGATTTTTGGGAGGCTGAGGACTATCATCAGGACTATCTGGTGAAGAACCCTCGCGGCTACACTTGTCACTTCCCACGTGCGGGCTGGGTTTTGCCAAAACGAGCGGCTGAATAGGCGCTGCTTTCACGCCAAGGTCAGTCCTCAAAGATCGCCACGGCGCGTACAAAACCTGCTGATGCGCCTTTGATCTTGAACGGAAAGCACGAAATTTCAAACCCAGTGGCTGGCAGCTCTTCTAGGGCTGTCAGTTTTTCAATGTGGCAATAGCCGATCTCCATCGAGGCCCGATGGCCTTCCCAGATCAAGGATGGATCTTGGGTCTCTGCATAGGCCTTGGCGGTCAGCGCAAACGGCGCGTCCCAACTCCAGGCATCCGTGCCCGTGACGCGCACACCGCGTTCCGTCAGGAAAAGCGTCGCCTCACGCCCCATACCGCAGCCTTTGAGAAAATAGTCGGGCTGGCCGTAATGCGTCCCTGCCGACGTGTTCACAACGACAATATCCAAGGGCTTGAGGGTATGGCCGATCCGGTCAAGCTCGGCTTCAACATCGGCGGCTGTGACGACATAGCCGTCCTCAAAATGGCGGAAATCCAGTTTCACGCCGGTGTTCATGCACCACTCCAGTGGGACTTCGTCGATAGTGATCGCGCGCTCCCCGTTGTTCATGGTTGAATGGTGGTGGTAGGGCGCATCCAGGTGTGTGCCGTTATGGGTCGCGACCTTGAGGCGCTCAATCGCCCAACCTTCGCCGCCTGGAAGATCTTCTTTGGCGAGGCCCGGAAAGAAGGACATCACCTGCTCGGCGGTTTGGTCATGGGTTAAGTATTCGATTTCAGGCAACATGATCGGGGGATCAGACACGATCCCCATTTCCAAAGGCACGGAAAGATCAACGAAACGACGCGGCATGGGGTTCTCCGAAATGAGGCTCTATTCCACCGCAATACGCGGGCGACCAGAGGCTTCGACAAGGATATCGGCCTCGATGAATACCTCACGGTTTTCAGCCTGAGCGGATTTCACGTCGCGCAGAGCTGTGACCTGAATACCCTCAGCGCCAGCCGCTTTTGCGTCCTCAAGGGCGCCAGCGCGCAGCCAGTCTTCAAGCCGTTTCATCGCCTGTTCGGCCGTGCCATAGTCCTCGGGTTCCGCATCAAGATGCACGCGGAACCGGCCCTCGGACGGTGACGTCACTGTCCCGCGTCGCCGGATTGTGACCTGCCCGACCACAGCCCCAATCGCATTGGCAACCCCTGCATGGTCCGGCAAGATCATCTCGCAATTCAGCGCATTGCCGACCGCAGGGTAGTAGCTTTTGGCAGAGGCACCCAAGCCGATCACCGGGAGGTTAAGCCCCGCATCCATCCGCAGAATGCCACGATGCCCCGAGAGCGCCGCCGCCAACATGTTCGACCGCGCCAGATCCGCAGAGGTTCCGGCAAAATCATGGGCCTCTTCGGCGAAAGCAGTCTCTAGCAAAGCCCATTTGGTCTGATCCGTCAGCTGATCGATGATGATCTTTGCCATGTCGATGGCGGATTTCGCCAAGGGGTTTCCCGCGCCCGTGCGACGGCGGCCAAACAGCATCAGCGCCTTCTCTGCCGCGTCACGATCCCAAACCGAGACCTTACCCATAACATGGCTTGCATCCGATGGAGTCACGCCAGCGATCTGCACCAATCCGCGCTCAACCAGACGTCGCAAGGCCTTGGCGTCGAGCCGGTTGCGAAGCACATCGCCAAATGGACGCAAACTATCGCCCAAACGGTCCAAAAGATCCGCCTCGCGCCCCTCAAGACCCACAGGTGTCTTACCCAGGACACGCCGCGCAAAACGCGCATCGTGATCGCCGGGCGCGCTGTTGCCCAATTGGCGGTCCAGAACCTCATGCACCATCTCGGGCGCGTCAAGCGCCACCAATGAGATAGGCAACAAGCGGCGCGGACCAAGGGTGACTCCGCCCTTGAGGCCTTCGCCTACGAAGTGGACCTCTGAGTCGCCGCCTAGGCCTGTCGTGCGCATTGCAACAGCCTCGACCATCGTGCGAAATGGACCCACGCGCGCACCGTCCGGGTCAATCGCAGGGCGCCCGTCCGTTAATAGGCAGACGTCGGTCGTGGTGCCGCCAATATCGCTGACGAGGGCGTGGTCGGCCTGCGTCATCCAGCGTGCACCGACGATAGAGGCCGCAGGGCCCGACAGGATCGTTTCAATCGGGCGCTCGCGCGCAAAATCCGCCGAAATCAATGCGCCATCGCCGCGTACAACCATCAAGGGAGCAGTGATGCCCAGCTCTGTCAGCCGCGTTTCCGCGCGTGAGATCAGCCCGTCGATCATCCCGATCAACCGCGCATTCAGGATCGCGGTGAGCGCGCGTTTCGGCCCGTTCAATTTCGAAGACAGGTGATGCGAGCAGGTGACCGGTTTGCCTGTGGCCTCTTTGATCAGGCGCAGCGCTTCTTGCTCATGCGCCGGGTTGCGCGTGGCGAACTGCGCGGCGACCGCAAAGCCTGAAACGCCGTCACCATATTGGGTCAGCCAGTTCAAAAGCCCAACCTCATCCAAGGGTGCTTTTTCACCGCCAGCGTGGGTATGGCCGCCCTCAAGCACGACTGACGGGTCTCCCGCCAATGCATCACTTAGGCCGTGTTTCGCAAGGTCGCTTTCCTTAAACCCGATCAAGACCAGTGCCACGCGGCCGCCTTGTCCCTCAACCAAAGCATTGGTCGCCAAAGTCGTGGACAATGAGGCCAGAGAAATATCAGCAGGATCAACACCAGATTGGCTCAAAACCGCCTCAACCGCGCCGCCTATACCCTCGGCCAGATCATGGCGCGTTGTCAGGGATTTCGCGGAGGCAATCACCTCGGCCTCATCCCGGATCAGCACTGCGTCCGTATAGGTTCCTCCGGTATCAACACCCAGCGCCAGGCTCATGTGGTTCTCTCCCCTCGTGGTCGCCGAGGGCTACCCTGTGGATTACCCCCGATCAACCCCATTCGCGACATCCCGCAGTCGCGCCAAGGCCCATTGCGCGGCATCTGCGACCGTGGCGTCAGGGTCTTGGCTGAGTCCTTCGATCTGGGGGATATAGTCGGTGATCCCCGAGTTCCCCATCGCATAAAGCACATTGCGCACAAAACGGTTGCGCCCGATGCGTTTGATCGGACTGCCCGAAAACTTCGCGCGGAATCCGGCGTCGTCCAGCGCGGCCAATTCGGCCAGCTTGGGCGCGATCAGATCGTCCCGCGCGTGATATCGGATCTCACGCGCTTCAATGGCGAATTTGTTCCACGGACAGGCCGCCAGACAATCGTCGCAGCCGTAAATGCGATTGCCCAACAGGGGGCGTAACTCTTCATCCACCGGCCCGTGATGTTCAATGGTCAGATAAGAAATGCACCGTCGCGCGTCGATCTGATTTGGCGCCGGAAAGGCATCCGTCGGGCAGGCATCCAGACAGGCGCGGCAGGATCCACAATGATCGATTTCAGGTGGATCAGGCTCTAATTCAACCGTGGTAAAGACCGATCCGATAAAGAACCAACTGCCCAAATCGCGGCTCACCAGATTCGTGTGTTTGCCCTGCCACCCAAGCCCTGACGCCTGTCCCAAAGCTTTCTCAGGCACAGGTGCTGTATCGACAAAGACTTTTACCTCGGTCTCGCATCCCACCTCGGCAATCAACCAACGCGCCAGTCGCTTCAGCCGCTTCTTGACCAGATCATGATAGTCCTTGTTCTGTGCATAAACCGAAATCGCCGCACGATCTG
The DNA here is from genome assembly GCF_017798205.1 of Cognatishimia activa. Taxonomy (NCBI): domain Bacteria; kingdom Pseudomonadati; phylum Pseudomonadota; class Alphaproteobacteria; order Rhodobacterales; family Paracoccaceae; genus Cognatishimia; species Cognatishimia activa. The sequence continues at coordinate 1,131,727 of NZ_CP060010.1, read as the reverse complement.
CCATCCCATGCACCGCCAGCGGATCGACCTCGGGCGTATAGCTTTCGCCCAATACAATCACAGAGCGCGCCTCAGGCCACAGAGCTGCAGGGTTCTCGCGCCAATGCACCCGATCCGCGAGCCAGCCCATCTGACCGTGATGCCCAGCCTCCAAAAATCCACGCAGGCCTTCCGGCACCCAAGGCACAGCATCAGGCCGCGTGATACGGCATAGGTCAAATCCCACCGCCTCAGCTTCGGCCAATACTCGTGCTTTCAGATCCAAACCGAACGCTTTCTCTTGCCCGAAATATCCTCGGGGTGAATGGGTGGGCGCGCAACGCGCGACCGCTCAGAGGGGCAGACGGCCCCTCAGTTACCTATCAGAAATCGAGATCCGCGTAATGGGGCGGGGGCGGGAAGCCTGGAACATGATCTGCCAGAATGGATCGGAACGCCGGACGCGACTTGATTGTCGCATACCAGTCCTTGACCGCTTGCGAGCGATTCCAGTCCACGTCGCTGATATAGTCCAGAGACGACAAATGCGCCGCTGCCGCGAAGTCCGCGAGAGTCATCATATCGCCAGCCAGCCAGCGACGGTGTTCCAACAGCCAATTCATATAGTCGAGGTGATATTTGATCGCCTTTGCGCCGTCCTTGACGTTCGAACTGATAGGATAGCCCGTGCCATGCAGTTTGCGATTGACCCGCTCATAAAGAAGATTGCTGGTCACCTCGGCGTGGAATTTGTCGTCAAACCAGCTGACCAGACGACGGACTTCATAGCGTTTATCCGCCCCTTTGGGCAGCAGAGCGGGTTCAGGATAGGCTTCTTCCAGATACTCGCAGATTGCTGCGCTTTCGGACATGGTTCTCTCGCCCATCCGCAGCACGGGCACTTTGCCAGCCGGGTTACGGCGCAGGAAATCTGCATCCTTCTCCCAATAGCGTTCTTCCACGAGCTCACATTCGATTTTCTTTTCCGCAAGGCTCAGGCGCACTTTGCGGCAGAAAGGAGAAAGAGGGGCGTGAAAGAGACGGGCCATATGTCACCAAGTGAGACGAAGTCTCTTCCTAATTGCAGAAATCCAGAGCGGGTTTCAACCGCTGAGTGTTGCCTTACTCAAAACAGGCAGCGCGCCCGTCTTTTTGGATGGTGGCAGCCCCATCGATAATCTGTGCCGTGCGTCTGACCACGGCGTTGCTGGGGCGGCTGGCCGAACGTTGTTTCGGGTTGGGCAGGATCGCTGCCAGCCGCGCGGCCTGCGCTGCGCTAAGTTGCGAGGGTAAAACCCCGAAATAATGTTGAGCGGCCGCGTCCACGCCAAAGACGCCTTCGTCAAACTCGGCAACATTCACATAGACCTCTAGGATTCGCCGTTTGGTCCAGATCAGCTCGACAAAAGGCGTGGTCACCGCCTCGAGCGCCTTGCGCACCCAACTGCGGCCCTGCCAGAGGTAGACGTTTTTCACAGTCTGTTGGGTCAGGGTCGAAGCACCTCGGTCTGCGCCATCCGCGATGGCGTCTCGGATCGCGCTCATGTCAAAGCCCCAGTGGTCGCAGAAATTGGCGTCCTCTGCCGCCACAACAGAGCGGAACACAACGGGTGCAACGTCATCAGCGTCGACCCACTGGAAATCGACCTCTCCGAGGCGTTCGCGTTCTGAATAAATGGTCCATGTGGTCGGAGGATCGACCAACCCGTAAAAAGCAATCGCTAATAAAAACACAGCACTGACTCCGAGCAATCCGCGCACAACCACCAACCGAATCCGCTGGCGTTGTCGTTTGAACCACCCGACCTTCTTTGTTGTCTTTTTTCTAGGTCTTGCCCTTTTGGCCATTTATCTGGACCCGATTGACTGCATCACCACTCTATCTCTTCACGAGATACGCGTCACTGCTGGTTTTCGCAAGAAATCAGCGTGAGCAGGCCCAAACAATCACGCGGCATTCGTAGGACGTCGCGCTGCAGGCCTTTGTGGCTTTGTCCTTAGCCAGATCTCGGGTCCGCGCAGTCGAGATCGCCCATTTCTGGTCCGCTCCTCGCGCAACTGCTGCGCATTTATTGTAGAAAGTATGCACTTCTGAGCACATCCATCGGCAGGGATTTTGTTGCTTCCTGTGGGCTGCCCGTTCTGACCATTTGCCGAAGCTATAGCTGATGCGTCCTTTGTGCCCGAAGGCAACTGCGCCCCAGCATTTTTCGTATCCGCATTCCCCGGCGTGTCCACTGCTCGATGAGACCGCCAAAACGAGCCCCAATAGACTGGCTCGGATTATTGTATTTTTCATGCCCGAAAATTTGCGATGTCTCGAAGGCATTGAATATAAACCAACGTCCACAGCTCTCCGCTTAAAGGTTTATGTTGCGGGGCTGCATCGCAAAAAGGGCGCTCTGGTTGAGCGCCCTTTGGCTGATTTCGCGATATGGTGGAATTACTCCGCGGGGATCGCCGCGTCTTCGACCGCAATCGGATGCGCGATCTTGTCGAGCATCTCTTTCGGGCAGACCTGAAGGAAGTTGCCTTTCTCCAGATCCCAATGCTGCAGGATGTCCTGCGCCTTGCGGCTGCCGGTCTCTTTGGCATGCCGTTCCACCAGAGTTTTCAGCTGGTCTTCCCAATGCGCGACTGTGACGGGACAGGTGACCAGAGTTTCCATGTTCATCACGGCTTCGGCTGTGCCGTCTGGGTCGTAAAGATACGCCATGCCGCCCGTCATACCCGCGCCAAAGTTCGCGCCGATGCTGCCAAGGATCACGGCGACGCCGCCGGTCATGTACTCACAGCCGTTGCTGCCACAGCCCTCAATCACCACTTTTGCGCCCGAGTTCCGGACCGCAAATCGCTCTCCGGCACGACCGGCTGCGAAGAGGTGGCCGTCGGTCGCGCCGTAGAGCACCGTGTTGCCGATGATCGTATTGTCACTGGCAACAAGGGGAGTGTTCATCGGAGGCCGCACTACAACGGTGCCGCCGGACAGGCCTTTGCCCACATAGTCGTTTGCGTCACCCGACACTTCGATCTTGAGGCCCGGAGCTGCGAAGGCCCCAAGTGACTGACCCGCCGAACCCGCGAGTTTCACCGTCAGGTGATCCTCTTGCAGAGAATTGCGCATGCCAAAGTTCTTAACGATGTGGCTCGAGGTGCGCGTGCCCACAGTCCGGTGCGTGTTCTGCACCGCGTAGGACAGTTGCATTTTCTCGCCATCCTGCAGGAATCGTGCCGCATCACGGACGATTTCTGCGTCCAGAGTGTCTGGCACGGCATTGCGCTCTTTGTCGCGGTTGTAGACGATCTCTGCCGCGCCATCGACGGTGATCAAGAGCGGGTTAAGGTCCAGATCATCCAAGTGTGCGGAGCCACGAGAGACCTGCGCCAACAGATCCGCGCGACCGATCACGTCATCCAAAGACCGCGCGCCGATTTCTGCGAGGATTTCGCGGACTTCTTGTGCGTAGAAGGTGATCAGGTTCACGACCTTATCCGCAGTCCCGGTGAACTTGCCGCGCAGGGCTTCGTCCTGGGTACAGATGCCGACAGGGCAGGTGTTAGACTGACACTGGCGGACCATAATACAGCCCATCGCGATCAGAGCCGCGGTGCCGATGCCGTATTCCTCAGCACCCAGCATCGCGGCCATGACGATGTCACGCCCGGTGCGCAGGCCACCATCGGTCCGAAGGGTCACGCGTTCACGCAAGTTGTTCATCGCGAGGACTTGGTGCGCCTCGGTCAGACCCATCTCCCATGGCAGACCCGCGTATTTGATCGAGGTCGCAGGGGAGGCGCCAGTACCACCGTTGTGACCCGAAATCAGGATCACATCAGCCTTCGCCTTGGCCACACCCGCTGCAATCGTGCCAACGCCCGAGGACGCCACCAATTTCACAGTGACCTTACAACGTGGGTTGATCTGCTTGAGGTCATAGATCAGCTGCGCAAGGTCTTCGATCGAATAGATGTCGTGGTGCGGAGGCGGGGAGATCAGCGTCACGCCTTTGGTCGAGTGGCGCAGACGCGCAATCAGGTCGGTCACTTTCATGCCCGGCAGCTGGCCGCCTTCGCCCGGTTTCGCACCCTGGGCCACTTTGATCTCAAGCTCTTCGCATTGGTTCAGATATTCGGCAGTGACGCCGAAACGACCGGAGGCCACTTGCTTGATCTTTGCCGATGGGTTGTCGCCGTTTGGCTCTGGGTGGAAGTGCGCTGGATCTTCACCACCTTCGCCCGAGTCAGATTTCGCGCCAATGCGGTTCATCGCGACGTTCAGCGCCTTGTGGCTTTCGGGAGAAAGCGCACCAAGCGACATGCCCGGCGTTACGAAACGCTTACGGATCGAGGTGATGCTCTCCACTTCTTCCAAAGGCACTGCTTCGCCCAGAGGCTTGATCGCCAAGAGGTCGCGCAGATGGATCGGCGGGTTCGCCTGCATCTTTTTGGAGTATTGCTTCCACAGGTCATAAGACGCGCGGTCACAGGCCGCTTGCATCATATGCATGGTCTGCGCACCCCAAGCGTGGCTCTCGCCGGATTTCCGCGCTTTGTAGAAACCACCGATGGGCAGGATCGTGTCCGCGCCACCAAAGCCCTTGGCGTGGACTTCTTCGGCTTTCTTTTGAATGCCCGCAACGCCGATGCCGGAAATACGGCTGGTCATTCCGGGGAAGAATTCCGCGACCATCGCGCGGGACAGGCCTACGGCTTCGAAGTTGAGGCCACCACGGTAGGACGAGATCACAGAGATCCCCATCTTCGCCATGATTTTCAGAAGCCCCTGGTCAATCGCCTCACGATAGCGCGCGACGGCGGTGGTCAGGTCGATGTCCAGAAGGCCACGCTCGATGCGGTCGGCAAGGGAATCCTCGGCCAGATAGGCGTTGACGACGGTCGCGCCAGAGCCCACGAGAACTGCGAAGTAATGCGGGTCGATACATTCGGCAGACTGCACATTCAGGGAACAGAAGGTCCGCAGGCCCTTGCGTGTCAGGTGGCTGTGCACCGCAGATGTCGCAAGGATCATCGGCATGGCCACAGAATCCGCGCTTTGGGCTTTATCGGTCAGAACGATGTGACCCGCTCCAGAACGGACAGCGTCTTCGGCCTCGTCGCGCACGCGGTTCAGCGCCGCGCGCAATGCGCCCGCTTCGCCGCCGGCTGGGAAGGTACAGTCGATGGTCACAACGGTATCGTCAAAAGACGAGATCAGCGTGTCGAACTGCGCGTTGCCAACAAATGGGCTGTCCAGAAGGATGATCTCGGTCTGGCTGCCGTCTTCGTCAAGAACGTTCTTAAGGTTGCCGAAGCGCGTCTTAAGCGACATCACGCGGAATTCGCGCAAACTATCGATCGGAGGGTTCGTCACCTGGCTGAAGTTTTGACGGAAGAAATGGCTCAGCGGGCGGTACTGTTTGGACAGAACCGCCGATGGGGTGTCATCACCCATGGACGCGAGAGTCTCTTTGCCGTCCTCGGCCATTGGCGCGAGGATCTGTTCCAGCTCTTCGATGGAATAGCCCGCAGCCACCTGACGACGACGCAGATCATTGCCGGTGAAGTTCGGCTTTTCGGTGACAGCCAGCAGTTCGCTGTCCAGATCACGGATCTTGCCAACCCAATCGCCATAGGGGCGGGCTTCGGCCAGCGTGTTCTTGATTTCGGTGTCGTGGTAAAGTTTGCCCTCGGCCATATCGACCGCGATCATCTGGCCCGGACCAAGCGCGCCTTTTTCGACGACAGACGCCTCATCAATCGGCACCATACCGGCCTCAGAGCCGGAAATCAGCAGGCCATCGCCGGTGACGACATAGCGCATCGGACGCAGACCGTTGCGGTCCAGACCCGCGCATACCCATTGGCCGTCGGTCATCGCCAGAGCAGCTGGGCCATCCCACGGCTCCATTACAGAGTTGCAGAAGGAATACATGTCCACCCAGCTTTGCGGCAGCTCGACCGCCTGTTTGGACCAGCTTTCCGGAACCAGCATGGTTTTCGCCATTGGGGCCGAACGGCCCGCACGGACGAGGACTTCGAACACACCATCCAGCGCGGCCGAGTCTGATGCGCCGCCCGGAACAATGGGCTTGATGTCTTCGGCCAGATCTCCGAAATAATCGGATGCCATACGGATTTCGTGGCTTTTCAGCCAGTTGAGGTTGCCCTTCAGCGTGTTGATCTCGCCGTTATGTGCGAGCATGCGGAACGGCTGGGCCAGCCACCACTGCGGGAAGGTATTGGTGGAATAGCGCTGGTGGTAGATCGCGAAAGCGGACTCAAAGCGCTCGTCCATCAGGTCGGGGTAGAACACCGCAACCTGCTCGGCCAGCATCATGCCTTTGTAGATGATAGAGCGGCAGGAGAGAGACGCGATATAAAGCTCTCCGATGCCAGAGGCAGCGGCAGCTTTTTCGATACGGCGACGAATCACATAGAGCTCGCGCTCAAAGGTTTCCTCATCAACGCCTTTGGAGTTGGAGATCAGAATCTGTTCGATTTCTGGACGCGTCGCGTTGGCCTTTTCGCCAAGGCAGGTCACATCGACGGGCACATGACGCCAGCCGTAGATGAAATACCCCATGCGCAGGATTTCGGATTCCACGATGGTCCGGCAAGTTTCCTGAGCGCCAAAATCGGTGCGTGGCAGGAAGACTTGACCTACTGCGAAGAGCTCGTCCTTGTTTGGCTCATGACCAGTGCGTTTGATCTGGTCGTAGAAGAATTCGCCAGGCAGTTGCACGTGAATACCCGCGCCGTCGCCGGTTTTGCCGTCCGCGTCCACGGCACCACGGTGCCAGATCGCTTTCAGCGCGTCGATGCCTGCGTCCACGACTTTGCGGCTGCGTTTGCCGTCGACAGCGACCACAAGGCCCACGCCGCAAGAGGAATGTTCCTCGGATTCAGAATAAAGACCGTTCTCGGCCATATATGCCCGCTTGGCTTCTTCGTCGCGGACCCAGTTTTCATCATATTTCGTCATATCGTAGGCCTTCCTTTGTGCGGTAGGTCAATCTTGAGACCGGCCAGAGCGCGTAGCATCTGGCCAGCGAATTCAGGTAAGCGGTTATTCCGCAGCGACGGCTTTGGTGGCGTCGAATTTCTTGAGGATCGCTTCGGCGCAGTCGCGGCCGTCGCGGATCGCCCAGACCACGAGGGATGCGCCGCGCACGATGTCGCCCACTGCGTAGACGCCGTCCAGATCGGTCGCGCCGGTGGTGAACTCTGCTTTCACGGTGCCCCAGCGGGTCACAGGCAGGTCAGGCTGGTTCCAAAGGCTTGGCAGGTCTTCGGGTTCAAAGCCGAGCGCCTTGATCACCAGATCCGCTTCTTCGACATAATCCGCGCCTTCGATCACCTCGGGGGATTGACGGCCAGACGCATCGGGCGCGCCCAGACGCATCTTTTGCACCATCACGCCGTCAACCGCATCACCGGTGAAGCCTTTGGGGGCAGAGAGCCATTCAAAGATCACGCCCTCTTCTTCGGCATTATTCGTTTCGCGCTGCGAGCCAGGCATATTCGCGCGGTCACGGCGATAGAGACATTTCACGCTTTCGGCACCCTGACGGATCGCGGTGCGGACACAGTCCATCGCGGTGTCGCCGCCACCGATCACGACGACTTTCTTGCCTGCGGCATTCAGCTCGCCGCTCTCGAATTCCGGCACGGTGTCGCCGAAGTTCAGACGGTTCGACGCGGTCAGATAGTCCAGAGCCTTTACGATGCCTTTCGCACCAGCACCCGGCCCACCCAGATCGCGGGATTTGTAAACGCCGGTTGCGATGATCACAGCGTCATGCGCGCCGCGGATGTCGTCAAAAGAGATGTCCTCGCCGACGTTGCAGTTCAGCTTGAGGGTCACGCCAGACTCGGTCAGCTGATCGTTGCGCTTCATCACGACGTCTTTTTCCAGCTTAAAGCCAGGGATGCCGTAGGTCAGAAGGCCGCCTGCGCGGTCATAGCGGTCATAGACAGTGACCTGAACGCCCGCGCGACGCAGCATGTCGGCTGCAGCCAGACCACCGGGGCCTGCGCCGATGATGCCGACGGACTCAGCGCGCTCGGCCAAAGGTGTGATCGGCTTGACCCAGCCTTTTTCCCACGCAGTGTCGGTGATGTATTTTTCGACCGCGCCGATGGTAACTGTGCCATGGCCGGAATTCTCAATGACACATCCACCTTCGCAGAGACGGTCCTGCGGGCAGATGCGGCCGCAGATCTCGGGGAAAGTATTGGTAGCCTGACTCAGCTCATAGGCTTCTTCCAAACGGCCGGTGGCTGTCATGTTCAACCAATCAGGGATGTTGTTGTGCAGCGGGCAGTGGCTTTGGCAATAGGGCACGCCACACTGACTGCAACGGCTGGCTTGTTCTTCGGCCTTGGCCTTGATGAACGGCGCATAGATTTCAAGGAAATCCTCGTTGCGCACATCGGCTGACCGTTTTTCGGGCATATCCCGTTCAACAGTCACAAATTTCAGCATCGGTTGCTTGGCCACAGTCGCTGCCTCCTAAAATTCTTCGTAGCGCAGGTCATAAACAAGCATCTTTCGAGATAAAAGTAAATTATACTGACCTATTTTGGAAAAAACGTCGCAGAAAGAGAGAAAAAGGAAGAAAATCTCGAAAAATTAAATCCGAACCGGACCTAATGCCCGCCTATCAATTAAAATCGCGATAGAATATACGGAGAAAGCAGGCAACGCGGGCAGTTTTCATGGCGCTTTATCATTTGATTCTATTGGCGGTTGTGCAGGGCATTACCGAATTCCTTCCCATTTCATCATCAGGACACCTTATACTGCTGCCCCAAGCCATGGGTGCTGCGGATCAGGGGCAGCTTTTGGACGTCGCGGTGCATGTGGGCACGCTTGGGGCCGTTGTGCTCTATTTTTGGCGCGATGTGAAAATTGGGTTGGCGGGCATCCCCCTGATGTTGATGGGGAGATTGACCACGCCGGGCGCTCGGCTCGCGTTTCATCTGTTGATCGCGACGATCCCCGTCATGATCTTTGGCGTGTTTCTGGCCGTGACAGGGCTGAATGATGCTTTGCGATCAATGGCGGTTATCGGTTGGACGATGCTTGGGTTTGGTCTTTTGCTTTGGTGGATGGATCAACGCGGCGCGGTGACCAAGAAAGACACTGATTGGACTTTGGGCGATGCGATCAAACTGGGCCTATGGCAGGCCATTGCCCTGATCCCCGGCACGTCGCGGTCGGGCATTACCATCACGGGCGCTCGCGCGCTTGGCTATGACCGCGAAAGCAGTGCGCGCTTGGCAATGCTGATGAGTATTCCTGCGATCATTGCAAGCGGAGGGTATTTGCTGCTGGAGACGGGATCCGACTGGACTCCGCGCATGATCCGAGACTGCGCAATCGCGGCAGCCCTGGCCTTTGTTTCCGCGCTTTTGGCCCTTCAGTTGATGATGCGCCTTCTGAAGTCGGTCAGCTTTACGCCCTACGTGATCTATCGCGTGATCCTTGGCGCAATTCTTCTGGTCGTTGCCTACACATAATTAGAGGCCCCGAAGGGCCTCGTTTGTCTCGGTGGTCTGTAAACGCTTAGCTCAGGTTCTTTGCCGAGTTCTTGATGGCGTCGTATTGTCCAGACGGACGGAAGCGCCAGAGATAGCTGTCCAGAACGCTGTTCATCGGAGTCTCTTGAATACCAAGATCCGCCAGGGTCTTTGCGTCGGCTGCGACCACATTGTCGTTGCGCAGTGACTTAAGCTGATCGCGCGTCACGATCGAATTGGTGAACAGCCCAAGCGTGATCGTTTGCAATAGATCAAAGCCAAAGGCGACGAGACCGGCTGCAAAGAAAGGCAGATTCACAATCAAACGACGACGGTGAATGCTGGAGAGCATATCTTGCAGCAAGCCGCGCAGAGATTTCACCTCTGGTCCACCCAGTTCATAGGTTCCGGTCGCCTCGCCAAGAATACCCTTAACGGCCGCCTGAGCGACGTCGTCCACGTAGACCGGCTGAAATTTTGTGTCCGCACCCGCAATTGGCAGGATTGGGCCGAACCGCGCCTGATCCGCAAAGCGGTTAAAGAAGTCATCTTCGGGGCCGAAAATCACTGAAGGCCGCAGGATCAGAGCGTTCGGCATATGCGCCAGCACGCCTTCTTCGCCCAAAGCCTTGGTGCGTGCATAATCGCTGTCTGCTTCGGCATCCGCGCCAATAGCAGAAAGATGCACCATGGTTTCGATGCCAGCCGCCGCGGCAAGACGCGCGATGCGCTCGGCACCTTCGTGCTGCACGGCATCAAATTTGTTTTTGCCGACTTGGTTCAGGATGCCCACGCAGTTCACCACGGCGTCTGCACCAGACATGGCCTGCGCCACAGAAGCATCATTGCGAATGTTGCAAAGGATGGGCTCGACCTGACCAACGGATCCGTAGGGTTTTACGAACAGAGCCTCATTCGGGCGCCGCACCGCTACGCGCACGCGCCATCCCTCTTTCGCCATTCGCCGCGCGATATAGCGTCCGACAAATCCTGAACCGCCATAAATCGTGACAAGTTTAGACATGCGTGGCCTCCGCTTTCGTCAAGTTGACCCTGTGATACGCGCCCGTCGCCTTAGGAACAAGTCGCAACTGATCGCATGCGCGGTTTAATCCCATCTCTTGACGCGAGCGTAGGCGCAAGCCCTCAATTTCTCGCTCAAATTCCGAGGTCTCAAATGGGCGAACGAGAGAAACAATCGCCCCAAATACTTTTTCGCAAAAATGTAAGAAACCGCGTTGACTCTCCTTGGGGAGATATCTAAATCCCCCTTCACGACATCTAAGCCCAGATGGCGGAATTGGTAGACGCGCTAGCTTCAGGTGCTAGTGTCCGTATGGACGTGGAGGTTCGAGTCCTCTTCTGGGCACCAAAAAACTCACCGCAAAAATTTGGTTTTCTTGGCAAAGCTTTTTGGAGTGTTGAGTGTCTGCACTCTGTAGCCCGGTCGTCTCTCTGCGATGTTAAGAAATTGGCTGGTTCTGTCTCGCTGACCTCTACCATCAACACGTTTATCGTTGTCTTGAACTCGCTCAGATAGATCTAAACCTGTTGCTATGCGGTGTTAGCGCGTTCTTGTGTGACCAAGGGTGCTTGCTTTGGTGCAAAAAAACGACCGGCACAACGTGAGCGCCGGTCGCATCGTAGGTTCTTGCATTGGATTGCAGCGTTTAGCCGCTCATGCGTTCCGTAATCCGGTGTGCTTGAAAACCATCCGGCAGCGCGGTGATCTGGATCCGTTCGACGATGCCATTCTTGTTGAAAGGATCGCCTTCCGCAAAGCTTTGGGCGTTTTCACGGGTGTCCGCTTCAAGAATGCCCCAGTGCCCAGCTGGCGAGCCGTCATCATGAAGAAAAGCCGAACCGATCAGAACTGACGCGAGCCCGTTGCCGCCGGATTTGACCCACTCACGGTGCGTCGGGCGCACCGCGTCGCGGGCTTCGTCCTTGTCAGGATGGTGGTGGCAATGCATTGTAAAGAAAGCCATTATTTATTCTCCAGAACAACACAACCAGCACCGGTCATGGACGCGGGCGAGAAGTAGTGGCTGTGCTTTTGATCGACTTCAGTGTCCATGCATCCGCGCATAACGAGCCACATGATCAGCTCTGCACCCTCAGACCCAAATTTCTCGACATAGTCCTCGCGGGTCAGATTGCGCCATTTTTCCGGATCGCTTGCAAAAGTTTCGATCCATTCCTGATCAGCTTCTGGGTTGAGGAAGCCAGCGCGCGCGCCTTGCAACTGGTGAGACAACCCGCCAGTGCCAAGAACGACGATCTTCTCATCCGTTGGGTAGGACTCAATAACTTTACGCAGCAGAACGCCAAGATCCCAGCAACGCTGAGGCGTTGGAATCGGGAACTGCACGGTGTTCACAAAGATCGGCACGACTTTGACCGGCCAGTTTTCCTTCTGGCTGCCAAAGAAGAGTTCCATAGGAACCTGAAACCCGTGGTCCACATCGATTTCGCGGGCGATCATCGGGTCAAAGTGGTTCTCGACCATCTTGTCCGCAAGATACCAGGAAAAATCGACAGCGCCTTCAAAAGACGGAATGTCACGACGGCCCCAGCCTTCGTCCGCAGGCAGATATTCCTCGGCGACACCCAATGTGAATGTAGGGACGCGATCCAAAAAGATCGAGTTGCCATGATCGTTGAACACCAGAATCGCGATGTCAGGCTTTTTGTCGGCGACCCACTGTTTCGGATAGTCATATCCGTCAAAAAACGGTTTCCAATCCGGAGTTTGATCGATGCCCTTGTCCAGAGCAACACCGATGGATGGTACGTGGCTGGTTCCCAGCCCTCCGATAAGCTGTGCCATTATTCTTTCCCCAAACGTTCTCTTAAAAAGTCTTCGACAGACATGCCGGCTTGCGCAGCGCCGACTGCAATAATCGGCGTTGGGTCAACTGCGGTGATTTTCAACACGTAAAACAGGTTGCCGCCCAAGCGGATCATTTCCTGCCAGTCGCGATCCATCACAGCCTTTTTGCTCTCTGCATCCAGACCAAATTTGTCGATGAAGGCTTCTTCATCCGCCAAAAAGGCGTCGCGCCCCTCTTGCGTGCCAAGGGCCATGGCCATCTTGTTCATTTTGTAGCCGCGCAAGGATCCTTCGCGGTCGAACAAGGGGGTCTCAGGTATCTTGTCCATTCACTCCTCCTCTTTGCAATTCAACCAGTTTGTAATCAGTTCAGCCGTCAGGTCAGGCTGTTCAACGGGCAGGAAATGACCTGCGTTTTCCACCACATGAAGCTCTGCGTCCGCCACCATCTCCTGGATTTCGCGGTGCTGTTTTTCAGGCGACCAGACGTCCTCGGTGCCTGTCAAAAGCAACACAGGACAGCTCACCTGTGGCAGGTATTCCGTCGCGTTCGGGCGGTTGACCAAGGCTTTGATCTGCTGTTCGTGAACCTCGGGTCCGATCTCTAGGGCCATGCTGGTGAGGCTATCGATCAGCGCTGTATCGTCGTGACGGCTCGCTGCCATCATTGGAGGCAACCAGCCTTTGATCATGCCCGCGAAATCCGCATAGCCCTCATCGATCTTTGCCTGGCGTTTTTCGGTCTCGCCATCTTTCAGAGGGTGATGCCCGGTATTGGCCAAGACCAAACGGGTCACCCGATCTGGTGCCTGACGCGTGACTTCCATTGCGATACGACCACCCATGGAATGCCCAACGACGATCAAAGGTCCTTTGGTCTCGGACACGACCCGCGCGGCCATGCTTTCGATGGAGGGATCCTTGGTCGCATCGGCGAAATATGTCGGCATATCCGCCAAAGCCGCCACGGGTTCCCAGACACTATTGTCCGAGAGCAAACCGGGAATCAGAACGAGCGTCGGTTGCATGGTGTCTCCTTTTAGAGTCCTACCTGTCAAAATCAGTAAAATTCGACAATGCGATAAAATGAATGACGTATATCTGATTTGTAGATATCGTACTGAGGATTCAGCTTTCAAAGCCGAGCGCGACCAAGGAGCAACCCTCATGGACCCCTATAAAATCGACTTCTTCGCGCTGCGTGTGCTGAGCATGGTCTTTGAGCTGAAATCCTTCTCCGCGGCCGCGGATGCGCTTGGTGTCAATCAATCGGTGGTCAGCTATGCGGTCAATCGCATGCGGGACGTCTTTGACGATCCTTTGTTTCTTCGGCAAGGCGGCGGGATTGTCCCTACTGATCGGTGCATCGCCGAGATCGGTGAGGTCGAGGCGATGTTGCAGCGGTTTGAGACGATGATCACACCGCAAGATTTGGACCCAGACAAGGTCACAAAGAACTTTCGCGTCAGCTGTAATTACTTTGAACGCATTTGGATCATGGCTCCCGTGATCAAAGAATTGCGAAAGTCTGCGCCCAAATCTCAGCTCACCATCATGCATTCCGGCACACAGGGCGCGAGCCATTTGGTGCAAGGCGCAGCTGATCTGTTGATTGGCCCGATGCGCCCCGAAGAAGACGGCTATTATTGCCGTTCTCTTTTGAAGGACTCCTATGTTTGCGTCATGGATCCAAGCAATCCTCTGGCGTCGCGCCGGCTGACATTAGAGCGCTATATCGGCGCCCAGCACGTAGCGGTTGCTTATGGCGATGGCTGGACATCAGACTACCTTGATCAGTTGCCACCTGAATCGCGTAACGAGCTGACACCCGTCGTGACGGTACCCAGTCCCGGAGATATTCAGACGATTGTGCAAGGCTCGGACTTGATTGCCACTCTCCCGCGCAAATTTGCCATGACCCTGCTACCTGATCTGACTATGGCTGAATTCCCGCTGCCCTCCTCGCTTGAAATCGGGCTGGTGTGGTCTGCACGCACTCATGGCTCTGTGACGCAGAAATGGTTTCGGGATCTTGTGGTGTCTGCGGTCAAGTCGCTTTGATGTTCGCCTGAGCTGCGGCCTGTCGGATCATTTCTAGGAAATGAGACTGCGCCTTCGTGGGCACCCAATCCTTTCGGTGTGTGATTCCAATAGGGCGACCTTGCCATTTGATACCTGTGTTGATCGGCGCTAATAGCCCCTTATCGATTTCCGCCTGAGCTTGGCGAAGCGAGATACATCCAAGAAATTCGCTTTCCATCAGGATCTCACGCATGAGAAGAATAGAGCCGCATTCAATCAGACTTTTTGGCTGGCCTATGTGTTCGAAGTGGGCGTCAAATTGTGATCGAGCCGGTGCGCCGTCTCGTGGGAGCACCCATTGCTGCGCAGCCAGGTCTTCATCCGACACCGAGGCTTTGTTGACCAAAGTATGCGTCGGCTTGGCGACAACGACCAATTGATCTTTGAACAGTTCTTCCTGCACCACGTCGTCAATCGGCGACGGAAACCGCAGCGCGCCTATCATGCAGTCCAACTCGCCCCGCCGGACCGAGTGCAGAAGATCATCATAAAGGCCATCCACAACCGACAATTGTCGATTTGGATGTTTTTGCCGAAACATCACAATGGCTTGGGGCAATACATAAGACCGCGCCAGAGGTAAGGTGCCGACCGAGATCACCCCGACCTCTCGACCATCAAATTCCGCTAGATCCGCTATAGCTTGGTCGATTTCGGCGGTTGCCAGACGTATCGTATTGGCCAGGCGACTACAGGCTTTTGTCGCGAGAATTCCAGTTGACGTCCTTTGGAACAGCGCTTCCTTTGCCTCGGCTTCAATACGTGTAATCGAGCGATGAATCGTTGATTGGGCCAATCCAATGCGCCGCGCCGCCAACGTAAAGTTCTTGGTTTCCGCCACTGCTTCAAGGGCGCGCAACTGTGGCCAGCTCGCGGTCACCATCAGACGTGGGGATATTTCAGTAAGGGCACTGTCCAAACGTTCTAAGGCGCGTTTCAAACGGAAAGCTAAAATCTCGCCTTTTTCGGTGATGAACAAGCCGTTCGGAGACCGTTGGAACAAGGCGCCACCGGCAAAAGCCTCTAGTTTCTCAATCAACTGCGAGACGGCAGGTTGTGAAATGTTGCATTGGATTGCGGATTGAGTCAGCGATCCCGTTTCCACGACGGATAGGAAAACTCTGAAATGGCGCAGATTCCAATTTTGCAAATTTCCAATGCTCCTCAACCGATCTTCGCTATGTCAAAAACGTCTTAGTTAAACGCTCTTGAACAGCGGCTTTCCCCTAGCTTTTAGCAGGCTACTCGGCAAACAGCCTCAGTGCAATTATAGCTTCAGCTTATTGCTTCTGTTGCCAATTGAAGTTGCGATTCTCAGTCCTGACTGAAAGATTTCACCAAACGCGAAATGTGAGGAAATCAGCCATGTCTGACAAGAAAACCGCCCTCGTGATCTCTGCCCACGCCGCCGATTTTGTATGGCGCTGCGGTGGTGCTATCGCAAAGCACGCCGAAATGGGATACGATGTAACCGTAGCTTGCTTGTCTTTTGGCGAACGTGGCGAAAGCGCGCGCCTCTGGAAAGAAGGCAAATCTTTGCAAGAGGTTAAGGATATTCGTCGCGGCGAAGCCGAAGCGGCAGCAGAGGTTCTGGGCGTGCATCATCTGGAATGCTTTGATCTGGGTGACTACCCGCTGCATCTGGAAAAAGACGACAAGTACAAGCTGGTCGATCTGATCCGCAAAGTGCAGCCTGATTTCATGCTCAGCCACTCACAGTACGACCCTTATAATACCGACCACATGTATATGACGCAGATCGCTCTGGAATGCCGGATGATCGCGCAGGCCTTGGGCCATAATCCTGGCGAGAAAGTTCTGGGCGCGCCGCAGCTTTACCTGTTTGAGCCGCATCAGACCGAGCAAATGGGCTGGAAGCCAGACCATTTCCTCGACATCACCAACGTTTGGGACAAAAAGCGCGCGGCGATGGAATGCATGAATGGTCAGGTGCACCTGTGGGAATACTACACCCGCGTGGCGCAACAGCGTGCGAACCACTTTAAACGCAACTCTGGCGGCATGGCCGGTGGCCGCGACGTGCAATATGCGGAAGGCTTCCAAAGCATCTTCCCGCGCACTGTTGACGAACTTTAAGCCGAGCGAGGGGGATAAGATATGGGTGTTGTTGTTCAAAACATCGCGCGCGCCGATGCGGAAACCATTAAGAAACTGGGCGAAGCAGGTGTCGCAACTGTGCATGAAGCGCAGGGTCGTAAAGGGTGTCTGGCGTCTTATATGTCTCCGATTTTCCGCGGTGCTCAGATCGCGGGTTCCGCGGTCACGATCAGCGCAGCCCCTGGCGACAACTGGATGGTGCACGTTGCCATCGAGCAGTTGCAAGAGGGCGATATCCTTGTGCTCGCGCCGACCTCACCCTGTGACAACGGCTATTTCGGCGACCTGCTTGCGACCTCCGCGCAATCACGCGGTTGCCTTGGCTTGGTGATCGACGCAGGTGTGCGCGATGTCAAAGATCTGACAGAGATGAATTTTCCGGTCTGGTCAAAGGCGGTTTCCGCACAAGGCACCGTCAAAGAGACGCTTGGGTCCGTGAATGTCCCCATCGTTTGCGCAAGCCAAGCGATCGAAGCGGGCGACGTCATTGTGGCGGACGACGATGGTGTCGTCGTGGTAAAACGCGACGAAGCCGAAGCGGTTCTGGTCAAAGCGCAGGAACGTCTGGATGCCGAAGAAGCCAAACGTCAGCGCCTTGCGGCGGGTGAATTGGGTCTGGATATCTACAACATGCGTCCACGGCTTGAAGAAAAAGGCCTTAAATATATCTGATCCGGTCACACAACGCATAAAGGGGCTTTTTGAATGACAGATGGAATTCCCTGCCTCTGGATGCGGGGCGGCACGTCTAAAGGCGCAGTGTTTCTTGCAAAAGACTTGCCGTCCGACGCAGCGGAACGCGACGCAGTTTTGTTGCGCGTCATGGGCTCTCCGGATGCGCGGCAAATCGACGGGATCGGCGGGGCGGACCCGCTGACCTCGAAGGTTGCGATCTTATCCGAACCCACACGAGACGATGCCGACGTCGATTACCTGTTCCTGCAGGTCTTTGTCGATCAGGCGCTTGTCTCGGATGCTCAGGGCTGCGGCAATATTCTGGCCGCCGTCGGGCCAGCCGCGATTGAGCGTGGTTTGGTGCCTGCCACAAATGTCGAAACCGACGTGCGCATTCATATGCTGAATACTGGTGAAATTGCTTCAGCCAAGATCCAAACGCCTGATGGACGGGTTGACTATGACGGCGAGGCCCGCATCGACGGTGTGCCCGGCCAGCATGCCGCCGTGCCTCTGATGTTTGAAAACCTCGCGGGGTCCATGACGGGTGCCCTCTTGCCCACAGGCAACGCTGTGGATGTCGTGGGTGGCGTGGACTGCACCATGATCGACAACGGTATGCCCTGCGTTGTCATGCGCGCCGAAGATTTTGGTCTGACGGGACAGGAAAGCCGAGAGGCGCTGGACGCGGACATTGAGCTCAAGGCTCGTGTAGAAGCGATCCGTCTGGAATGCGGCCCGATGATGAATTTGGGCGACGTCGCAGAAAAATCAGTGCCTAAGATGACGTTGGTCTCGGCTCCAAAATCCGGTGGCGCGATCTCGACCCGCAGCTTCATTCCTCACAGGTGCCACGCCACGATTGGCGTATTCGCCGCTGTCAGCGTCGCGACCGCGTGCACGCTTGAAGGGTCGCCTGCGGCTTCTGTGGCCCAACTATCGGGGGGCAGCCTGGTGTCGGTAGAACACCCAAGCGGAGCCGCCGATGTCATGTTGGAGCTCAGCCAAGATGGGGCGGTGTTGCGCGCCGGAACACTGCGGACAGCCCGTAAACTTTTTGACGGTCTCGTGTTCCCTGCACCCAAATAGGCTCGCTTTTCGCGCTCTAGTTCTTTTGAAGCCTTTAGGCGGTTAAAGCCGCCGAAAGCGCCGTCCATTGGCGGTGCCCTATGACATTTCGTGACGCGAGCAACCAATAGGTCTCGGGTGGGTCGAGAACCTCGTCCCCCAACTGAACGAGAGCGCCGCTGGCGATGTCCTCGGCGCAGAGGGGAAGGGAAACAAGTGCAACTCCAAGCCCTGCCTTGGCGGCTGCAATCGCCCCGTGCAATGTGTCGAACCGTAGGGTTGGAACCGGCGTGGAGGGAATGCCGAATCTGGTGGAATACTGATCCCAATCCGGGCGCGGCCCGGTGCAGGCAATGCGGGGCAATCGCGTCCATGCTTGGGAGGTGAGACGGGGCGCGCAAACCGGTGCGATGGCTTCTTTAAACAAAGGAGTTTGAAAAGGATGCGCCCAATCGCCAGCTCCATATCTGATTTGAACAGTGGAATCCTCGGTCGCGGTCTGGCCACCCAAAATATAGGATTGAACCGAAATCTCCGCGCCAGTGTCTGCGCTCGCGCGACCCAACCGCGTGGCGAGCCAAAGGGAAATCACCGACTGACTGGCCGAGATCGTTAAACGACGTCTACCCCGTGCAAACAGCGTTTCTGAGCTGTCGCTCAGCCCGCGAAGCGCTGTTTGGACATGTGGCAGCCAAGTTTCCCCTTCAACCGTCAAAGTGATCGTTCGCGCTTTGCGGACAAACAGTCGCGTCCCCAGATGTTTTTCCAGTTGTCCAATCCGCTGACTGATCGCGGGTTGGGTCAGGCCTGTTTCGCTGGCAGCAGCGGTAAAGCTGCCAAGACGCGCGGCGGCTTCAAACGCGCGCACCCATTCCAAGGGCGGCAGGGAATAGGAGGTGTTATCCATAAAGTAAAACGCCCCTCATGTGAGTCATTTATTATTTGAGTTTATGGTTTTGTACGGCGCATCGTAAAGACATTGTTCACGTCACTCAGCAGTAGGATTTTGCTCATGCATGTTACAATGGACCAGGAAGGACGCTTTCTAACGCTCCACGCTGAGGCAGAGTTGCGGTTTCATGCAATCTGGCTGCGCGACAATGCGCAAGACGATGAAACGCGCGCGCCTGGGAATGGTCAGCGTCTGATTGCACTGCGCGACATTCCGGACAACACACGCATTGCGTCCGTCGAGGGCGGTGAAACCATGGTGCATGTGACCTTCGCGCCCGAACAAAAGAGCGTGGCCTTCAGCGTCGAATGGCTGATTGCACATGCCTATGACATCAAGGCGCGCGCTGATATCGGCTGGCTGTCCGATGAGATTTCGGTCTGGGATGCAGGGTTGCAGGCCGATGTTCCCACTGCCGCATTTCAGTCTCTGTCTGAGGATGGTGCAACCTTGGCGCAGTGGGTAGAGCAGGTCGCCCGGTTTGGGTTCGGCAAAATCACAGGTGGCCCGATCCAAGAGGGTGCTCTGTTTCAAGTGGTCGACTTCTTTGGCTTTGTGCGCGAAACCAACTACGGCAAACACTTTGATGTGCGTACCGAAGTGAACCCGACGAATTTGGCGTTCACGGGACTGGGGCTCCAGGCCCATACCGACAATCCTTATCGCGATCCGGTTCCGACGGTTCAGGTACTCTATTGCTTAGAAAGCTCCGCAGCCGGGGGCGAGAATATGGTGGTAGACGGCTTTGCCTGCGTCCGTCGTCTGCAAGAGGAAAATCCAGAGTATTTTGACGTGCTGGCGCAATATTGCGCGCGGTTTGAGTATTCGGGTGAAGCGGGTGTTTGCCTGACATCGCGTCGCCCCTTGATCGAACTCGCACCGGACGGAGAATTGATCGGGGTGCGATTTAATAATCGCTCTTTGGCCGCAGTGACCGATGTCCCTTTCGACAAAATGGAACTCTGGTATGCCGCCTATCGTCGGTTAGGTGAGATCATTGACGACCCAGCGATGGAGGTCGTCTTCCGCCTAGAGCCGGGTGAGGCCTTTGTGGTGGACAACACGCGGGTGCTTCATGCACGCAAGGCCTATTCCGGGACCGGCACGCGCTGGTTGCAGGGGTGCTACGCCGACAAAGACGGGTTACGCTCAACCCGCGACGCGCTATTGCGTTCGACACAGGAGGCCGCGGAATGACCACACCAAGACAAGATCTGACCGCCGACACTATTGTTGAATTCCTTGCCTCGATTTTTGAGCGCCGCGGGTCTGAGGAATACCTCGGCGAAGAGGTCACGATGGGCGAGCATATGCTGCAGGGGGCGACCATTGCAGAACAGAACGGCCAGCCGGACGAAATCATCGTGGGGGCGCTCTTGCACGATATCGGCCATTTCACCTCCGAGTTCGGGAGTTTCACGATGGATGACACCGAAGACCGGCACCATGAAGACGCCGGTGCCGAGATTCTCGAAAGGTTTTTCCCGTCGGTTGTGACCGATTGCTGCCGCTATCACGTGGCCGCGAAAAGATACCTTTGTGCGACGAAGCCGTCCTACTTTGATCGTCTGTCAGAGGCCTCGGTGCATTCATTGAACCTGCAAGGCGGTCCTATGAGCGACACGGAGGTGGCCGAGTTCGAAAAGAATCCCAACCTCAAGCAAATTATTGCGATCCGCTATCTAGACGAAGCTGGTAAAGTGGCTGGCATGGAAACGCCGGATTTTCGGCATTTCGCACCACGCGTCCAGAGATTGGTCGATGCACATGTCGGACGTGATTGAGACTTGAAAACCCGAGATCTGGTGTGCTCAAAGCCGATCCCGCAGCGAATAATACACCATCGCCATGACCAAAAGCGGCCATCGGAACATCGTACCCCCAGGAAACGGCGTGCTGGGCAGCATAGAGATGGCGTCGAATTTCTCGGCTTGCCCCGCTATTGTGTCGGCCGCGATTTTCCCGCTCATGGTAGCCATAGCGACCCCGTGACCTGAAAAGCCCGAGAGCGAAATCGCCGTATCTGAAAGCCGCGCGAAATGCGGCATTCTATTTAGGGTGATCCCCAAGGTTCCACCCCAAGCATAGTCGATGCGCGTGCCAGAAAGCTGGGGAAAGACCTGCTCCATCGGCTTGCGCACGGATCCCGCGATGTCCTTTGGGAAGCGGTAGCCATAGCTTTCGGTGCCGCCAAAAAGCAGACGATGATCATCGGAAAACCGGAAGTAGTTGATGACGAATTTACTGTCCGCAACGGCTCTGTTGTTGCGGATCAAGTCTTCTTGGCGTTCCGGTCCAAGAGGTTCTGTCGCGACTATGAAATTGTTGATCGGCATGACCCTTGCGGCAACGTCTTTGCGCAGGCTTCCAAGGTAGCCGTTGCAGGCCAAGACCAGGAATTTTGCCGTGACCGTCGCGCCTTCGGTTTTGATCACGTTAGGCTCGGTTGTTTCCAAAGATTGCACGCGGCTCTCTTCAAAAATCCTGACACCCAGTGAGGCCGCCTTGCGCGCCAAGCCCAGAGCATAGCGAAGGGGATCAATGTGCCCGCTGCCAAGATCAAGCGTGCCTCCGAAATACAAAGGGCTGGCCAGCAGGTCGCGGATCTCGGTCTGTGACAGGTCCTCAATCAGATCGTAGTCATATTCACGGCGCAGTTTTTCTGCGTAACTATGATCCTCGGCCACAAAGCGTTTGCGATGTGCGGCGTGGATGACGCCTTCGTGGAACGGGCAATCGATGATCTCTTCGGCGCAAAAGCCGCGTACCATTTGAACGGCATCCACGGCCATGTCCCAGAGGGTGCGTGCCGCGTCCTTGCCCAGTCGCTCTTCCAGAAAATCCTGATCCTGCCTTTGACCCGAGCCGACTTGTCCCCCGTTGCGCCCTGACGCGCCAAAGCCGACGCGCTGGGCCTCGAGCAAAACCACGTCATAGCCTTTCTCGGCCAGATGGATCGCTGAGGAGAGACCGGTAAAGCCTCCGCCCACGACACAGACATCGCAAGAGATTTCGCCCAAGGCTTTGGGGAAAGGATCCAGTTTTGGATTGACGACCGCATAATAGGATTGGGGGTATTCCCCAATCCCATCGTTGGCTGTCAGCAGGTCCAACCGCCCCATCTATGCCGCTTTCATCAGGCCTTTTTCAGTCGCACTGGCCATGGTTTTGTCCAGCACCTTCCAAGCCTTTTCAGCCAGTGTGTCGATATTTTCTTTGCTGAAAATTAGGGGCGGAGAAATGATCAACTGATCGCCCACATGGCGCATGATGAAGTTGTCTTCAAAACAGAGGTCGCGTGCAATCACGCCCACATTGCCGGGGCCCTCCGCAAAAGCTGCGCGAGAAGCTTTGTCTGGCGTCAGTTGCAGCGCGCCGACCAAACCGCAAATGCGCGCTTCGCCCACCAATGGATGCTCGCCCAGCCCGGCCCATTTCTCTGCGAGATAGGGGGCCGTTACATCGCGCACGTTGCCAATCAGGTTTTCCTCTTCAAGGATCCGCAGGTTTTCCAGCGCGACGGCGCAGGACATCGGATGCCCTGAGTAGGTGTAGCCGTGGTAAAACTCGTCCGTGGCCATGACGTCGAAAACCTCATCGGACAGGATCGAGCCGCCAATCGGCGCATAACCAGAGGACAGACCCTTGGCGATGGTCATGATATCGGGGCGAATGGAGAACGTGTCAGAACCCCACATGTTGCCAGTGCGCCCAAAGCCACAGATGACTTCGTCCGCGATCAAAAGGATCTCATGGGCGTCACAGATCCGCTGGATCTCTGGCCAATAGGTCGACGGCGGAATGATAACGCCGCCCGCGCCTTGGATCGGCTCCGCGATGAAGGCGGCGACATTGTCTTCGCCGAGTTCCGCGATCTTTTCTTCGAGTTCGCGCGCGCGCTGCAGGCCGAATTCCTCGGGCGTCATGTCGCCGCCCTCAAGATACCAATGCGGCTGGTTGATGTGCACTATCCCCGGGATCGGCAATGTGCCTTGCCCGTGCATCGCCTGCATGCCGCCCAGAGACGCCGCACCCACGGTCGAGCCGTGATAGGCGTTTTTGCGGCTGATGATAACCTGCTTTTCGGGCTTGCCCT
The DNA here is from genome assembly GCF_017798205.1 of Cognatishimia activa. Lineage (NCBI taxonomy): Bacteria > Pseudomonadati > Pseudomonadota > Alphaproteobacteria > Rhodobacterales > Paracoccaceae > Cognatishimia > Cognatishimia activa. The sequence continues at coordinate 1,108,402 of NZ_CP060010.1, read as the reverse complement.
TCAGTGCCCAATAGTGGCGCACCAGACGGATATTCGTGTCGTTCGCGTCCGATCCTCCGGCCGCGAAAAACACATGGTTCATGTGGTCCGGCGCGAGCGAGGTGACCTTTTCGGCCAATGCAATCGCGGGCACATGGGTCGTCTGAAAGAAGGTGTTATAGTAAGGCAGTTCCAAAAGCTGCCGCCGCGCGACCTCGGCGATAGAGTCCCGCCCATAGCCGATATTGACGCACCACAGACCGGCCATACAGTCCATGATTTCTTGCCCGTCGCTGTCGCGCAGATGTACGCCCTGCGCCCCTGTAATCACCCGCGCGCCTTTCGCGGCCAGCGCATTTGAGTCCGTGAAGGGATGCATATGGTGCGCCGCATCCAGCGCCTGAAGTTCCGCCGTCGGCAAATGATTGGTGATCATATTCATTTCATTGACCTTTACACATTGAGCAGCAGGTGCTGACGTTCCCATGGGCTGATTTCGCGTTGGTGCTCTTCGAGCTCTGCATTTTTGATATCAGAGAAGAGCTGCCAAAATTCTTTACCAAGCATATCTGGCATCGACTCGGCCTCTTCCATTCTTTCCATTGCTGCGCGAAGTGAGAATGGAAGCTGATCGGATCCCGGATGTCCGTAGGCATTGGTCGTGACTTCGGGGCGCGCTTTTTCGCCGTTCACCATGCCCAGATAACCCGCGGCCAAGGAGGCTGCGATCGACAGATATGGGTTGGTGTCCGAGCCGATGACGCGGTTTTCGACGCGACGCGCCTCGGGGCCGGAAATTGGAATACGCAGACCGGTGGTGCGATTGTCGCTGGCCCATTCCAGGTTCGCCGGGGCCGCGTAGCCTTCGATGGAAATGCGGCGGTAGGAATTCACGTATGGCGCTAGGAAGGGCACAGCCTCCATCAGGTATTTCTGGCTTCCGCCGATGAAATCGTGAAAGGCCTGCGTGGGTGCGCCCGAGGCATCGGAAAAGATGTTCTGGCCGGTTTTGATATCTACAACGGATTGATGCAGATGCATGGCCGAGCCCGGCTCATCGCGGATCGGTTTCGCCATAAAGGTGGCAAAGACGCCGTTCTTAAGTGCCGCCTCACGGATGCTGCGTTTGAAGTAAAACACCTCATCGGCCAGTTGCAGCGGATCGCCGTGGTTGAGGTTGATCTCGATCTGCCCCGCGCCGCTTTCCTGGATGACAGAGTCAATCGTCAGCCCTTGGGCTTCGGCGAAATCATAGATTGTGTCGATCACCTCCCCGAATTCGTCCACAGCGACCATGGAATAGGCCTGACGGCTGGATCCACGTCGACCTGTCCGGCCAATTGGTGGCTCGATTTCGGCATTGGGGTCGTCGTTGGGTTTGGTCAGGTAGAACTCGAGTTCCGGCGCGACGATGGGTTGCCAGCCCTTTTCCTTATAGAACGACAGAACGCGTTTCAGCACGTTGCGCGGTGCAATGCCCAGAGGCTCTCCGTCGCGGGTTTCAAGATCATGGATGATCTGAACCGAGGCATCGTCCGCCCAGGGTACGGCGCAGGCGGTCGACAGATCGGGGCGCAGAACGATATCGCTTTCAAGCCATTGGTTCTGGATCTCCATATCGACCCATTCACCGGAAATGGTTTGATAGAACAGCGAAACCGGCAAAAAGAGCGCTTGATCGGGATCGAATTTATGCGCGGGCATGGTTTTGCCGCGCGACATGCCTGCGAGGTCCGGCACAATACATTCCACCTCGTCCAGACGTCGCCCGCCCAGATAGGTTCCAAAGGCCTTGGGCAAATCCCCGAGCCAAGACTTTTCATTTTCTAACGACACGAGTCACCTGTGGATCTTGTGTTTCGAATATTTTGATCAAATTATGAAGGAATTGATTTTGCGTCAATCCGCGCGGGCATTCATTCCTGCAAAGATTTCTTGATCTGACCCATTCCCTGCAAAATATCTGTGCGGATCGCCTGAGCGGCGCGCCCAGCGTCTCCGTCACGGATCGCTGAAATGGTCTCATCGTGCATGTCGGGCAGGTTCGCTGTGCCGTACCGCCCGCACACAACCCGCAGAGAGGGGCCTGTGCGCAGCCATAGCGCCTCGACCATGCTCAGCAAAATGCTGGAGTTCGCGTTTTCGTAGAGATGAAAGTGAAACCGAAAGTTATGCAGCAGATAGCCCTCGACTTGACCATCCGTGATGGCCTGATCCAGCTCTAAATCGATGTCCTTAAGCGATTTCGCAAGGGATTTCGCTTTATTTTCAACGGCCATTTCAACCAGCTTGGGTTCAATGGAACAACGCGCAAAGCTCAACTCTTCAAGTTCCGAGGCATTCAATCGAGGCACTTCGATCCGCCGATTGCCCAAACGACGCAGCGCGCCCGCAGATGTCAAGCGCCGCACGGTGTCGCGCACGGGCATAACGCCGCTGCCGATCATCTCGGCCAAACCATGTAGCGTGACGGCCTGTCCCGGCACCAATTCGCCAAACAAGATCGCGTCGCTGATGCGGCGATAGATGGCCTCATGTTCGGTGATCTTTTTGGGCTCGGCGTTCAATTTGCTTATCCTTAAGGCGAAATTTTTCGCCGGTCTGCGGGGTGATGCGGGGCAAGGATGTCGAAACGCTTGCGCCGAATCGTATCTTTTGATCAAAATTACACCAATCAAAATAAAACTGACAACCGGGAGCTACCAAAATGAAGAAACACCTGACCCTTGTGTCAGCGGCTGCGCTTTGTGCTGCATCTTCGCTGTCCGCCGAGGAAGTACGCGTTTACAACTGGTCCGACTATATCGACGAAAGTCTGCTGGAAAAGTTCGAGACCGAGACCGGCATCAAGCTGATCTATGACGTTTTTGACAGCAACGAAGTTTTGGAAACCAAGCTTCTGGCGGGTGGCTCTGGCTATGACGTGGTGGTGCCGTCGGCGACCTTCCTGCAACGCCAGATCGCGGCGGGGGCCTTCCAAAAGCTGGACGTTGGCCAATTGCCCAACCACGGTAACCTCTGGAACGTCATTCAAGAGCGCACCGATCAATATGACCCAAGTGGCGCATATTCTGTGAACTACATGTGGGGCACGACGGGCATCGGCTATAACATCGGCAAGGTCACCGAGGTTCTTGGCGAAGACGCACCGCTTGATAGTTGGGATCTGGTGTTTGATCCGGCCAATATGGAGAAGCTGGCCGAATGTGGCGTGCATTTCCTGGATGCACCTACAGAGATGATCCCGGCTGCGCTGAACTACATCGGCGAGGATCCTGACAGCCATGATCCAGAAGTGATTGCCAAGGCAGAGGCCGTCTACGACGCCGTGCGCCCCTATATTCAAAAGTTCCACAGCTCTGAATATATCAACGCGCTGGCGAACGGCGATATCTGCGTTGCGGTCGGTTGGTCCGGCGATGTTTTCCTCGCGCAGTTCCGTGCCGCCGAGGCCGAAAACGGCCACGAGATCGATTATTCGATCCCCACGCAGGGGGCTCAGATGTGGTTTGACCAGATGGCGATCCCAACCGATGCACCAAACCCAGAAGCGGCGCATAAGTTCATCAACTTTATCCTGAACGCGCAAAACGCTGCGGCGGCCACCAACTATGTTTGGTACGCAAGCGGCAACCTTGCGGCACAAGAGTTCATTGACCAGGAAATCCTAGAGTATCCAGCGGTTTATCCAGATGCTGCGACTTTGGAAAAACTGTTCATCACCACGCCTTATCCGGCCAAAGTCCAGCGTGTCGTGACGCGTCTTTGGACCAAGATCAAGTCTGGCACCTGATCATTGAAGACCACGTCGATCGCCTTGCGCCACGCGTAGGGCGGTCGTCACTTATTGGGGGCGGGCATGAACCAAGACACGTCTGGCAAAGCATTTGCGCCGTGGAACGACGCGAGCGAAAAGCCACTTATTACTTTTAAGAATGTCACCAAGAAATTTGGCGAGTTCGTCGCGATTAGTGACCTGAACCTCGACATCTACGCCCGTGAATTCTTTGCGCTGTTAGGGCCGTCTGGCTGCGGTAAGACCACGTTGATGCGCATGCTGGCGGGCTTTGAAACACCGACGTCAGGCGTGATCGAACTGGCGGGACAAGACATCGCGGCGATCCCGCCGAACAAGCGCGAAGTGAATATGATGTTTCAGTCCTACGCGCTGTTCCCGCATCTGAACATCTGGGACAATATCGCCTTCGGTCTGCGCCGCGAGAAAATGCCCAAGGACCAGATGGAAGCGCGTGTCGAAGAGATGCTGCGCCTCACCAAAATGGAAAAATTCGCGCGTCGCAAGCCGCATCAGGTTTCCGGCGGTCAGCGTCAACGTGTGGCCTTGGCGCGCTCTTTGGCCAAAGCACCGAAACTCTTGCTGTTGGACGAACCGCTTGGGGCGTTGGATGCGAAATTGCGTCAGGATACACAGTTTGAACTGATGGACATTCAGGAAAGCACCGGCACCACTTTTGTGATCGTGACCCACGATCAGGAAGAGGCGATGACCGTGGCCAGCCGCGTGGCGGTGATGGACCACGGAAAATTGGTGCAAGTCGACACGCCCGACGTGATCTACGAGACGCCGAACTCTATCTATGTGGCTGATTTTATTGGCGATGTGAACATCATCGAAGGCACAGCCGAGGTAAATGACGATGGCGTCTCACTGACATGGGCCGAAGGGCAGCCTGCCTTGGTTGGTTCCGCAAATCAGCCGATCTCCAAAGGGGCCTCTGCCGCCATGGCGATCCGGCCTGAAAAGATCGCGATCAGCTCGGAAAAGCCGACGGATCGGACGAATGTGCTGCAAGGCAAGGTGCTTGATATCGCTTATCTCGGCAATATCTCGACCTATCACGTGCAACTGGACAACGGCACGGTCATCAAAGCCCAGATTGCCAACACACGCCGCATCGCGCGCCGCAACTTCACCTGGGAAGATCCAGTCTGGCTAAGCTGGACGGACACCGCCGGCATCGTTTTGGCGGTCTGACATCATGAAGCTGCGCCGCCTCACCCTGATTGGGATCCCGTACTTCTGGCTTTTGGCCTTGTTCTTGATCCCCTTTGGGATCGTACTCAAGATCTCGCTGTCAGACATCGCGCTGGCGATCCCGCCCTATACGCCGACGCTGGATATTTCCGGTGGCTGGCAGGCATTTCGGGATTTCCTCAGCGAATTGGATCTAGAGAATTTCGAGTTCCTCACCACCGACGACCTCTATTGGAAGGCCTACCTCTCAAGCCTCAAGATCGCAGCGATCTCGACCCTTTTGGCCCTTCTGATCGGATTCCCGATGGCCTACGGCATGGCCAAAGCGCGCGAGGACTGGCGGCCGACTTTGATGATGCTGGTGATCCTGCCGTTTTGGACGAGCTTTCTGATCCGCGTTTACGCCTGGGTCGGCATTCTTAGCACCGAGGGCTATCTGAACCAATTCCTGATGGGTATCGGCATCATCGGCGATCCGCTGGTGATTTTGAACACTTCAACGGCGGTCTACATTGGCATCGTCTATACCTATCTACCCTTCATGATCCTGCCGATCTACGCGACGCTTGAGCGGTTGGACGAAAGCCTCATTGAAGCCGCCGAAGACCTCGGCTGCTCGCGCATCTCAGCCTTTTGGCTGGTGACCGTGCCACTGTCGAAAAACGGCGTGATCGCGGGCTGTTTCCTCGTGTTCATCCCCGTGATCGGCGAATTCGTGATCCCCGCGCTCTTGGGCGGATCGAAAACACTGATGATCGGCAAAGTCCTGTGGGAAGAGTTCTTCTCGAACCGCGATTGGCCCGTGGCCTCCGCCGTCGCGATCATCCTTTTGTTGGTGCTGATCATCCCAATCGTTCTCTTCCAACGCAATGAGCAGAAACAGAGGGAGGCAGAGCAATGAGGCGGTTTAGCTGGTTCAACGCGACCTCTCTGACGATTGGTTTTGCGTTTCTTTATCTGCCGATGCTGATCCTTGTGATCTATAGCTTCAACGAGTCAAAACTGGTCACCGTCTGGGCCGGGTTCTCGACCAAATGGTACGGTGAGCTTTTCCGCAACGAGGCCTTTCTGGATGCGGCCTATGTGACCCTACGCGTGGCGATTTTCTCGTCTTTATTGGCGACGGTTCTGGGCACAATGGCCGCCTATGTGCTTGTCAGGGCAGGGCGTTTTCCGGGGAGAACGATCTTCTCCGGCATGATCTATGCACCGCTGGTAATGCCCGAAGTCATTACCGGCCTGTCGCTGCTGTTGCTGTTTATCTCGCTCGGGCTGGATCGCGGTGTTCTGACGATTGTTCTGGCGCACACGACGTTTTCTATGTGCTTTGTCTCGGTCGTGGTTTCGGCGCGTTTGGCAAGCTTTGATCAATCGCTCGAAGAAGCCGCGCTGGACCTAGGCTGCACCCCGTTTGAAGCCTTTCGGCTTGTGACCCTACCGGTCATCGCACCTGCAGTGATCTCGGGCTGGCTATTGGCCTTCACCCTATCGCTCGACGATCTGGTGATCGCGAGCTTTACTTCCGGCCCGTCGGCAACGACGCTTCCGATTAAGATTTGGTCGTCGATCCGCCTGGGCGTCAGTCCTGAAATTAACGCGCTTTCTACGATCCTGATCGCCATCGTGGCGACAGGCGTGATCTCCGCATCTCTTATTTCCAAACGCGCCGCCCTGCAGCGTGATCTCGACAGCAAAACATAGAGGGTACCCGTGAGCGACTTTGAAAAGATCTGGCAGGACTACTGCGCCCAACACGGCAAGCCTGATCGCGTCGAGCTGATGCTCTGCGACATCAACGCGATTTTGCGCGGCAAGTGGTTGCCCGGCGAGGATATCGGCAAGCTGACCTCTGGGGCCGCGCGGTTGCCGATTTCGACCTACACGCCTTGCATCCTTGGTTGGGAAGTCGAAGCAACAGGGCAGGGGATCGTTGTCGGAGACCCGGATGGGGTACTGACGCCCGTTGCGAGCACATTGGCACCCGTGCCATGGGCCGACGGCAATGTGGCGCAGGTATTGGTTGAAATGAAGGATGCCACGGGCGAGATCGGGGAGTCCTCGACTAGAGAGCTTTTGCGCAAAGTTGGAGATCGTTTCGCCGCGCGCGGTTTGAAGCCTGTCGTTGCAACAGAATTGGAATTTTACATCGTGAAAGCGCGTGGCGCAGCGTCAGACGCGCCAGAGCCGCCAGACCGTTTGCCCGAAGCTCAGAACTACGATCTTGAGGTTCTGGGGCGTCATTCGGCTATGCTCGAAGAGATCAAAGAGGCCGCGAAACAGCAAGGCTTGCCCACAGACACATTGATTGCGGAATACGGGCCCGGGCAGTTTGAAATCAATTTCCACCACACGGGTGATGTCTTGGCCGCTGCGGATACAGCGTTGTTGTTCCGGCGGTTGGTCCGAATAGTCGCGTCAAAACACGGCTATGAGGCGACCTTTATGGCGAAACCCTATGCGCAACACCCCGGAAATGGCATGCATGCACATGTGTCTTTGGTCGATGAGGAGGGCACAAATGTGCTGGCGGCGGAGGCCTCCGGTGACCTGTCAGACCCGATGCGTCATGCGATTGCCGGAACCTTGGCCACCATGCGCGACCTGCAGGCCATCTTTGCACCGCATCTGAATTCTTACCGTCGCTTCCAGCCAAAGAGCTTCGCGCCCTCGGCGCCTGAATGGGGCTTTGATCACCGCGCGGCTGCAATCCGACTTCCGGAAACATCTGGCAAAGCGGCGCGGTTGGAACATCGGATTTCCGGTGCCGATGTGAACCCCTACCTCGCTTTGGCAGCGATTCTGGGCGGCATCCTCTACGGGCTTGAACACCAGCCCGATCTTCAGCTTCAGATTGACCACCCAGATGCGAAACCGCAACCACTGCTGACCCATGACTGGTCCACGGCCGTCGAGCGGTTTGCACAGTCTGAGGTTGCGGCAGATGTCTTTGGGCAGGCGTTCCGGGATCTTTATGCCATCGTGCGCCGCGAAGAGATCGCTGAGCTGACCACGGTGATCTCGCCTGTGGAATACAGCGCCTATTTGTCGAGACTGTGAGGGTGTGACCATGACAAAGCGCCTGTCTATCGGAGTTCTGGAAACGGGGCGGCCCCCTGAAGAATTGGCGGGCCGTTATTCGAACTATCCCGCTATGGTCGCCGCTTGGCTGGCCGAGTTGGGCGCAGAGTTTTCGGACTATGCGGTTCTGGATGGGCAGATCCCATCCTCGCCCATGGATCACGATCTTTGGGTCATTACGGGATCAAAGTTCGGAGCCTATGAGGACCATCCTTGGATTGCGCCTCTAGAGGATTTCATTCGGGCTTGCCGAGACGCAGGCAGGCCAATGTTTGGCATCTGTTTCGGGCATCAGATTATCGCGCAGGCCTTGGGGGGCGAGGTTCGGAAATCTGACAAGGGCTGGGGGCTTGGGTTGCATGACTATCGCTCTGAAGGGCCGCTTGAGGATACCTCGGATCAGTCAATCATGACACTCTCTGCGTTTCACCAGGATCAGGTCGTGGACATTCCGCAAGGCGCGCAGCGGGTGGCGCGTTCCGAGTTTTGCGAGAATGCGGCTTTGTACTATCCGGGCTTTGCACTGACGGTGCAGGGCCATCCGGAGTTCCGAGAACCCTACTTGCGCGATCTTGCGAAGCTGCGCGCGGGTCAGGTGTTCTCGCAGGCCGAGGCCGAAGCTGCCGAGGCGTCCTATGACCGCGCAGACACGGCGGCGGATTTGGTGAGGGTGCTGAAATCCCTCTTGCTGGACAAGGAAACGAGGGCTGCGTCATGAGCGAACAAGACGGCGATTTCGCATTCCGTTCAGACAGCAATATGGGGCGCTGGCACGAGATGACCTATGGTGGCGTCACCAGTTTTCTGCGCCGCCGTTATTCCCGAGACCTTTCAGATGTGGATGTTGCCGTCACGGGCATCCCCTATGATTGCGCGGTCACCTATCGGCCCGGCTGCCGCCTTGGCCCGCGCGCCATTCGCGCGGCCTCTGTGCAATTGGCCGAACTCAAGGCGTTTCCCTTTGGATTTGATCCCTTTGATATGCTGTCGGTCGTCGACTACGGAGATTGTGCTTTGGACCCGCATCATCCGGGTTCGATCGCAGAGGCTATTGAGGCGCATGCCGATCAGATCCTGGCACAGGGCACCAAGTTGTTAAGCCTTGGGGGCGACCATTTTGTATCCTACCCGTTGCTGAAGGCGCACGCCAAACACCATGGTCCTTTGACATTGATCCAATTCGACGCGCATTGCGACACTTGGGAGGACGACGGCTCGCGCCTCGACCACGGCACGATGTTCGCGCGTGGGGTCAGCGAAGGGATCGTGGATGTGGCTTCCTCGACGCAGGTTGGGATACGTACCCACAATGACGCGGATGTTGGTATCGAGAAGTTAACCGCGCCTTGGGTCCACAGAAACGGTGTCGATGCAGCGCTTGAGGTTCTGAGGTCTCGAGCCGGAGATCGGCCGGTCTATATTTCCTTTGACATCGATTGTCTGGACCCGGCCTTTGCCCCCGGGACGGGGACGCCTGTCGCGGGTGGTCTGGCATCATGGCAGGCGCTAGAGTTGATGCGTGGTCTGGAAGGGCTGAATTTGGTTGGCATGGATGTGGTCGAGGTCGCGCCGGCTTATGATCATGCCGAAATCACTGCGATTGCTGCGGCGACGATTGCGCATGATTGGCTTTGTTTGGTGGCGCGTGGTCAGGAACGCCAAGGCGCAGCGACGTAGGGGCATTCGCCTTTTGGTCCGGAAAACCATTGACAGATACTACAGTAGTGTAGTGTTTTGTTCATTAATGTATTTCTTCGGAGCAAAGAGGCGATGCGTCAACCCTCTGTCTTGATCATTGGTGCCGGTGCGACGGGCATGCTTGTCTATATCAAGCTGCGCGAAGCGGGGATCACAGATCTCACGTTTATCGAAAAAGCCGACAAGGTCGGGGGAACATGGCGTGAGAACACATACCCCGGGATCGCCTGTGATATTCCCGCGCCGCATTATTGCTATTCCTTCGAGCCCTATGTCTGGACGCACCACCTCGCGTTTGGCGGCGAGCTTCAGGAATACATGGAACATGTAGGCCGCAAATATGGCGTCACGGACAACGCGCGTTTTGGCGAGGCGGTGACGTCCTGTGTCTATGGGGATGACGGCAAATGGCACGTCGAAACCAGTAAGGGTGACGCGTTTGCGGTGGATTTTGTGATCTCGGCGACGGGGATTTTGCACCATCCCAAGTGGCCCGAGATTGACGGCAAGGACGACTTTGCGGGAGAGCACTGGCACACGGCACAGTGGCGGCATGATGTTGACCTGACAGGCAAGCGGATTGGCGTGATCGGCACCGGGTCCACCGCGCATCAGGTGATCCCAGAGCTGATCAAAGGCGGCAACGAGGTCTCGATCTTTCAGCGCACGCCGCAATGGGTCGCGCCTGTTCCTAACATTCGTTTTCCAGAATGGCTGCGCCGACGCTGGCAGCGCAAGCCCGAGCGGATGCAGGGTTGGAAAGCCGCCTATAGGTGGCTGGTTCAGAATGTGTTCATCAATGCGACGGTCGGAAAATGGCTGCCCAATCAGGTGATGAATGTTCTCTGCAAGGGCCACCTTTGGCGCATACGGGACAAAGACCTTCGGGCCAAGCTAAGGCCGGATTACGAGGTGGGCTGCAAAAGGCTTGTGATCAATACGAGTTTCTATGGGGCCATTCAAAAACCCAACGCGCATCTGATCACTGAGGGCATTGATAAGATCGAAAGCGGCGGCATCCGCACCAAGGACGGCACGTTGCACGAATTGGATGTGCTGATCTATTCCACGGGGTTTCACAACTTCAACTACATGCGTCCGATGAACCTCGTGGGCCGAGGCGGACATCGTATCGAAGACAGTTGGGGCGCGGGGCAGTATCGCACGCACCGTGGCGTCTTGTTGGAACATTTCCCGAATTTCGTCCTGATGCTGGGGCCAGGTACGCCAATTGGCAACAACACGATCATTGGGATTGCGGAACGCCAGATGGGCTATGTGATGCAGTTGATCGATATGTGGCGCAATGGGGAAACCGATGCGATCGAGCCGACGTCAAAAGCGGTTGAGGAGTTTGCCAATTACATATCCGCCGGCGTGAAGGACACGGTCTGGGTTGGTGGCTGTCAAAGCTGGTATCTGGATGCCTCTGGGCAGCCCACGATCTTCCCCTATGACTGGGACGAGTTCCTGCGGATCACGGAAAGGCCGGATCCGTCTGAACTGGTGGCCTCGGCACCGAAGGGCAAGGTGGCTTAGGATGTTGTCGCGAAGGTTCGTTAACGCGCATCTGCGCTATGGCACCAAGCCCCTGATGGCCTTTCTACGCGATCAACGAAAGCTGCGCTGGACGGCAGGGCTCTATGCCAAGACTATGTTCCCAGCTTCGCGCGACATGAGTTTCGCGCCGGATCGCTTGGTGTCCGGTTCCGGATCGGTAGACATCCTATGGTGCAGCATGCAGGCCGCATCGGCCAAGAAGGTGATCCTCTATTTGCATGGCGGAGGCTTTACGCTTGGCGATGAGATCAGCCATGGCGCAATGGTGGCTCGGATCGCCGGAGAGGTTGGACAGCGCGCCGCGATGGTGGACTATCGCCTGGCGCCAGAGCACCCCTATCCCGCAGCAATTGATGATGCTCAATACGCCTACGAAGGGTTGCTGGAACGAGGCTATGCAGGCGAAGACATCATCCTAATGGGTGACAGCGCTGGCGGTGGGTTGGTCTTTACGCTGTTGCAGCGCCTGCAGAGGCTCGGCCTTGCCAAACCCTTGGCCTGCGTCGCGATTTCTCCGTGGGGAGATCTGTCGATGTCAGGGGCGTCTTTCAGCGAGAACATCGCGAGTGATATCATGTTGCCGATTGGGTGGATCACACGCGGGCGCAATGCCTATGTTGGCGATCATGATCCGAAAAACTCTGATCTTTCGCCGATCTTTGGGACGTTTGATGCACCACCACCCAGCTTTTTGGTCGTCGCGAAGGACGAGCTGCTTGCCAGCGACAGCTATGCCTTGCGGGATATGCTGTGTGATGCAGGCGGAGAGGTAGACTTCCACGAAGAAGAGAACCTGCCGCATGTCTGGACCTTCTATCACGGAAAATTCGCACCGGCGGATCAGACAATTCGCCAGATCGGCGACTTTGCAAAACGTCACGTGTGACGGCCCACGGAGGACAAATGCCAAAACGCATAGACTTTGAGAACGCAGTGGTTCTGATCACCGGCGCGGGGGCCGGGATCGGACGGGCCCTCAGCGAAGAAGCTTTGCGGCGTGGTGCGCATGTCATTGCTGTGGAGCGGGACGCAGAGGCGCTTGAAAGCCTGAGCGGATCGTCTCTGACCAAGGCTGTGGCCGATGTCTGTGACGCGGAGCGTATGCGCGAGATCGTGGCGCAGGTTCTGGCAGACCATGGGCGGCTGGATGTCGCCATCGCGAACGCTGGGATCGAAAAGATCGATCCGATTTGGGCGCAAGACCCGAAGGATTTCGAGTCCGTTATCAATGTGAATGTGCTTGGAGTTTACCGGACTCTGCAGCCCTGTCTGGCGCCGATCATCCAAAGCGGGGGGCATCTGTTTGCGGTGTCATCGATCGCCGGGATTATCCCCTTTCCCTTTGGCGCGGCCTATTCCACGTCTAAGGCGGCGGTCGACATGATGATGCGCGTCATGCGCCTGGAGCTTCTAGCGACCGAGGCCACTGCAGGGGCCGCTTATTTCGGGTTTATCGCCTCGGAAATGGGAGAGCGCGTGACCGCGCACCCCGGAGTCGCCGCCCTGTCAAAATGGATGCCGCGCCCGCTTTTGGGTCTGACGCCCTACCTCACGCCGCAGCAGGCGGCCGAGCGGGTTTTGAACGACATCGAAAAACGCAAAGCTCGCAGCTACACGCCCGGTGTGATCAGGCTGACCTACGCGCTGCGGGGACTCTATGCGCAGTCCGACGAGTTTCTGGGTCGCTATGTGATGGGGCTGCCGAAGTTCATCAAAAGTCACTATGGCCTGCCGTTTTCCGACAAAAGCGACGGGACGTCACCTAGGCAAACTCAAAAATAGAATTTGTTCGAAATTGGACAGTAGTGTAGCGTTTTGACCATGTTTAGATTCGCGGGCTTGGTCCCGCGAACAGTCAAGAAGCAAGCGAGGCGCAGGTATGACAGACGCTGCATTTATCTATGAGGCCATCCGGACTCCGCGATCCAAGGGGAAAGCGGATGGATCCTTGAACGAAGTCAAACCGATCAATTTGGTCACGACACTGCTGGACGAAATGCAAAACCGTCTGGATCTGGATACGTCGCGCGTCGATGACATGGTGCTGGGCTGCGTGAGCCCAGTGAAAGAGCAGGGCGCGGTTCTGCCAAAGGTGGCTCTGCAAAAAGCCGGTTGGGATGAAAGCGTGCCCGGCGCTCAGGTGAACCGCTTTTGTGCATCCGGGTTGGATACGTTCAACACGGCGGCCGCACGGGTGGCGTCTGGTTGGGAAGACCTGATTATCGCGGGTGGCTATGAAAGCATGAGCCGCGTGCCAATGGGCTCGGACGGCGGGCCATTTTCCGAGGATCCAGAGACCGTCTTCGCGACGAACTTCGTGCCGCAAGGCATCGGCGCTGATCTGATCGCGACCGTGGACGGCTACAGCCGCGATGACGTGGACGAACTGGCGATGAACAGCCAAAAGAAGGCGGCTGCCGCGCAGGAGGCAGGGTATTTTGATCGCTCTGTTGTGCCGGTAAAGGACGAAAACGGTCTGGTCATTCTGGAGCGTGACGACTTCATTAAGCCAAACACCGATATGCAGATCCTTGGCGGGCTGCGTCCAAGTTTTGAGCAGATGGGCGCTTTTGGATATGACGCCGTGGCCTTGGCCAAATATGCCGACGTTGAAAAGATCAACCACGTTCATACGCCCGGCAACAGCTCTGGTATCGTGGATGGCGCGGCGATGGTGCTGGTGGGCAATGAGAAGGTTGGCAAGGATCTGGGCTTGACCCCACGGGGGCGTATTGTGTCCGTTGCAGTGACAGCGACAGAGCCGACCATCATGCTGACCGGTCCGGGTCCGGCCGCGCATAAAGCTTTGGCAAAAGCCGGTCTAACCCCAGAAGACATCGATCTGGTCGAGATCAACGAGGCCTTTGCTTCTGTGGTTCTGCGTCTTCAGAATGATCTCAAAGTTCCTGACGAGAAACTCAATGTCGTGGGCGGCGCGATTGCGATGGGGCACCCTCTGGGCGCGACCGGATCCTGCCTCGTTTCCACGATGCTCGACGAGCTTGAGCGCCGCAATGCAAAGCGCGCGTTAATCTGTATGTGCGTGGGTGGCGGCATGGGGATCGCCAGCATCATCGAACGCGTCTGAGGAGAGATAATGTCTGAATATACTTACGAAAAAGATGCGGACGGCATCGTCACGGTCACCTTTGACGCGCAGGATAAATCCGCCAACACAATGACCTTTGCCTGGCTTGATGCCATGGAAGAAATGATCGAGCGCCTGAAGGCCGAAGAAGGGTTGGCGGGGGTCGTTCTGGCCTCTGCCAAGAAAACCTTCTTCGCCGGAGGGGATCTGGATTTCATGCTGAATTCCAACCAGACCGCGCAGGAAATGTACGACTATGTCGAACGCAACAAAGCGCCGTTTCGCGCGATGGAAAAACTGCCGGTGCCTTTCGTGGCCGCCATCAATGGCGCGGCACTGGGCGGAGGATATGAGATCTGTCTGGCCTGTGATCACCGGATTGTCGTGGCAGACCCCAAAGCGGTTGTTGGCCTGCCCGAAGTGACCCTTGGCGTTCTGCCGGGTGCGGGCGGCGTGTGCCGCATGGTCGCAATGCTCGGCCTTGAGGCGGCACTGCCGCTGTTGGCCGAAGGCAAGCAGTTGCGTCCGGATGCGGCGCTGAAAGCGGGCATGGTGGATGCCATCGTTGAGGCGCAGGATCAGCTGATCCCGGTGGCCAAAGACTGGATCAAGGCGAACCCGAAAGCGGGCACCAAACCTTGGGACAAGAAGGGCTTTAAATACCCGGGAGGCGACGCGACTGCGCCAAATGTGCGCATGGCGGCGGCGATGGCTCCGACGATGCTCTATGGCAAAACGCGTGGCCTGATGCCGGCACCGGAAAAGATCGTCGATATCGCGGTAAACTCGATGCGCATGGGTTTTGACAGCGCGCTGCGCGCCGAAAGCCGTGGCTTGGTGGCGCTCTTGCGTTCACCCGAGGCAAAGGCTGCGATTAAGACGTTCTTCTTTGGCATGCAGGCCGTGAAATCCGGCAAGATCCGCCCAGAGGGTGCGCCGACCAAGTTCAAGAATGCTGCCGTTTTGGGCGCTGGCATGATGGGAGCGGGTATCGCCTGGGCGCAGGCCTATAAGGGGCTTGAGACCGTTCTGAAGGATGTCTCTGTCGAGAATGCCGAGAAGGGCAAAGCCTATTCCAACACGCTGGCGGATAAACGCATCAAGCGCAAACGCATGACGCAAGAGCGCAAAGACGGGTTGTTGGATCTGATCACGCCAACCGATAAGGACGCGGACTACAAAGGCGCGGATATTATCGTTGAGGCGGTCTTTGAGGACATCAACCTCAAGGAAAAGGTGATCAAAGAAAGTTTTGAGATGCTGGCGGATGACGGGATCTATGGCTCCAATACCTCGTCCTTGCCGATCAGCGTTCTGGCTGAATTCTGCCCGGATCCGAGCCGCTTTATCGGCCTGCATTTCTTCTCTCCGGTCGACAAAATGAAGATCGTCGAGATCATTTGCGGCAAGAAGACCAGTCAGGAAACGCTGCGCAAGGCTTATGACTATGTCGCGCAGATTGGGTATATGCCCATCGTTGTGAACGACAGTCGTGGCTTCTTTACCAGCCGTGTCTTCGCGACCTATCTGGACGAGGGTCTGGCCCTGATGCAGGACGGCGTGTCCCCCGTTGCGATTGAACGCGCGGGCTGGAAAGCGGGCATGCCTGTAGGCCCACTGGCCGTGCATGACGAGGTCTCGATGGAACTGACGCGCAAGGCCTGGGAGACCCATAAGGAACTTGACGAACGTCTGGGCGAGAATTCAGCCTTCGGCAAAGACAACGCGGCCACCCGTCATATCGGCCACGCGATGGTGGATCTGGGCCGTCGCGGTCGCAAGGACAGCGCAGGATTCTATGACTATCACGCGGATGGCACGAAAACCCTCTGGCCTGAATTGTCTCAGTTTGTGGTCGAGGACCGCGATGTCTCGATTGAAGATGCGGTGGATCGTCTGATCTATCGTCAGGTGATCGAGACCCTAAGATGCCTTGATGAAGGCGTCTTGAACACGGAAACCGAGGCCAATATCGGCTCGATTTTCGCCATCGGGTTCCCACCTCACACAGGCGGCGCGCTCCAGTTCATTCACGGCAAAACAAAAGACGTCTTCCTGGCACGTGCCGCTGAACTGGCAGAAAAATACGGAGCGCGTTTTGTGGTGCCAGAAGGCGCCATCGCCAAGATGTTTGATGCAGAGCAGAAGGCAGCCTAAACATGATGATCCCACGCGACCTTTACGAAGAAGAGCACGAGATCTTTCGCAACTCGGTTGTGAAATGGTGTGAGGAGCACATCGTTCCTCATGCCGAGCAATGGTTGGCCGATGGTCAGGTCAGCAAGGAGGTCTGGAAAGCGGCCGGAGAGGCCGGGTTCCTCGCCATGTATGCGGATGAGGCTTATGGCGGTCTGGGCGTGGATGATTTCCGCTATGACCAGATCCTGATGGAAGAGATCACCAAATATAGCTCGGGTCTATTCCTGCCGCTGCACAACCGCATCGTGGGGCCGTATTTCCAGAAATTCGGCACCAAGGAACAGAAAGATCGCCTGATGCCGGGGATCGTCTCTGGCGACAAGATCCTCGCGATTGCGATCACTGAACCTGGCACCGGGTCTGACATGGCAGGCATTCGCACACGTGCTGAGGACAAGGGCGATCATTGGGTTCTGAATGGCTCTAAGACATATATTTCTAACGGGTTGATTTCTGATGTGGTTCTGGTTGCGGCGCGCACCCATCCGGACAATCCGCACGCCATGGGGCTCTTTATCGTCGAAGCCGGTATGGAAGGGTTTCAGCGCGGGCGTAAGCTCAAGAAATTGGGCTTACATGCGCAGGACACGGCGGAGCTCTTCTTCGAGGATGTGAAGATCCCGAAAGAGAATGTCTTGGGCGACCCTTACAAAGGCTTCAAATACATGATGTCGGGCCTTGCCGAAGAACGCCTTGCAGGGGCTGCGGCCTTCATGGGTCGCGCCGAGCGCGCCTTTGAGGTGACGATGGACTATATCACCGAGCGCAAGGCTTTCGGTAAGCCCATCGGCACGTTTCAGAACAGCCGTTTCAAAATGGCCGAGATGCGTACAGAGCTGGACATGGGCTGGGTCTTTACCGACCACTGCACCAAGCTGCATCTGCAAGGCAAGCTGAGCGCTGAAGTGGCGGCTGAAGCAAAACTCAAGACGTCTGAAATTGAAGCCCGTGTGGTGGATGATTGTCTTCAACTGCACGGCGGTGCAGGCTTCATGGATGAATACGAGATCTCGCGGCTCTATGCGGATGCGCGGATCAGCCGGATTTATGCAGGCACCTCTGAGATCATGAAAGAGATCATCGGCCGTGGCCTTGGGCTGGATGATCGGGGTGCAGGCCGATGAGCGCACCGCTTGAGGGCATAAAAGTTGTCGAGTTCACAGGGATTGGTCCTGCACCCCTGGCAGGCCAATTGCTGGCGGATATGGGTGCGGATGTCATCACCATTGACCGCAAAAGCGCCAAGCCTGACCCCACCGATGTGAACCGGCGCGGCAAACGCTCTCTTGCGATTGATCTGAAGTCGACCGAAGGCAAGGCCGCTGTTCTGCGGCTTTTGAACAGCGCCGATGTGCTGATCGAAGGGTTCCGCCCTGGCGTCATGGAGAAGCTGGGTCTGGGCCCTCAGGACACGGGTGACCACCTGATCTATGGCCGCATGACAGGCTGGGGGCAGGACGGACCTGCGGCGCAGACTGCGGGCCATGATATGAACTATCTCGCGCTCACCGGGACGCTCAATATGTTCGGAGCGCCCGGGAAACCGCCACATTCGGCGCTGAACTACGTGGCAGACTACGGCGGCGGCTCGATGTTTCTGGTCTTCGGCATTCTGGCCGCTTTGATCGAGAAATCACGCTCTGGCAAAGGTCAGGTCGTTGATGCGGCCATGGTGGATGGCGTGGCCGCGATGGGTGGCTTGATCAATATGCTGATTGCCAAGGGCATGGCAGGCGAAACCCGAGGGCAGAATTTTCTGGACGGGTCGGCGCCGTTCTATCGCACCTATGAATGTGCAGACGGGCAATATGTTGCTGTCGGCTGCATCGAGCCTCAGTTCTTTGCAGAGTTCCTGCGGCTTGCGGGTCTGCCGCAAGAGGATGCCAAGAACCAGCAGAACCCCAAACATTGGCCGGATATGCACGCGCGCTTTGCCGCCCATTTCCAAACAAAATCACGAGATGAATGGACCGCGATCTTTGAGACCTCGGATGCTTGCGTGACGCCTGTATTGAAGTTGAGGGAGGCTTCAACGCATCCACATATGGCGGAGCGCGGCGTTTTTCAAACGATCGACGGCACCATTCACCCGGCACCCGCACCTCGGTTCAGCCGATCCGTCGCGCGGGTGCCTCAGTCTCCGGCGGGATCAGGGGAGGATTCCGTCGGAGTGTTGAGGGAATGCGGATTTGACTTGGCAGAGATTGAGCAGCTGCAAAAGAAAGGCATACTGACCTAAGCATCACCTGTGTCTCAGGCTTCAAAAGATCGCAGGCCGCGTGCCAAAGCGGAGGGTAAAACAACATGGAATTTGACTATGTCATCGTTGGCGGCGGTTCGGCAGGGGCAACTCTTGCGTCGCGCTTGTCCGAAGACCCAAAGGTCTCTGTTTGTTTGCTTGAAGCTGGGGGCGAAGGGAAATCCCTTTTCGTTCGGGTGCCGTCCTTGGTCATTGGTGCGGTGCATGGCGGGCGTTTGACTAATCTGAACTGGGGTTTTGAAACAGTGCCACAGCCTGGGCTGAACGGGCGTGTGGGCTATCAGCCGCGTGGCAAAGGGTTGGGCGGCAGTTCTGCGATCAACGCGATGATCTATATTCGCGGGAACCCTCGTGACTATGACAATTGGGCCGCAAATGGGTGCGATGGCTGGAGCTGGTCTGATGTGCTGCCCTATTTCAAGAAGTCCGAGCGGAATATGCGCGGTGCGGATGAATTGCACGGCTCTGACGGCCCGTTGCATGTTTCGGATTTGCCGACGCCCTATGCGATCAATGACGATTTCCTAGAGGCTTGCGAGGCGGTTCAGCTTCGGCGTACCCATGATTTCAATGGGCCCGAGCAACAGGGTGCCGGGATGTTTCAGGTCACCCAGTTCCACAACGAACGGCGCGGCCAACGCTGTTCCGCGGCGGCGGCCTATCTGCATCCCAATATGGAACGCAGCTCTCTGCATGTGATCACCAAGGCTCTTGCGCAAGAGTTGGTGATCGAGGACGATCGCGCGACGGGTGTGAAATATTACGAGGGCCGCCAGCTTAAGACGGTCTCGGCGCGCGCCGAAGTCATCGTCTGCGCTGGTGCGTTCCAGTCGCCTCAGCTTTTGATGGCCTCGGGCATTGGCCCGGCGGAGGATTTGAAAGCTCTGGGCATCGAAGTGAAAGCGGATCGCGCGCAGGTGGGTCAAAACCTGCAAGACCACGTCGACGTCACCATGGGCTATAAGGTCAATCGTCCGGATGTGATGGGGATTTCCCCGCAAACCGTATGGCGGTCTCTGCGCGACATCAGGACCTATCGGCGGCGCGGGCACGGGTTCTGGTCGTCCAATATCGCCGAATCTGGGGCGTTTTTCTCGGTTGAAAGCGAGGCGGATTGGCCGGATATCCAGCTGCATTTCGGTGTGGGGTGCATTCAGGATCACGGGCGCAAATTTCTACCGGGACATGGGATCTCGGTTCATGTCTGTATCTTGCGGCCCGAAAGCCGTGGCAGCGTGCGCTTGGCCTCCGCAGACATGCGCGACGCGCCTGTGATTGATCCGCGCTTCCTTGAGTCGGACGCCGATTTCCGCCGCCTGAAGGCCGGATTGAAAAAGACCCAAGAGATCATGAAAAGCGCGCCGATTGACAAGGCCGTCGTGAAAGAGCTGGTCTTCGGAGACATTACGGATGAGGCGAAGCTAGATCACGCGATCCGCGATTTGGCGGATACGGTTTATCACCCTGTGGGCACCTGCCGCATGGGTTCGGATGAGGATGCCGTTCTGGACACGAGGCTGCGGGTGCGCGGCGTTCAGGGGCTTCGCGTCGTGGATGCTTCGGTGATGCCAAATCTGATCAGCGGCAACACCAATGCGCCCACGATCATGATCGCAGAAAAAGCCGCCGATATGATCAAAGAGGACGCTCGGATCTAGGGGTGACCTGCACAGATGACGTTACGGGGAGTAAGTAACGAAACCATGCCAAAGCAGAACGATAAGATGACCACCGAAGAGGCCATGGCCCTGTTTGACAGCCTACCGCCCGCGACCGAAGAGCAAATGCTCGGGCGCTGGCATGGCGAGGGCGTGGATACGGATCACGATATGGATGGGATGCTGGAAAGCTCTTATTGGTATGGCAAGTCTTTTGAAGGCCCCGATGCGGTGCATCCTTTGGTACATAAGGTGCCTCTGTGGGGGAAAGTCTCGGTCAATCCGGCGCTCTTGCCGATCAAACTTTCGACCTATCTGCCGCTTCGGGATATTCTGGCGCCTGTCCTGTTTCCGATCCTTGTACCTCTGATCCGCACGAGTAAGCCCAAAGCGCGCCTGCGTACCATCAGTTTCCGCGGACGTCAGCATGCGGCCATGTGTTACGATGCAAAGCCCATCAATGATGTCTTCGCCTCGCTTGGGCCTGACTCTGTTTTGGGCTGGATGGATTTCAAAGGCATGGATCAACCTTATTTCTTTAAGCTGCACCGTGAGAAGATGAACTGACGGACCGATCAATGATTGCAGCGCCCTGCGAAGACAGGCAAAACCAAAGATGACAAAGATGGAACAGACTTAAAACGATGAACGCAGCAAGAGACAGACTGTATTCGGCGGCTTTGAAGATTTTCGCCGAGAAACGGAACAAAGGCGTTTCGGTGTCTGAACTTGCCCGCGAGGCGAATGTCGCGCGCAGCACCATCTATAATCTGATCCCAGATATGGACACGTTGTTTTCTGAGGTTGCCAATCAGGTGACTGAACAGTTCAACGAAAAGCTGATGGCTCTTTTGGACGGTGTAGAAGATCCAGCGATCCAATTGACCTATGCATTGGCTTTTCCGCTTGAAGAGTTTCACAACGACCCGCAGGTTGGCCGCTTCGTAACCGAGTTCGCTCTTCGCGAAAGTCAGCTTAAGAAATACTGGTTTGGTGTTCCTGAAAAGGCATTGATGACTGGGATTGAAAGTGGTCGCTTTGTGATTTCCAAGTCCGAAGTCACGGTGTTCCGGGCGCAGATGGCAGGCGGTCTTCTGAGCACGATGCTTTTGATCCAAGACGGCCAGGTCGGCTGGCGCGAGGCGGCGCATAATTTCGCGATGTTGCAATTGCGCGCGCTTGGGATGTCTGATGCCGAAGCCCGCACCATCACGGAACGGCTCTCTATGGCCCGTGAAAGCGAAAGCCTCTGAGCACGTTGATTGCCAGTGATCTGGAAACAATGCGCCGGGTGAGTGTCGATTAACGGTGGCTTTGCCCGTGCAATACACCGTTTTTCTGGAAAAGTTGATCCAGTCTTCAAAGTCTCTAGTGTCGTTTTGCGGTGGCAGGCGCGTAATTTTTTGAGGGAAACTCCGATGATCCAGAAATGGCTTGTACCTGTGATATGCGTGTTTGCCGTTGGCGCTTGTACGGATGCTGCCAATCAGGCGAGTTCAAGTAACGACCGTCCAGCCTCGGCGGAATTGGCGCGACTGGCTGCCCCGGGTCAGGATTTAAGCCGGATCAAGATTGACCCATCCAATGGCTGCTATCTCTATCGCTATCGCGGACCAATTGAGACGACCTATTTGCCGGTGCGCACTGCCAATGGCAATCCGATTTGCACTCGAGCGCAGAGTTAGCGAGCGTTCGCTCTTATATGTGGCAAAACAAAAAGGCCGCCGATCCAATTGGATCCGCGGCTTTTTCTTTGGGCTATGAATTTCGACCTAGCTACGGGCCGTGACAGTCGGATCAGGCGAATAAAAATGTGCCCGAACGCCGAGGTCTACATTTTCGTAGAGGTGGTTGATATGTGCCATCACCATGCGCACGCAGCCAGAGCTTGCCCTCAGGCCGATAGACCGAGGCGTCGGCGTACCATGAATACGCAGATAAGTGTCGCGATTGCCGCGATAGAGGTAGAGCGCGCGTGACCCCAACGGATTGTCTGGGCCACCGTTCATACCGCCAGCGTGCTGTTTATACTTGTGAGGCTCGCGTTTGATCATCGCAGCAGTTGGGGTCCAAACGGGCCACTTTGCCTTGCGCCGAATTGTGTAGACGCCCGGTGTGTAGAGATCTCCGCGGGCGATCGCGACGCCATAGCGCATCGCCGTGCCGTCGTTTCCGATGTGATAGAGATAGCGGGCCACCGCATCGACATGAATGTCTCCGGGCGAGAGCCCATCGTTCACCCGGACTTTTTGCGGCAGAAAGCGCGCGTGCAGGTCCCAGGGGTTGGTTTTGTAAGGATCGAAGTTTGCAGGAGTCACCTGTGCGTCCCATGCATCCCACATGGATCGGCGTGTCACAGGCGCAGCCATCACCGGCGCCGAAATAGGCGCGGAAAACAAAGCAGCGCTCGAGATCATAAATGTTCTGCGATTAAACATCTTTACAATAGCCTCATACACAGGCCCCAACCGCGCCCAACATCCTTTATTTAATAAAGTTATGGCTACTAAAATTCCCGTGATCCGCTGCAGAAGTGCCTTTGTGTTTTGATTGAGTGACACTTGAAAGCTCGGTTGTTTCCCTGCCGGATACAAAAAACGCGGACCTCGGCGAGAGGCCCGCGTTTTGAAGATAATGCAGTGTGGCGTGTTTACGCCGCGACGGGGCGGCTTCGCCAGAGTGCTCCGAAGAGGGCCAGGACGGTAAGCCAGTCCAGAGCGACAATGGTCAGGTAAATCCAAGTAGGAACTGACGGTGTTGTCCAGGCAGAGGAAAGCGCCACGAGGCTTCCGACCATCATCAAGAGGAAGACAACATAGGCCAGCCAGCGCCATCCCTGAAGCAGCCCGTAGGCAAAACCAAGGTAGACAATCCCCGCGGGCACGAGCACCAGCGCTCCGCTTGCGAAGCCACTGACAAACAGCGCCAAAAGATGGACGAGGCCGCTGAGAGCCACGAAGAGGGCACCGACACGATATGGACCTTTTGCATCAATCATTTTCTCAATTCCTTAGTTGTCGCTGTGGCAAGGGTATCCGGCGACGCCCCATGCCAAAATGTCATCTACATGTTCCTGCAGGCTATAGGGCGCGGGTTCGCGGCCTCCGCCCGGGTTCCAAGCCCAATGCAGGATCAAATCGTGATCCAGGTGGCTGGCCAGATCCAGATAGTCGCGGTCGCCGTTAAGTTCCGGGTCACGCAACTGGGTACAGATCTCGTCAGATGTCTTGCCGAACCAGTCGGCTTCTACAGGGGCCAGCTGCCAGTTCATGGCAACTTGCGGTGCCATATGCGGCGCGTCGTTGCCGTCCTCACGGTAGGCGTGGCAGGTCGAGCAAAGCAAGAACTCCGCACCGATCCGGCTTTCGCCAGCGCGGATGTTCATGCCGTGAACGCGGGTCTTGCCATAGGCAGGGCCCGACCACATGGGGCGATCACTTTCGCCCGTGTGGCAGTTGGCACAGCGTGGGTGGGACGCGACTTCGTAGACGCGATCCCAAGCCGCGAGGCCTTCTTCCAGGGTCACAGACGCAGGTGGATTGATCGTGACGTTTTCACCTTCTTCGCCAGCGGCGAAAGCAGATGTCGACAGGCAGAGCGCCAAAGCGATGCCAGAGATAAGTGACTTTGTCATAGCTGGCCTCACACGAAGTCTACGAATTTATTGAACGGCATTTCGCGCAGGCGTTGGCCTGTCGCCGCGAAGATTGCGTTGCCAAGTGCAGGCGCTGCCGGCGGGATCGGAGGTTCGCCGAACCCGCGGACTTTCTTCATATTCTCCAAGGCTTTGAAGTGGATTGTCGGACATTGCCAGATGCGCATGGCTTCGTGGTCGTAGTAGTTCTCTTGCTGCGCCACACCATCTGCGTAGGTGATTTCGCAGTTGATCGCGTGACCAAGGCCAAAGACCGTTCCGCCGGTGGCGAGGTTGTCGAGGTTGTTCGGATCGATCACGATGCCCACGTCAGCAGCCACCCAGACTTCGTCCAGCTTGATGCCATTTGGCGTGTTGGTGACCTGAACCACGGTTGCAACTGGAACGCCGAAGCTAAAGCCATAGGCAACGCCGCGACCCGTGTTTGGTCCGACCTTGTGGCCGTTCCAAGAGCACATCTCGGCGACGGTTTCTAAAACCTTCTCCGATTGGCCATGGCCCATCAAGCGGATGCGTTCTAGCATTGGATCCGCACCGGCGGCGTGGATGGTTTCATCCAGAAGCGTGTCATAGATGAACACGTTTGGAGCAGCACCCACAGAGCGCCAAGAGGAGGTCGGTGCAAGATTGTCGACCCGGAACGAGCGCACCCGGTTGTTGTTCAGGTTCAGCATCGGATAGTCCCATGCGCCTTCGTGCAACTGGGTGTCTGCCATTGGCAGACTCATGCCCATGCGTCCCATCTGAGACGCCAGAACCGAGGCCCCACAAATATCGACATTCATCGAGGTGACTTTACCGTCTTTGTGTTTGCCGATACCGCGCCCGATTGTGATGTGGCGTGGGAAGTCCTGCACGAAGTCTTCTTCGCGGGAATAGGTCAGTTTGACTGGTGTGCCTTTGAGTTTGGTCGCGATCTCTGCGGCCTGACGGATGTAGTCAAACTCGAGCCGGTGACCAAAGCTGCCGCCGATGAACATATTGTGCAGATGCACATCTTCAACGTCGATTCCGCTGATTTCGGCGACCACGGTTTCAACCATTTGCTGAACTTGGTGACCTGTCCAGATGTCCACACGATCGTCGGTCACGAGGATCGTTGCTGTCAGAGGCTCCAGCGGTGCGTGGGCTACATAAGGAGAGCGATAGTCGCCTTTGACCTCAGTACCTTCGGCGGTCTCAACATCGCCAACTTCACGCGCTTCTGCGTTCAGATGCTCTTCTTTACCGATGGCCTCTTCCAGAACGGCCCAATGTTCGGCTTGCTCTAGAGGGTAGTTCGGCTTTTCCCACTCAAAGGAAATCGTGTTCGCCGCTTTGATCGCGCGCCAGGTGTTATTCGCAATGACGGCGACACCGTTGGTGATTTCAAAGACATCCTGAATGCCGCGCATCTGACGGGCCTCGGCCGCGTCGAAGGACTTCATCGCTGCGCCCTTGTTCGGGTTTGTCTTAACCGTCGCATGCACCATGTTCTCGATTTCGAAATCGATGCCATACTCCAGCGTGCCGGTACATTTTGGCAGCATGTCCGTCCGGCCATGGGATTTGCCGAGGATGCGCCATTCAGAAGGCTGACGGAGTTCGACAAACCGAACGGGTTCGATTTCGGCGGCGGTGCCGGCCAGCGAGGTGTAGCTCAGCTCGGAGCCGTCGGGCAGGATCACCGCACCCTTGGCTGTTTTCAGCTGATCCACCGGCACGCCTGAGACTTGTGATGCCGCCAGTTTCAGCGTCTCGCGCGCGGTTGCGCCTGCGTTGCGCAGTTTGTCGAAAACGTCTGGCATGGCCGAAGAGCCGCCAGTCGTCATCATCGGCAATGCTGCACGCATCGCGCCGTTTACGAAACCCCGCATGCGTTCTGCCGAGTCGCTGTAGTCATAGAGCGGGAAACCCGCCATGGCGTCAGCAATGCCCTCATTGGCGTAAGCTGGGCTTGGAACGCCAAAACTGATCTCGACTTGATCCAGTTCAACGTCGAGTTCCTCTGCAATCAAAGAAGCCTGCGTGGATTGAACACCCTGACCTTTGTCCGCATGGGTTGCGATCAGAGTGATCTTGTCTGAATCGATGACTACCCAAGGATTAAAGGTGGCGGACCCGCTCGCAAGGTCTTCTTCGTTCGGGTTTTCAAAGGGCGCGAAGGCGCGATAGGTCCCGAAAGCAACTGCGCCGCCGACGGCGACAGATCCAACCAGAAAGCTACGACGTGTGATTGTACGGAGACGACCCATAATTATGCCTCCCGGATTTTCGCGGCGGCGCTGTGAACAGCGGCGCGGATGCGTGGATAGGTGCCACAGCGGCAGAGGTTGCCGCCCATGACGATGTCGATTTCTTCATCACTTGGCGCATCGTTCATGTCTAGCAGCGCAGCGGCCTGCATGATCTGGCCTGACTGACAATACCCACATTGCGCGACCTGATTCTCGACCCAAGCTTCTTGTACGGCATGTAGTGAGGCAGGCGTTCCCAGCCCTTCGATAGTTGTGATGTCTGCGCCATCGGCAGAGGCTGCAGCGACCTGACAGCTCCGGACAGCAACGCCGTCCATATGCACGGTGCAGGCTCCGCATTGTGCAACGCCGCAGCCGTATTTTGTTCCAGTTAAACCAAGTTCATCGCGAAGAACCCAGAGCAGTGGCATGTCGTCTTCGACGTCCACTTCGTGGGAGGTACCGTTGATCGTAAGTTGCATGCTAGCCTCTTTATATGCTGGCTGAGGATGTCCATGAAAGTTTGGACATTTAATGTATTTTTGTAAATTGACGGATTCCCAATGAAATGTCAAACCCAGGTTATGAACAAAAGAGAACTCAGCATCCTTGACGCCGCTCAGACGGTTTTTGCGAAATATGGGGTTTCAAAGACCACCATGGGTGACATCGCAGAGGCAGCGGGTGTGGCCCGGCAAACGGTGTATAATGCCTTTGCAACAAAAAATGATATTCTGCGCGCAACGGTGAGGCTTGAAACTGAGAAAACTATCGCCGAAGTCCGCGCGGCTTGGGAGAAATCTGCATCGCTGGAAGAGCGCATCGACATCTTTCACGAGGTTGGGCCTTTGCGGTGGTATGAAATTGTTCAAACATACCCAGACATCGCCGAGCTTTTAGAAGGCCTGCATCACATCGCGGCCGAAGAGATGCAGAAGGGCCAACTGGCCTGGGAAAACATGTTCATCGAAATGTTCGAGCAGCAGGGTGTAGAAAGCGTCGATCCGGATTTGTCGCATCAGGATCTCGCGGATTTCCTGTTTTATTCGGGGAAAACAGCCAAATACGGGGCAGAGTCCTCAGACCATATGCGAAAGAGGCTTCGGGCCTGCAAGATCGCCTTTTTGAATTTGGTCAAACGCTGAACGTGGTGCAGGTTTCGTTGGTGAAGCACCAACCATTTCCGCACTAGGAAATCACCCGCAATTCGTGCCAATAGAGGATCACGAACTGTAATGAGGTGGATGGGCCAAGCCATCCAGGACATCTATGTCTGATCCAAAGACCGGCTCTGTTGAGGGCATTGCGAAACAGGCGCTTCGAAAAGAGGCGGACGCGCTTTATCTAATGGCCGAGGAACTGCCGCCGGATTTTGTGCCGGCTGTTGAGCGGATTTTGGAAATCGATGGACGTGTTGTCGTGTCTGGCGTCGGGAAATCCGGCCATATCGGGCGCAAGATCGCGGCGACATTGGCAAGCACCGGGACGCCTTCCTATTTCGTGCATGGGTCCGAGGCGAGCCATGGCGATCTGGGCATGGTGACCTCGCATGACATTTGCATTCTGATTTCGAATTCTGGCGAGACCGCCGAGTTGCGAGATATCACGCTTTATACCCGCCGCTTTAATATTCCGCTGATTGCGATTTCGTCTAATCCTGACAGTGTTTTGATGCAGGCGGCAGACTACAAACTGGCATTGCCAAAAGCGCCCGAGGTCTGCGCGATCGGCAAGGCTCCGACCACGTCAACAACGCTGACGCTCGCGCTGGGCGATGCTTTGTCGGTGGCGGTGATGGAGAAACGTGGGTTTGATGCTGATCAGTTTCAGGTGTTTCACCCAGGCGGTAAACTCGGCAGCCAAATGAGCCGCGTTGCGGATCTGATGCATGGTGTGGATCAACTGCCGGTCGTGGCGCCGGATGACCCTATGTCTGAGGTGTTGCTGACGATGACATCCGGCGGGTTCGGCGTGGCCTTTGTTGTGGCCGACGGCAAGCTCGAAGGTGTCATTACAGATGGGGACCTTCGTCGCAATATGGACAGCCTGCTTGGCAAATCTGCGCGTGAGATCGCCAATACGGATCCAACCAAAATAGAGCCTGACATGCTGGCCGCCAAAGCGCTTGCAATTGTGAACGAACGCAAGATTACCGCTTTGCCTGTGGTGGATGCCTCGGGTGCGCCGGTTGGTATTTTGCATGTCCATGATTTGCTGCGCGCTGGCGTGGCCTAGAGGATTTGAGCATGAAGACAGTTATCCTGATCCCTGCACGCTATGCGTCCTCTCGCTATCCCGGCAAGCCCTTGGCGGAGCTTACCCAAAAGGACGGCACCAAGAAGTCCCTGATCCAAATGAGTTGGGAGGCAGCGATTGGCGTTGCTGGCGTGGATGCTGTCTATGTGGCAACCGATGACGACCGCATCAAAGACGCCGCCGAGGCCTTTGGGGCCGAGGTAATTATAACCTCAGAATCCTGTGAGAATGGCACGGCGCGCTGCGCGGATGCTTTGGCTAAAGCGGGGCTGGATGCGGATTTGATCGTGAACCTGCAAGGCGATGCGCCTTTGACACCTGCTTGGTTTGTCGAGGATCTCATCGCGGCAATGAAATCTGACCCAGAGGCTCAGGTCGCGACACCTGTTTCGCAATGCGATGCGCTGACCTATGGCCACTTTGTCGAGGATCGCAAAGCCGGCCGCGTCGGAGGCACGACGGCGGTGTTCAACGCCAAAGGCCATGCGATCTATTTCTCGAAAGAGGTCTTGCCCTTTATCGATCCGGACAAGGTGCCTGACACCGACATTCCGGTTTATCACCACGTGGGCGTCTATGCTTATCGCCCCGAAGCCTTGGCGGCCTATTCCTCTTGGCCCGTGAGCCAGTTGGAAACCCTAGAAGGACTCGAGCAGTTGCGGTTCCTTTATAATGGCACCACGGTGCGCTGCGTCGAAGTCGACGGCAAAGGGCGTGTATTCTGGGAGTTGAACAACCCCGAAGATGTCCCTCGCATCGAAAGCGTTCTACGCGATCTGCAGTAGGGCGGGCTTCAGCCCGCCACACCGATTACCCCGCCGCCGCCGCAATCACAGAGTCGGCGCGATCTGTTTCAGATAGCCCGCCAGATCATCACGCAACTCTAGCCGATCCAAAGCAAACGCCACGGTTGCCTGCAAAAACCCAGCCTTAGAGCCACAATCAAACCGCGTGCCTTCAAAGCAAAAGCCGGTCACTGGGCGCGGGCTGGCGATCTCTGCAGCAATTGCGTCGGTCAGTTGGATCTCACCGCCAGCGCCTTTGCCTACATTGTCCAATTGGCCCATGATTTCCGGCGCAAGGATATAGCGACCGATCACGGCGAGATTGGAGGGTTCTGTCCCCTTTGGCGGTTTTTCAACCATGGATTTCACAGGCAACACCGGCCCTTTGGCGTCTTTCTCCACATCCAGAATACCGAAGGACGAGGTCTGCTCGCCAGGAACTTCCATCGCGGCCACCATATTGCCTCCGACGTCGGCATAGGCCTCGACCATCTGCTGAAGACATGGCTTTTCCGCGGCGATCACATCGTCGGGAAGCATAACGGCGACCGGTTCGTTTCCGATCAGGCGGCGCGCGCACCAGACCGCATGACCAAGGCCAAGGGCCTTGTGCTGACGCAGATAGGCAATCTGGCCGGAGCCCATGTTTGTCTGTTCTAGAATGTCCAAGAGATCGGTTTTGCCCTTGGCCTCAAGCTCAGCTTCAAGGTTCGGCGCGCGGTCAAAATAATCCTCAAGCGCGTCCTTGCCGCGCGAGGTGACAAAGATGAAATCCTCAATCCCTGCCGCCCGGGCCTCATCAATCGCATATTGCACCAAAGGGCGATCCACTAGAGTCATGATTTCCTTGGGAACGGACTTGGTTGCGGGCAAAAACCGAGTGCCCAAACCCGCCACGGGAAAAATGGCTTTGGTGACTTTATTCTTCATCCTACTGTTCACTCTTACGATAAGCTTTGCCTGTTGTTTTTTGGGTATATCAAGGATTGGGCCAAAACCAGTATGAAGTCGTGGAGAATTTGTGGCGGTTTTCCCCACTCGAATGGTTTGGAACGTAACGTAGCGAACCTTAAGACGCCACGTCGATACGGTTGAGAATTGCGCTTTTGGGGTTACGCTGCGGCTGCAAAATGGAGGAAAATATATGGATGCGCGCATTGTAGGCTGGGGTCACACTAAATTCGGTCGTCTCGAAGACTCGACCTTAGAAGACATGATCGTCGACGTCACCAAAGAGGCCGTGGCCCATGCGGGTGTCGACTATGCAGACATTGACGGCATTTGGTTGGGTAATTTCAACGCCGGTCTGGTTCCTGATGGTTTTGCATCCTCACTCGCGCTGCATGCCGATGAAGCAATGCGCTTTACACCGGCTACGCGGGTTGAGAACGCCTGTGCTTCGGGAGCAGCGGCGCTCTATTCTGCGCGCGCGGCCATTCAGGCGGGTCAAGCGAAAGTCGCACTTGTGATCGGTGCCGAGAAAATGACCTCGCAGACGACCGAGGGTGTCACCGAAGCTCTGGGCAGTGCCTCCTATCAAAAAGAAGAGGCGGGGACGTCTTTCCCTCAGATCTTTGCCCGTTTTGCCCAGGCCTATTTCCAAGAATATGGTGACCAATCCGCCACGCTTGCGCGTATCGCTGCGAAAAACCATGCGAATGCTCTGAACAATCCCCTGGCGCATCTGCGCAAAGATGTGGGCTTTGAGGCCTGCAATACTGTGTCCGATCGCAATCCAATCATTGCGGCTCCTTTGCGCATGACGGATTGTTCCCTGATTTCCGATGGTGCAGCT
Source organism: Cognatishimia activa (assembly GCF_017798205.1). Classification (NCBI taxonomy): domain Bacteria; kingdom Pseudomonadati; phylum Pseudomonadota; class Alphaproteobacteria; order Rhodobacterales; family Paracoccaceae; genus Cognatishimia; species Cognatishimia activa. The sequence continues at coordinate 1,077,179 of NZ_CP060010.1, read as the reverse complement.
GCGATCATCCTCGCGGCCGATGATGTGGCCGAAGACATGGCCCATAACATTGGGTTCCGCGCTGCGACTCATATTAATGACTATCTGCCCATGTCACGGCGTGATGTTCTGGCCTTTGAAGGTCCGTCCAAAGCGATCCATACGTCTCTAGGCGCGGCGGGTGTCACGCTGGATGATATTAGTTTTGCCGAAGTCCATGATTGCTTCACGATCGCCGAGTTGTTGATTTATGAAGCAATGGGTCTGGCTCCGAAAGGGCAGGGCGCGCGTGCCATTAACGAGGGCATGGTTCTGCCGGACGGGAAACTTCCAGTGAATGTGTCTGGTGGCCTGAAAGCCAAAGGGCATCCTGTGGGCGCGACCGGAGTGTCGATGCATGTGCTGGCGGCGCAACAGCTTTCCGGCGCGGCGGGTGATATGCAATTGTCGCACGCTAATCTGGGAATGGTGTTCAATATGGGCGGATCTGGCGTCGCGAACTTCTGCTCGATTCTTGAGAATCGCGCGTAAAGGGCACCGAATAGGCGCGCCGTGCGCATTGATTCCACGCGGCGCGCGATTTTTTGGCAAGAATTGCTCCGGAAATTGAAGATTTCCTAAACATTGGCAGCCCGGCTGACCTATCGGCGCCCTCAAAACTGGCAAACATCAGCGATAAGCCAGAAATTTGTCAGATTTCTAAAAAAACCTCTTGCGCCCTCTGCGCCTTATACGTAGAACGCCCCTCACCGGAGCGGCGGCGACGCGGTTCTGGACAAATTCTTGAGGTTGGTGAGGCGGGGCGCGCCGGAAGTTAGGGCGCATCTGGTCTTGTTTGTCTCTTCGGTTGGTTTTTGGCTGGCCACGTTTTTTGACATTGTGATGATATCGAAGAGATATGCGGGCGGTTTGGTTTGTAATCGACAGACGGACTTCTGTATATCTGGTTCCTAGGGCTTCGGCTCGATGATGGAATTAACAGCTTCACTGTTTGTCGGACTTTTTGTTTCTTTGGAAACTGAAGTACACAAACAGTTTATTCCAACTTTTCCTGCCGGGAAGGTTGGATTGCCATTCCTCTTGTGACGAGGGGAATGTCAGTGATGTGCAGAGGTTCAGACGTTAAGGATACGATGGTAACATCGTTTCAACTTGAGAGTTTGATCCTGGCTCAGAACGAACGCTGGCGGCAGGCCTAACACATGCAAGTCGAGCGCCCTTTTCGGAGGGAGCGGCGGACGGGTTAGTAACGCGTGGGAACGTGCCCAGATCTAAGGAATAGCCACTGGAAACGGTGAGTAATACCGTATACGCCCTTCGGGGGAAAGATTTATCGGAGTAGGATGGGCCCGCGTTGGATTAGATAGTTGGTGGGGTAACGGCCTACCAAGTCTACGATCTATAGCTGGTTTTAGAGGATGATCAGCAACACTGGGACTGAGACACGGCCCAGACTCCTACGGGAGGCAGCAGTGGGGAATATTGGACAATGGGCGCAAGCCTGATCCAGCCATGCCGCGTGAGTGATGAAGGCCCTAGGGTTGTAAAGCTCTTTCAACGGTGAAGATAATGACGGTAACCGGTAAAGAAGCCCCGGCTAACTTCGTGCCAGCAGCCGCGGTAATACGAAGGGGGCTAGCGTTGTTCGGAATTACTGGGCGTAAAGCGCACGTAGGCGGATTAGAAAGTTAGGGGTGAAATCCCAGGGCTCAACCCTGGAACTGCCTCTAAAACTCCTAATCTTGAGTTCGAGAGAGGTGAGTGGAATTCCGAGTGTAGAGGTGAAATTCGTAGATATTCGGAGGAACACCAGTGGCGAAGGCGGCTCACTGGCTCGATACTGACGCTGAGGTGCGAAAGCGTGGGGAGCAAACAGGATTAGATACCCTGGTAGTCCACGCCGTAAACGATGAGATGCCAGTTGTCGGGTCAGCATGCTATTCGGTGACAGCACCTAACGATTAAGCATCTCCGCCTGGGGAGTACGGTCGCAAGATTAAAACTCAAAGGAATTGATGGGGGCCCGCACAAGCGGTGGAGCATGGTTTAATTCGAAGCAACGCGCAGAACCTTACTGCCAACCCTTGACATCCTGTGCTAACTCCAGAGATGGAGTGTTCTTCAATGGATCGCAGCGACAGGTGCTGCATGGCAGTACGTCAGCCCATGCCGTGAGATGTTACTGGTTAACCCGCAACGAGCGCAACTCCACATCTTTAGTTGCCAGCAGTTCGGCTGGGCACTCTAGAGAAACTGCCCGTGATAAGCGGGAGGAAGGTGTGGATGACGTCAAGTCCTCATGGCCCTTACGGGTTGGGCTACACACGTGCTACAATGGTAGTGACAGTGAGTTAATCTCCAAAAGCTATCTCAGTTCGGATTGGGGTCTGCAACTCGACCCCATGAAGTCGGAATCGCTAGTAATCGCGTAACAGCATGACGCGGTGAATACGTTCCGCGCCTTGTACACACCGCCCGTCACACCATGGGAGTTGGTTCTACCCGACGGCCGTGCGCTAACCTTTTGGAGGCAGCGGACCACGGTAGGATCAGCGACTGGGGTGAAGTCGTAACAAGGTAGCCGTAGGGGAACCTGCGGCTGGATCACCTCCTTTCTAAGGATGTTCCTAGAACATTGACTTGGTCCAACGTCGTGGAACACTTAGCAGTCCAATATGGACATATAGATCAACAATAGTTGGTCAAACTCGGCCAGGCCGTCCTCATATCTCTTCGTTAAGTCACAGACCTGCCGGTCTGTTTTGGGTCGGTAGCTCAGGTGGTTAGAGCGCACGCCTGATAAGCGTGAGGTCGGAGGTTCAAGTCCTCCTCGACCCACCAAATCTGTTGGCAAACAATGGGGCCTTAGCTCAGCTGGGAGAGCGCCTGATTTGCATTCAGGAGGTCAGGAGTTCGATCCTCCTAGGCTCCACCATTCTTCGCTTCAGTCTGTTACGAATTGATCGTTAAGCACCACTTGGTTCTGCAACCGTCCATTCGGACGTTTTGACATCGTTTAGAGAGATACAAAGTAGTTTTAAGACTAGTCTTAAAACTACAAATCAACACTGTTTGATCCCCTTGAGTAAGAGGTGGATCTCAGTTTGGTGCTGATCCCTTCTTGGGTGATGCGAGCCTTTGATCAAGACTGTTTCCTCGGTCTTCCAAGGGTCTGCCGGCTGAAACGAACAGAGTTGTCCAAGTCAAGTACACTAACCCGAGCAACCAAGCGGTTGCTCATTTTGTTCTTTGTCCTCCAAGCGGGGCCGACCGACATCGGCAGCTTGGGTTCCAGGATAAAGAGCGGGAAAGTATGACTTTTGGTTCAGAAACAGGATCCCTTGCTTGCCAGCTGTTGGGATCGCGAGTGACTTATGTCTCTCTCTTTCTGGATCAAATCAAGCGCGAGAAGGGCGTTTGGTGGATGCCTTGGCAGTAAGAGGCGATGAAAGACGTGATACTCTGCGATAAGTCATGGGGAGCTGAGAATAAGCTTTGATCCATGAATCTCTGAATGGGGGAACCCACCTAACAGTTCGTTATAATAGCACTTCGGTGCTGCTTATAATGTGCTGAATTAGGTACTTTTAACCTGAATACATAGGGTTTTAAGAGCAAACCCGGGGAACTGAAACATCTAAGTACCCGGAGGAAAGGAAATCAATTGATACTCCCCTAGTAGCGGCGAGCGAACGGGGACCAGCCAAGCCTGATGAGTGACTAGAATGCGTTGGGAAGCGCAGCCATAGCGGGTGATAGCCCCGTATAGGAAGCTTTGAGGGATGTATTAAGTAGGGCGGAACACGTGAAATTCTGTCTGAAGATCGGAGGACCACCTTCGAAGGCTAAGTACTCCTTACTGACCGATAGCGAACCAGTACCGTGAGGGAAAGGTGAAAAGCACCCCGACAAGGGGAGTGAAACAGTACCTGAAACCGAACGCCTACAATCAGTTGGAGGCCCCTTGAGGGCTGACAGCGTACCTTTTGTATAATGGGTCATCGACTTAGTGTATCTAGCAAGCTTAAGCCGTTAGGTGTAGGCGCAGCGAAAGCGAGTCTTAATAGGGCGATTGAGTTAGATGCATTAGACCCGAAACCGAGTGATCTAGGCATGACCAGGCTGAAGGTAAGGTAACACGTACTGGAGGGCCGAACCACACCTGTTGAAAAGGTCGGGATGACTTGTGGCTAGGGGTGAAAGGCCAATCAAACTCGGAGATAGCTGGTTCTCTGCGAAATCTATTTAGGTAGAGCGTCATCCGAATACCCCGGGGGGTAGAGCACTGGATGGGTAATGGGGCCCCACAGGCTTACTGATCCTAACCAAACTCCGAATACCCGGGAGTACTAGATGGCAGACACACTGCGGATGCTAACGTCCGTAGTGGAGAGGGAAACAACCCTGACCTACGACTAAGGCCCCCAATTCATGGCTAAGTGGGAAAGCAGGTGGGACGACCAAAACAACCAGGAGGTTGGCAGAAGCAGCCATCCTTTAAAGATAGCGTAACAGCTCACTGGTCTAAATAAGTTGTCCTGCGGCGAAGATGTAACGGGGCTCAAGCCATGAGCCGAAGTCTAGGGTGCAGTAATGCACGGTAGCAGAGCGTAGTGTGACATAGTTCCTATCCTCTTTAGTGCCTTCGGGCACCATGGAGGATATTTGGAGCTTTCGATGAAGCGGGCGCGTGAGCGATCCCGTGGAGAGATCACTAGTGAGAATGATGACATGAGTAGCGACAAAGAGTGTGAGAGACACTCTCGCCGAAAGTCCAAGGGTTCCTGCTTAAAGCTAATCTGAGCAGGGTAAGCCGACCCCTAAGGCGAGGCCGAAAGGCGTAGTCGATGGGAACCAGGTTAATATTCCTGGGCCAGATGGAAGTGACGGATCGTGACGGTTGTTCCTCCTTATCGGATTGGAGGGGCCGCTAATCGGTTCCTGGAAATAGCTCCATCATGAGATCGTACCCTAAACCGACACAGGTGGACTGGTAGAGCATACCAAGGCGCTTGAGAGAACGATGTTGAAGGAACTCGGCAAAATACCTCCGTAAGTTCGCGAGAAGGAGGCCCAGTTTCTACGCAAGTATTGGCTGGGGGCACAAACCAGGGGGTAGCGACTGTTTATCAAAAACACAGGGCTCTGCGAAGTCGCAAGACGACGTATAGGGTCTGACGCCTGCCCGGTGCTGGAAGGTTAAGAGGAGGAGTGCAAGCTCTGAATTGAAGCCCCAGTAAACGGCGGCCGTAACTATAACGGTCCTAAGGTAGCGAAATTCTCGTTCGGTAAGTTCCGACCTGCACGAATGGCGTAACGACTTCCCCACGTCTCCAACATCGACTCAGCGGAAATTGAATTGCCTGTCAAGATGCAGGTTTCGGCGGTCGAGACGGAAAGACCCCGTGCACCTTTACTATAGCTTCACACTGGCATCAGGCCATGCATGTGCAGGATAGGTGGTGGGCATTGAAACCGGGACGCCAGTTCCGGTGGAGCCTCCCTTGAGATACCACCCTTGCATTGCTTGATGTCTAACCGCGGTCCGTTATCCGGATCCGGGACCCTGTGTGGCGGGTAGTTTGACTGGGGCGGTCGCCTCCTAAAGCGTAACGGAGGCGCGCGAAGGTTGGCTCAGAGCGGTCGGAAATCGCTCGTTGAGTGCAATGGCGCCGCCTGCCTCGACTGCAAGACTGACAAGTCGAGCAGAGTCGAAAGACGGCCATAGTGATCCGGTGGTCCCGAGTGGAAGGGCCATCGCTCAACGGATAAAAGGTACGCCGGGGATAACAGGCTGATACTGCCCAAGAGTCCATATCGACGGCAGTGTTTGGCACCTCGATGTCGGCTCATCTCATCCTGGGGCTGGAGCAGGTCCCAAGGGTATGGCTGTTCGCCATTTAAAGAGGTACGTGAGCTGGGTTTAGAACGTCGTGAGACAGTTCGGTCCCTATCTGCCGTGGGTGTAGGATACTTGAGAGGAGTTGCCCCTAGTACGAGAGGACCGGGGTGAACGATCCACTGGTGGACCTGTTGTTGCGCCAGCAGCAGTGCAGGGTAGCTATGATCGGACAGGATAACCGCTGAAGGCATCTAAGCGGGAAGCCCCCCTCAAAACAAGGTATCCCTGAGGACCGTGGTAGACCACCACGTCGATAGGCCGGAGATGTAAGCGCAGTAATGCGTTCAGTTGACCGGTACTAATGGTCCGATAGGCTTGATTTGATCCAGTAATAGATAGACATCTGTCTTCAATCACTGCGATCCAAAAGCCATACACACCTCAGTGTACTGACTTGGAAACTTAACGTTTGTTTTTACTCGGTTTGGTGATCATAGCACGAGTGAAACACCCGGTCCCATCCCGAACCCGGAAGTTAAGCACCGTTGCGCCGATGGTACTGCATCTTAAGGTGTGGGAGAGTAGGGCATCGCCAAACCTAGCAAAAACAAACACATATCTCTCAAAACGATGATATATCTATTCGACCTTGACGCGGGATGGAGCAGCCCGGTAGCTCGTCAGGCTCATAACCTGAAGGTCGTAGGTTCAAATCCTACTCCCGCAACCAGGTCGAATAACAAAAACAAACCACATTCAGAATACAATCGATACACAGCATCAATCGATTAACGTCTGCACATCCTCAGGCTCACACCCTCAAGGGCAAAGGGCCAAAGCCTGCTCACGAAAACCAACTTTAGCGAACATGCAAAACAAGAACTGACCGCTGCACGCCAATTGAAACGGTCGTTTGTGTCTATCTCTACCCAACTATCAGCTGCTTCAACTGTAACGCCTCGTGCTCCAATTCCGTCAGGGATGCGACGCTACTGAACGCGTTTTGTGCTTGCGGATAGCCACGCAAACCTGGTGTTTATTTGCGCCACTTTAACAATGTCGAGACCCTCAGGCTGCCAGGTGCGAAGCCACGCGACCTAGTGCGCGTTACAGGTTGGTTCGAAGATGTGCCGGAAATCGCCTCTCGCGCTACAATGTAAAGGCCGCTGGTGATCACCAAAGCAGAACCTGCGAGCACCGACGTTGTTACTTGTTCGTTAAATAACAAGCTTCCATAAATCGTCGCCCAGATTATCTGGCTATACTGCATAGGTGCGACGATCGCCGCTTCGCCTTTGCGATAAGCAGCAACCAAACAGAAGGTCGCGATGAACCCCAATACGGCGATGCTTGCCATGCCTGCTATGTCAATCAGAGCCATCGGCTCATATACGAATGCGAGGCTGCCTCCCATTGTGACAAAGATTGCAAGCAGAGGGAAAAGCATCATGACAACGGGCCGCTCGTCATTGCCCACTTTGCGGGATATCACAGATTGGAGCGCTGCTCCAAAGGCCGCTAGGACGGCGGCAAGGTGACCTAGGCCAAGCTGTGTAGAGCCCGGTTGAACAACAACAATCACGCCCGCCAAGCCGACTAGGATCGCTGCCGCGCGATGCGCGCCAACTTTTTCACCCAGAAGAGGAATGGACATGAGGGTGACAAGCAAAGGCACCATAAACAAGATTGCATAAACCTGCGCCAAAGGAAGCGTGGCGAAGGCGAAGAACCCGCAAATGCTGGCTCCGACCATCACAAGGGACCTGAGTGCCACCCACCAAGGATGTTTGGGTTGCATGGTGCCATGTGTGCTGTCTTGAACAAGCACGATTGTCAGAAGTGGAAAACTCAGAAGGCTCGTGAAAAAGAGCATCTGAAACGGCGAAAAGCTTCCGCCAACGATACGCACGAGAACATCGTGGATTGCGAAAATAGCAAAGCCGCACAGCGCGAATACTGCGCCTTTCACATTGTCAGACATGGTTTGGAATCCTGAAGCGTTATCGCTAACGTCAGCAATACCATAGGCTGTGCGTCTGACAAGGGTGAACCGCGCAACCCTGCGGCTGCGCGGTCAAAATCTTAGAGAGATGCGTCCAAAGCGGCGAGAACAGCGTCGCCCATTTGCGAAGTGCTCACAGGTTGTGCATCAGAGGCTTGCATCAAGTCCCCAGTTCGAACGCCATCGGCCAGAACCTTTTCGACCGCTGCTTCCAGACGATCCGCTTCCGTGCCTTGATCAAAGCTATAGCGCAGCGCCATAGCGAAGCTGAGAATGCACGCACATGGGTTTGCCTTGCCTTGACCCGCGATATCAGGTGCAGAACCGTGTACCGGTTCATAGAGCGCCTTTGGACGTCCATTTTCCATCGGAGCACCCAGCGATGCGGAGGGCAGCATGCCCAGAGAGCCAGTCAACATTGCTGCGCAATCAGACAGCAGGTCGCCGAAAAGGTTGTCGGTCAGGATGACGTCGAATTGCTTCGGCGCGCGGACCAGCTGCATTGCACCATTGTCGGCATACATGTGGGACAGTTCTACCTCAGGATAGTCCTCGTCATGGACCTTCTGGACGACTTCGCGCCAGAGGATACCGGATTCCATCACATTGGCTTTTTCCATCGAACAAACTTTGTTTCCACGACGTTTCGCTAGCTCGAACGCAGAGCGCGCCACGCGATCGACTTCGCTTTCGGTGTAACGTTGAGTGTTGATGCCAACACGCTCGCCGTTTTCTTCGAAGATGCCGCGAGGCTCGCCGAAGTAAGAGCCCGAAGTCAGCTCACGCACGATCATGATGTCCAGACCAGACACGATGTCAGTTTTCAGCGACGAGAAATCCGCCAGCGCGTCAAAACACTGTGCAGGACGCAGGTTGGCGAAGAGGTCCATCTCTTTGCGAAGGCGTAGCAGGCCACGTTCTGGCTTCACCGAGAAATCCAGATCATCATAGGCCGGACCACCAACAGCGCCGAGCAGAACCGCGTCAACCTCTTGAGCCTTGGCCATTGTGTCATCATGCAATGGGGTGCCATGCGCATCATAAGCTGCGCCGCCGACGAGATCTTCGGAGACGTCAAATTTGAGGCCGCGTTTTTCGCCGTACCAGTCAATAATACGACGCACTTCATTCATGACTTCTTGGCCAATGCCGTCGCCCGGCAGGATCAGCAGTGAGGGGTTGCCCATGGAACTATCCTTCGATTTTCACGTTGCCTTGGGCCTAGCGGCTAGCCTCGGAAAGATCAAGAAACGAAGGGTGTTTTTGGATCAGATGTGCTGCAGGTTCTGCGCTTCTGCATAGGCACGACGACGATCCTGATCGATCATGTTCGCAACCCGCAACATGGCAATGCCACGCATGACCATGCTGGCTGGGAAAAACGCCCAGATTGTCATGGTCCAAATCAAGGTCTGAGGATCTGACCACAGCGCCGGACCCAGTGAGCCTGATGTAATTTCCACCAATGCAGGGAAGATAAACGGCAACAAGAAGCCCAAAACGATATTCACGCGCCCATCGCGAATAAGCCGCGGCAGGACGTCTCCGCCGGCCGTCGGGTCGAACAGGGGTAGGTTGACCCAGACATTGAACGCTCCGTTACGTGTTGGCCAATCCAAAACCCGGACAAAGAAATAAAACAGGACAAGGCTCAATATCGAAGCCGTATAGGATACACCCGCGGCCATGCGTACATAAGAGAATACCTCTCCGTCTGCATGGGCAGGCAAGGTCAGCAAAACTAGGCGGACGGGCGAATAGGGCACGTCGGTCATATTGCCCAGCACGGACGCCAGCGCATGCATGACGCCATTCACGAGATTGGATGAGGTGCCAAAGGTGAAGGCCGAGGACAGTGTGAACACCGAAAAGAAGACCGTCGCAAAGCGGATCCGGTTAAACGGTGGCGCGAAGCGAAATTCCAGAATGCTGGGGTAGGCCGAGAAATACTCGATAAAGACCAAGGCGGCCGCGAAGAAAGCACAAATGAACGCGAATTGCTGCGCATCCGACGTGATGTCCGGAAGCACAAGAGCCGGAGTCGCCACCAGCACCGCCATAAGGATCGCGCGTGTCATCGCGCTTGTGATTTGTGCGAACACTGCCTTTTTCCCTTCAAACTCGACCGCCGCAATTCTTTGTCGCGTGCTGTTTCAAGCTTGATCCGCCAGTTCAGGACGGCTTGCCTCATATTTCGTTAATTGTGCCTATGTTTTTCAATTTGCTCAAGAATTTGTTTGGATATTCACAATTTTCGCGTGTTGGTTGTGAAAAATGGTGCTCAATTGCACCGAAATGCCTGAAAACAAGGAATTTTTGGATTTGCACGACGTCAGGTCGATACACGGCTCGGCGTCAAATGCCCCCACCCGAATACAAAAAACGCGCCCCGATAGACCGGGGCGCGTTAAACCTTATGGCAGAAATGTGGCTAGGGGCATGTGCCTCGCAACCACCGTTTCGCGTCTTAGACCCAAGGACGGGCCGCAGAAGCCTGTGCTTCGAATGCGTCGATTGCCGACTGTTTTTGCATGGTCTGACCGATGTCATCCAGGCCTTCCAGCAGGCAATGCTTGCGGTGAGAATCCACGTCGAACTTGATGACCTCGCCTTCGGATGTGGTGATCTCTTGTGCTTCCAGATCCACAGTCACGCGCGCGTTCGCGCCCTTCTCGGCGTCTGCCATCAGAATATCGACCTGCTCTTGGGGCAGGACAACCGGCAGAATGCCGTTCTTGAAGCAGTTGTTAAAGAAGATGTCCGCGAAAGACGTCGAGACAACGCATTTGATGCCGAAATCCGCGATGGCCCAAGGGGCGTGCTCACGTGAGGACCCACAGCCGAAGTTGTCGCCTGCAATTAGGATCTCCGCGTCGCGATACTGCGGTTTGTTCAGCACGAAGTCTTCGATCTCGGAGCCGTCGCGGTTAAAGCGCATCTCGTCAAAGAGGTGCTTGCCAAAACCCGAGCGTTGGATCGACTTCAGAAAGACCTTTGGGATGATCATATCGGTGTCGATATTCACCAGCGGCATAGGGGCCGCGATACCCTGGAGTTTTTCAAACTTTTCCATCTGTCAGGCTCCTTAGTTCAGTTCACGTACGTCGGTCAGCTTGCCGGTGAGGGCAGCGGCTGCAGCCATCGCAGGGGACACAAGGTGCGTACGCCCTTTGTAGCCCTGACGACCTTCGAAGTTCCGGTTGGATGTTGCGGCACAGCGCTCTTCTGGCGCCAGCTGGTCTGGGTTCATCGCCAGACACATCGAGCATCCTGCCATGCGCCATTCAAAGCCGGCCTCCTGGAAGATCTCGGCAAGACCCTCTTCTTCCGCTTGCGCCCGAACCAAGCCGGAACCCGGCACGATCATCGCGCGGTTCACGGCGATTTTCTTGCCTTTGACGACTTCGGCAACGGCACGCAGGTCTTCGATACGACCGTTGGTGCAAGACCCGATAAATACGGTGTCGATCTCGATGGAATCCAGACGCTGGCCCGGTGTCAGACCCATATACTCGATGGAACGACGGGCCGCCTCGACCTTGCCGCCTTCGAAATCTTCTGGGTTTGGAACAACGCCAGTGATCGGCAGAACGTCCTCAGGAGACGTGCCCCAAGTCACAACCGGCTGGATGTCTTCGCCCTTCAGCGTGACGACCTTGTCAAAATGAGCGCCTTCGTCGGTAAAGAGCGTTTTCCAATACTCCAGCGCCTGTTCCCATGCAGCGCCTTTTGGTGCGTGCGGACGGCCTTTGCAGTACTCATAGGTGGTCGCATCCGGCGCGATCAGACCCGCGCGTGCACCGCCTTCGATCGCCATGTTGCAGACGGTCATCCGGCCTTCCATGGACAGATCGCGGATCGCTTCACCGCAATATTCGATCACATAGCCGGTTCCCCCAGCGGTGCCGGTCTCGCCGATGACTGCCAGAGTGATGTCTTTCGCGGTCACGCCGGGCTTCAGTTTGCCGGTGATCTCGACCTTCATGTTTTTGGACTTCTTCTGGATCAGCGTCTGGGTTGCCAGAACATGCTCCACCTCGGATGTGCCGATACCATGCGCCAGCGCGCCAAACGCACCATGAGTCGCAGTGTGGCTGTCACCGCAAACAACGGTCATGCCGGGCAGGGTCCAACCTTGCTCTGGGCCAACGATATGCACGATGCCCTGACGTACGTCAGAGACCGGATAGTAATGCACGCCAAATTCCTTGGCGTTCTTATCCAAGGCTTCGACCTGAATGCGGCTCTCTTCGTTGTCGATGCCCTTGGTGCGATCCAGAGTGGTTGGCACGTTGTGATCCGGCACAGCGATGGTCTTTTCCGGCGCGCGCACCTTACGGCCCGCCATACGCAGACCCTCAAAGGCCTGCGGGCTGGTCACTTCGTGGACCAGATGGCGGTCGATATAAAGCAGGCAGGTGCCGTCTTCGGCTTCATGGGCGACATGAGCGTCCCAGATTTTGTCATAGAGTGTTTTGGGGGACATGGGTCCTCTCCGTATTGATGAAATTGGCGATTAAGGCTGCAATACGGGCACGCGAAAGCGCGCCGCGCCCTCATAGGGCGGCGATGACGGATTTGCTTTGACCGTAAAAGCGCCAAGGCAGAAAGGCGCGGTCCGCAATGTCATAGATGCGTTTCATGGGTCCGCAGATATAGAGAGTCGCCCAGTGCCGCAAGGGAATTCCCTTGTTTTGCGGGCCACCCCCGTGTTTTGATCGGACAAAAGAAAGCAAAGTATGTCCGACGAAACCTCTGGCCTTGATGAGGCGGCCGAACAGGCGACCCCAGTAGAAGGCGTCCAAGATACCCAAGACATCGCCCTGAGCCTCTGGGATCAGGTGCTTGATTTCGGCGTTGGCTTGATGCGGCCTTGGAATGCCTATCAAGTCGGCATCGCGATTGGCTTGATCCTTGTGGCCTTTGCCTTATCGCGGATTTTCGGGCCTATGTTGCTGGATTGGATGCGCAGCCGAGAAGGTTGGCCCAAGTGGCGCTATCGCTATTTGCTCCTACTTCACAAACGTCTGGCTTTGATCTTTTTTGTGGTGTTGATCTGGGCCACAGTTCTTGTCATGCGCGAGGTCACTTGGCCGAGCCGCAGTTATATCCTCGGAATAATCGCGAACCTGTCGCTGGCGTGGCTTGTGATCGCCCTTGTGGCGCGACTTGTGCACAACAATCTGATCCGAGCCGTGATCCGCTATGGCGCATGGATATGGGTCACTTTGGTCGTTCTCGGCGTCAGTGACGAAACCCGCCAATTGCTGGACGCTGCGGCCCTGAACGTCGGCTCCATACGCCTCTCTCTATGGACGGTCGTTCAGGCGGCGGTGATGCTGGGGCTGACCTTTGCTGTCGCGCGCTTTCTGTCGGGGACATCCTCGGCCAGCATCAAACGCAACGAAGACATCAGCCCCTCGATGCAGGTCCTGATGATCAAGTTCCTGCAGGTGCTCCTATATGGTGCTGCCTTCTTTATCGGCCTTCGGATCGTCGGCGTAGACCTCACCGGCCTCGCCGTTTTGTCCGGTGCTATCGGTGTCGGCCTTGGTTTTGGTCTGCAAAAGGTCGTGTCCAACCTCGTGTCGGGCGTCATCATCCTCTTGGACAAGTCGATCAAACCCGGCGACGTGATTTCCTTGGGCGATACCTTTGGGTGGATCAACTCTCTTGGCGCGCGCTATGTCAGCGTGGTTACGCGGGACGGCAAAGAATATCTGATCCCCAACGAAGACCTGATCACAGGCCAAGTGGTCAACTGGTCCCATTCCAATGACTTCGTCCGCCTCGATATCTTTTTCGGCACGGCCTATGGCGATGACCCGCATCTGGTGCGCGAAGCGGCAATCAAAGCCGCGACGTCTGTGGATCGTGTTCTGAACAACCCAAAAGCTCCCGTTTGCCACATCGTGGGGTTTGGCGACAGTTCCGTGGACTACATCCTCCGCTTCTGGATCAGCGACCCGACCGGAGGCCTCACGAACATCCGAGGCGCCGTTTACCTCGCGCTTTGGGATGCTTTCAAAGAGGCGGGCATCAACTTCCCGTTCCCACAACGGGAAGTTCGCATGCTGTCCGATCAGGACGCCGACGCCTCAAGCAAGTCACCGGGCTGACAGTCCAACACCTCGCAGATCCGCGCCAGCGTTTCAAAACGCACACCTTTCACCTTGCCGGATTTAAGCAGGCTCAGGTTCTGTTCAGTGATGCCGATCTGCTCTGCGAGGTCTTTGCCCTTCATTTTGCGTTGGGCCATGACGACATCCAGTCTTACGATGATCTGCATCAGACGAACCCTTTGATGTCTTCTGCGTTTTGCGCGGCCTCATGCATCGCGGTTCCCACAAGAAACACAAAGCCCGCCGCGATCAAAAAGCCGATGTCGCCTTCTGTGAGTGCCATGCTCAGCTGCCTCTGCCCCTCAGGGTTTCCGAGCGTGAGCAGCACACTCAGGACAGGGTAAGACACCAGTCGCAGCAGCGCGACAGCAAGCAAGAACCGACCGATGCGTTGAAGCAGTTTTGCCGACTCAAACGTCAGCACACGACCCTGGCTATAGTGATCAAACAAGCGGCGCATATTGAGCACCATGGCCAAAAGAACGACCAGGCTACCGAGTGAAAACGCATTGGCCAGCATAAAGGCCCAAGTCGGAGGCGCGCTTAGGATCATAACATCGGTGTATATGTCTGACGCGTTCGCAGGCGTCGGCCTTTCAAAGAAAACATAGGCAAGGATCAGGAGAGGCAGGGCCACGAGGACGGTGGTGCAGGCCCATTTGAGCAGTCGGGCGAGAGATTTGGATTCGAACATGGGTTCACCTTTAAGGCATAAAAATTATCGTAAAACAGCAATTAATTATTGATTCTAGATTCGTCAACACCCCTTGCGAAAACGGTCCCCGACGGCGATTTCCCGGAAAACCAGCACGAACAGCCCATTGTGTCGCGCCTGTCGGCAAAATTACCATGACTGCTTCGCAATCACGTGAGGCGCATTGGAAATATCCAAAAGAAGGGTTATCTTGAACCTATGCCCGGCACCGGGGCGTTACGGTGCGTATGAAAGGAGGGCAGATCTCTGTCTTTAAATGTGGACGTGGCGAAAGCCGCTGAAAACGAAATGCCGCAGGTTGCGAAAAGCGATCTTGGCGGTGCCGAGCTGCTAGAGCTCATCATCCAATCCCTGGAAAGCGACAAAGCCGAAGATATCGTGCAAATCGACCTGCGCGGGCGGTCTTCGATTGGCGACTATATGGTCGTGGCCTCCGGGCGCTCGACCCGTCAGGTCGCGGCGATGTCCGAAAAACTCGTGGACAAGATCAAACAGACCACGGGGCGCACCTCTAAGATCGAGGGCAAGGACACTGGCGATTGGGTGTTGATTGATACAGGTGATGTGATCGTGCATGTCTTCCGTCCGGAAGTGCGCGAGTTCTATCAGCTTGAAAAGATGTGGGTTCAGGGCGGTTCCGCCTAAGCTATCAAAGGGCATTTAGCCCGAGGATTTAAGATGGCGCTGAAAATTCACATCTGTGCGGTGGGCCGGCTTAGGTCAGGCCCAGAGCGCACATTGCTTGACGACTATCTGGACCGTTTTGACAAAACCGGCCGGGCCATGGGCCTCGGGCCGGTGAAGCTGCATGAGGTCGAGGATCGTAAAGGCGGAGGCATGGCAGCTGAGGCTCAGTTGTTGGCCGGTGTTCTGCCGAAAGGCGCACGGATCTGCACGATGGATGAACGTGGCAAGCTGATGAGTTCGCCAGAGTTCGCGCAGCAGATGGCGCGGTTGCGCGATGATGGGGCCGGAGATCTGGCGTTTATCATTGGCGGTGCGGACGGAATTGACCCGAGCTTACGCAACCGAGCGGATATGTCGCTGAGTTTTGGTAAGATGGTTTGGCCACATATGCTGGCGCGGGTGATGCTGAGCGAACAGCTTTATCGGGCTGCGTCGATCCTGGCAGGATCTCCGTATCACCGGGTGTGATCAGAGTTTGCGCAGCAAGGTTGCGCGCGACAGGCTCGCGAATTCTCGGCGATAGATCACGAAGACGGTCAGGATGGTGGTTCCAATTAATGCCAATGGGCCAGCCAGCCAGGCGCAGGCCGCCAGTCCGAAATAGACCGACCGCAAGCCGCGATTAAACGCGCGGGCCGCGGAAATATTGATCTGCGCCGCCTGATCCGCACGCAAGTCACAAAGCGGGTCCGTGGTGTCCACTGGCAAAGCGGACATGACGATCGAGCAATACCCGAACAGGCGATTAGACCAGACGAACTTCAGGAAGGCATTGGTCGTAAAGACTAAAATCAGCACTATTTTGATTTCCCAAACGAATCTTGGGGCCTCCATCAAGGCAAAATCGCTCGCCACGCCACTGACTTGATCCGCGTTTCCAATCAGGGCCAAGGCTCCGCCGATGGCAAGCAATGTGGCCGATCCAAAGAACGCCGTGGCCTGCCGTAAGCCTCCGACAATTTGCGCGTCATAGATGCGTGGTTGGCGGTGAATGAACTGCTGCATCCATTCGCGGCGGTAATCAGCCATGAGGTTGGACATGGAAGGTCGGGATTTGGGTGGGTTCTCGATCAGATGGGTCATCCCCCACCAGATCACCAAAACAAACCCGACGGCGACAAAGTCGAGGGTTGTAAAAAGCGCGAGGCGATCCATCCAAATCATGCCTCCTACCTAAAGTGTCACCGATATCTTGTCATTCTCTAAAATTGGTTATAATAGTTTACCAAAATGGAGGAAGGCATGGAGCTACCCACCCCAGATTCGTTTGTTCTGTCGCGCAAGGCCGAGATCGTGGCCGCGTTGCAGGCCGTTCTGCCTGAAGGCTGCGTGATCGACGCGCCGGAAGAGACGCGCGCTTATGAATGTGATGCGCTGACCGCCTATCGCTGCCCTCCGCTGGCGGTGGTTTTGCCGGAGACAACAGAGCAGGTCGCCGCTGCGTTGAAGGTGTGTCACCAGATGAATGTCCCTGTTGTGCCGCGTGGGGCAGGCACGTCCCTGGCGGGTGGGTCTATGCCAACCTCTGACAGTGTCGTGCTGGGTGTGGCGCGGCTGACGGATGTTCTGGAAACAGACTATCCCAACCGGTTCATCCGCGTTCAGACGGGTCGTACCAATCTTAGCGTCTCTGGAGCGGTAGAGGAAAACGGCTTCTTTTATGCGCCAGATCCCTCGTCGCAATTGGCTTGCGCGATTTCTGGCAATATCGCCATGAACTCTGGTGGCGCGCATTGTCTTAAGTACGGCGTCACCACGAACAACCTTTTGGGCGTCACACTGGTGACGATGGAAGGTGAAATCGTCGAGATCGGCGGGGCGCATATGGATGCCTCGGGTCTGGACCTTTTGGGGGTCATTTGTGGATCCGAAGGCCAGCTTGGCGTTGTCACCGAAGCCACGCTGCGCATCCTGCCAAAACCCGAAGGCGCGCGGCCTGCGTTGATTGGGTTTGACGACAATGCGGTCGCAGGGGCTTGCGTGAGCGACATTATCAAAGCGGGCATCCTGCCGGTGGCCATCGAATTCATGGACCGTCCTTGTATTCGTGCAACCGAGGCCTTCGCAGGCGCGGGCTATCCCGATTGCGAGGCTTTGCTGATCATCGAAGTCGAAGGCTCGGACGCCGAAATCGACGCGCAACTCGCGCGGATTTCCGAGATCGCTCGGAAACACGATCCGGTTGAGCTGCGCGAAAGCCGCTCTTCTGATGAAAGCGCAAAGATTTGGTTGGGGCGCAAGTCTGCCTTCGGCGCGATGGGACAGATCAACGATTACATGTGTCTGGACGGCACGATCCCCGTGTCAGAACTGCCTTATGTGCTGCAACGGATCGGGGAGTTGTCCAAGGATTATGGGCTGGGCGTCGGCAACGTGTTCCACGCGGGCGACGGCAATATGCACCCCCTGATCCTGTTTGACGCCAACAAACCCGGAGACCTCGAGAAATGTGAAGCTTTTGGGGCAGATATCCTCAAGCTTTGTGTCGAGGTGGGCGGCTGTCTGACCGGAGAGCACGGCGTGGGCATCGAGAAACGTGACCTAATGAGCCACCAGTATACGCCCGAAGACCTTGAGGCGCAGATGAAGGTTAAGGACGTGTTTGATCCCAAGTGGCTTCTCAATCCGGCCAAGGTCTTCCCATTAGACACAAGCGAGAGCCGTCGCGGTGCGCAAGGAGCCGCAGCATGACGACGGATATTCTAAGCCCACAGTCCGAGGCGGATTTGGCGCAGGTCATTGCATCCGCGAATGCTCCGCTTTCGATCCAAGGGGGCGGTACGAATGGTATGGGCATCGCCGACGCGACCCGCCTAAGTACGGCTGGTCTGAATGGCGTGACCCTCTATGAACCGGGGGCATTGACGCTGGTTGCTAAGGCGGGGACGCCGGTTGCGGATATCTCGGACATGCTCGCCAAAGAGAACCAGCGCCTTGCGTTTGATCCAAGAGACCTGCGCGGGGTTCTGGGTACCAAAGGCGCGCCGACGATTGGCGCTGTAGCAGCGATGAACAACTCGGGACCTGCGCGTGTGACGGCAGGCGCATGTCGCGATTTCATGCTGGGCGTGCGCTTTGTCGATGGTTCTGGCGACATCGTCAGCAATGGCGGGCGCGTTATGAAGAATGTGACGGGTTATGATCTGGTCAAGCTTATGTCTGGCAGCCATGGCACGCTCGGGGTTCTGACAGAGGTCAGCCTCAAGGTCTTGCCGACGCCTGAGATGACCGGCGTCTTGCTGTTGAACGGTCTTTCGGACGCCGACGCCGTCGCCGCGATGAGTGCGGCATTGGGTGCGCCTTACGAGGTGACCGGCGCGGCGCATGCGCAGTCGGGTGTTGATGCACATCCCGTGACCATGATCCGGATCGAAGGGTTTGAGGAGTCTGTGACCTATCGCTTGGCGCAACTCAAAGAGCTGTTGGGCCGCTTTGGAGACGTCGCGATTGAAACTGATCCGGCGCGGACCAAGGCCGGTTGGGCTTGGGTGCGGGACTGCTCGGTCTTTGAAGGCAAAGTGGGCAATCTTTGGCGGGTCTCGGTGAAGCCTTCCGATGCGCCGGGCTTGGTGGCAAAGCTCGCGCCAGAGAATGCGCTCTATGACTGGGGGGGAGGGCTTATCTGGATGGTCTTGCCAGACAGCGTGGATCCGCGCGCTCAGATGGGGGGGCTGCCAGGTCATGCAACGCTCATGCGCGGCACAGGCCATGACCGCTTTCATCCAGAAGCGCCGGGGGTGGCGAAGCTCACCCAGTCTTTGCGCAAGAAATTTGATCCACGGGGCATCCTGAACCCCGGTTTGATGGGGTAAGCCATGCGGACGGAATTTACGGAACAGCAGCTGGAAGCCCCCGATTTCCAGCGCAGCAATGAAATCCTGCGGGCCTGTGTGCATTGCGGGTTTTGCACGGCAACATGTCCGACTTATCAGGTCTTGGGCGATGAGCTCGATAGCCCGCGGGGTCGGATCTATCTGATCAAGGACATGCTGGAAAACGAGCGGGTGCCGGATGAGAAAACGGTCAAACATATCGACCGCTGTCTGTCCTGTTTGGCCTGTATGACGACCTGCCCTTCGGGTGTGCATTATATGCATTTGGTCGATCACGCGCGTGCCTATATTGACGAGAACTACAAACGGCCGTTCACAGATCGTGCCCTACGCTGGGCGTTGGCGCAGATCCTGCCATACCCCATGCGCTTCCGTCTGGCGCTTTTGGCGGCCAAGATCGGACGACCTTTCGCGCCGTTGATCCCTGATGCGCGGATCAAAGCGATGCTCAAAATGGCGCCAAAACAGATCCCGCCTGTCAGCCGCAACGATGATCCTCAGAGCTTCACGTCTGAAGCTCCGCGCAAGATGCGGGTCGCCTTGATGACAGGTTGCGCGCAAAAGGCGCTCGATACGGATATCAACGACGCCACGATCCGGGTGCTGACGCGCTTGGGCTGTGAAGTGGTCGTAGCCGAAGGCGCAGGTTGTTGTGGCGCGCTCACACACCATATGGGCAAGACGGACTTGAGCCACTCCAGCGCGGCTGCGAATATTCGCGCGTGGCGCAAGGAAATGGACGGCGAGGGACTAGATGCGATTGTCATCAACACCTCGGGCTGCGGCACGACGGTCAAAGACTATGGCCATATGTTCCGCAATGAGCCATTGGCCGAAGATGCGGTGAAGGTGTCTGAGATCGCGATGGATATTTCCGAGCTGCTGACCAAGCTCGACATTCCGGCGCTGCCAGAACAGGACATGACTGTGGCCTACCACGCGGCCTGCTCCTTGCAGCACGGTCAACAAGTGAAAACCGCACCTAAAGATGTGCTCAAGAAGCTGGGGTTCAAGATCGTAGAGCCTGCTGATCCGCATCTCTGTTGTGGTTCTGCGGGGACCTATAATCTTCTGCAGCCGGAAATTTCCGGCCAACTCAAGGCACGCAAAGTCAAAACGCTTGAGGCCAAGTCGCCTGACCTGATCGCAGCAGGCAATATCGGCTGCATGATGCAGATCGGTTCGGGCACCGAGGTGCCGATCCTGCATACGGTCGAATTGGTGGATTGGGCCACCGGGGGGCCGCGCCCGGCGAAGCTCCCCGCCTCATTTGAGACACAACTGCGGCAATAGCGGGCCAAAGACTCCGCGACAAAGCCTCAAAGCGACCCTAGTTTCGCCCCTTGGGGATCCGATCTTGCTCTGGATTGAAACCTGGAGCTGTCATGATCAGATCCCTATGCCTTGCCGCGGCGCTTGCCATTGCCGCGCCTGTCCTTGCCAAGGACCTCACGCCTTTAGAGCAGTCGATGTCGACGGCTCAGATGCAAGCGATTGGCAGGCTGGATATAGGCGACACGGGGTTTTGTACGGCCACTTTGGTGTCCTCAGATCTTGTTCTGACCGCGGCGCATTGCCTTTATGATCGCAAGACTGATCGACGTTTAGATGTCTCAGAATTCAGGTTTAACGCAGGTCTCAGGCGCGGGAATGCCGTCAGCACGTTGCGTGTGAAACGCGCGGCCATCCACCCGAAATATATTCGTGCCAAAAAAGGTGAGCTGAGCAATATGCGCTATGACGTGGCTTTGCTTCGGCTGAGCGAGCCGGTGAACCTTTTTGATGTCGCAAGCCTTGGCGTGTCGACCCCGCAATTGGGGCGCAACGTGGGTGTTGTGAGCTATGCCAGAAACCGTGCGGATACGGCGCTGACGCAAAGCTCTTGTGATATGTCCGCGCGTCCAGAAGGAGTTTTTGTGACGACCTGCCAAGCCGGTTTTGGCACCAGCGGCGCGCCTGTGGTGCAGATCCAGCAGGGCCACCCGCGTGTGGTTTCCGTGGTTTCCGCGATGGCGAAGGCCAATGGAGAACCCGTGTCTTTGGCAGTTGGCGTGAGTAATGTTTTGGCGACGCTGACCTCGGCAATAGGCTCTTAATCCGTGAAGAGTTTAACTGCGCTCGCTTTTGGGATTTTCGCTTCTTTTGCGTCCGCTGTGCAAGCAGGCAGCGCGTTGGAAGTCATGGAAAACCGCGGCGATATGCTGGGATGGGAGGCGGTTGGTCGCCTCGATTTGCCATCGGGCTTCTGCACGGGTGTTTTGATTTCCAAAGATCAGGTGTTGACGGCGGCGCATTGCCTGTTTGAACGCAAGACAGCGCGCAAAATCGACGTCAAAGGTGCGGTATTTCGGGCGGGTTACCTGAACGGCCAGTCTCTGTTTGAACGCCGCGTGGTGTCCTACACGATGTCGCCAGAGTTTCGCTACAACGGCCCCATTATGATGGCCAAGGACGCCGCATTGGATGTCGCCATTTTACGTTTGGATCGGCCTGTATCCTTTCTGGAAGCCTCCCCCTTTAAGATCCACCAAGGCCACGACCGTGCCGATCGTGTGCAAGTTATGTCCTATGGCCGGGGTCGCGCCCAGGCGATGAGTTGGCAACCCGAGTGCAATGTCATGCGCCAGAACGCGCAGCTCTGGGAGTTTGACTGCGACACGACCTTTGGATCTTCAGGTGCTCCGGTGTTTGCTATGGAAGACGGTCGCATCCGTGTTTTGTCGCTCGTATCGGGGAACTGGCAGACTGAGGCAGGTGAAAACCGCACCATTGGTATGAAGCTAAATGGCATTGTCGACAGGCTGAGCAATGCTGCCCGTCCACAGGGCCTGCCGCAGGTTTCAACCGGCGCAAAACGCATCACAGTGGATCAAAATCGCCCCGCGAGCGGCGCAAAATTTCTCAAGCCTTGAAACGCGAAATTCCCGTTCATATCTCATCCTCATCGGACGCCGAAGTCGGGTCCGGGACATAACCGCCTGTCCCCAATGGGAAGGCCCAAAACGTTGTCGCTTTGAAAGGATGACTCTATGCGTAGCTTTGATTTCGCACCGCTCTACCGTGCCTCTGTTGGCTTTGACCAAATCGCAGACATGATGGATCGCGTTCTGACCTCTGATGTGTCGGTGCCCAGCTATCCCCCTTACAACATTGAGAAAACCGCAGATGATGCCTACCGCATCTCGCTCGCTGTCGCCGGCTTTGCCGCCGAAGACCTGGCCATCGAGGTCAAGGAAAACGCGCTGATCGTGACTGCAAAAAAGACGCCTGCGAAGGATGAGAAAACCTTCCTGCACCGTGGCATTGCAACCCGTTCCTTTGAACGCAAGTTCCAGCTGGCCGATCACGTGAAAGTCACCGGAGCGAGCCACGAAGACGGCATGCTGCACATCGAGCTTGTGCGCGAAGTGCCTGAGGCGCTGAAGCCCCGTCGCATCGAAATCGCGCGTGGCAAGCCTGCGATTGAAGCGGATGTGGTCGACGCGAAGGCTGTCAACTAACGGCACTTATCAGTTTTCTAGATGATCAAAGCGGGGGCATCTGCCTCCGCTTTTTGTTTTGCTGTGACAGGCTTGGAGGTGTGTTTCCAAGTTGACCCTGCCTAGCCGTCGGTCATAGGCTCTGTCCTCGGAGGACTGCCCATGCACGCGTTACTGAGCCAAGACCACATTGATGCTTTTCAACGCGATGGCGTTGTCCTGATCAAAGGCATGTTTGCCGATCACGTTGAAACCCTGCGTGCGGGCATAGATCGCAACATGGCAGAACCAGGCCCTTACGCGGCCGAAAACCTCAAAGAGGGCGAGGCCGGCCGGTTCTTTGATGACTATTGCAACTGGACGCGCATTCCCGAGTTTGAAGAGGTGATCCGCACTTCTGCAGCCGCCGAGGTCGCGGCGGATTTGATGGGATCATCGCGCGTTCAGGTGTTTCACGACCATATTCTGGTCAAAGAACCCGGCACGTCCAAGCCGACGCCTTGGCATCAGGACGGGCCTTATTATTTCGTCGACGGTACTCAAAACGTCAGCTTCTGGTCTCCGGTCGATCCTGTGACCGAAGCATCTTTGCGCTGCGTGGCGGGGTCTCACAAATGGGAAAAGCCGGTCTTGCCGACGCGCTGGCTGTCAGAAGAGAATTTCTATCCCGATGAGGACGCCTATATGCCGGTGCCGGATCCGGATGCCGAGGGCATGGAGATCCGGGAATGGGCGATGGAACCGGGCGACGCTGTGGCGTTCAACTTTGCGATCTTACATGGCGCGCGGGGCAATGAAGCCAAGGCGCGGCGGCGGGCGTTTTCTTTGCGCATGATTGGGGATGACGCGCGCTATGTCGAACGGCCGGGGCGCACATCTCCGCCATTTCCCGGGCATGATATGGTCGCGGGGCAGGTGTTGCGAGAAGATTGGTTTCCAGTGATCTTTGAACGCTAGGCTGAGCGCCAGCGTAGCCAGAGAGACCCGGTGCCAGACAATAGGATCAGGATCAGTCCAAGCATTGCAACGGGATCAGGTGCGTCTCCGAAAACCCAGAGTCCGACGGCCGTCGCGGAAATAAGCTGTGTGTAAATCAGCGGGGCGATCAGGCTGGCTTCGGCACGACGATTGACCACGACGAGCAGATAATTTCCAGATGCGGATCCAAGTGCGCTGCCGAGGATCAAAAGGTAAAGCGCGGCTGATCCCTCGGGCAACGGGATCGAGGCCCCCAAGGGCGCTAGAAGTATGCTGCCAACAACAAGTTGCGAGAGGAGTAAGAGCCTAGGGCGTGCCTCATTCGCAACTACCCGGGTGGCAACCAGAAAACAGCCGTAAAACGTACCTGCCAAGAGCGCAAAACCGATGCCAGGGCTCATGTCAAAGCCGGGCCTTACGACCAGCATGACGCCACCAAAGCCAAGGGCAAGCAGCAGGCTGCGGCCAAGCGTTGGGCGCTCACCAAGGAGAAAGATAGCCAGAACATAGGCGACCACAGGCCCGATGAAGAACGCGCCAAAAACATTAGCGATGGGTTCTGTTTTCAAGGCGGTGAGGATAGACAGGATCCCTCCTGCAATCAGAGCACCACGCAGGATGATGCGCCAGTTCAGCAAGCCTTTGATCTCGTGCAACCGAATGCCGCTGATGGGTAGGATCACCAATGCGCCGATGAAAAACCGCGAGAAGGCGATAAAGGCAGGATCGACTCCGCGTTGCCCCAACAGCTTGCCGCAGGTATCCCCGATGACGATCAATGTTACTGATATAAAGACCAGAGCTGCGAGGCGAGTAAGATCCTGAAATGTCATGGCTGCCCCTTTCGGCTGCAGCATAGGCGAGCGGTACTCGACCACAAGCCCAATAAAAAGCCGCGCGAAGGAGCTCCGCGCGGTGTCGTTGATTTAGATTGAAGTCTTAGAAATTGCGGCTCTCGATATTGCCAATGTTCATGAAGATCGTCTCGCCAGAGTGATCATCCACGCCGTCATTGTCGGTTGAGAAAATCGCAGTACCGTCTTCAAAGATCGCAAGACCCTCGACTTTGTCCAGAACATAGCCACCGGTCGAGGTCAGGTCCGGGATCAGGTCACGGACCAGCTCTTTTTTGACCACAGGCAGCGCACCGCCCAGAGGCGCTGGCGCCATATCGGACAGAGCCACGCGGTAGATCTTTTTGGTCACCGCGCGCGCGTCATGCTGGTTGTCGCGCTCGATGATGTAGACATAGTCGCCATGGGCTGTGATTTCCGAAAGGCCAACCCAACCTTTGGCTGGCTCGGCTTTTTCATAATGCACCGCGCCCCATTCTTTGGTCTTCAGGTTATAGGCCACCAGTTTCACATGGTTTTTCGGGTCATCTTTCCATTCGCGCTGAACTGGCATCCACAGGGTGTCGCCGACGCGGGTGATGCCCTCAAAGCCAAAGCGTTTCTCAACCGCCATCAGCTCGGCAGGCAGGCCGATTTCGCCCTTGCGGTTCTTGATCACGCCCTCTGCAGAGACGTGATAGATCGCATGCGGGATCACACGCTCGGTGCGGCCTTCGGATGCAACATAAAAGCCGCCCTTGCCGTCCAGCGTGATGCCTTCCATGTCGATCTGTTGCGCTGGATTGCCGTCTTGGCGGACAACGCGGATCGCATCGACGATTTTCGCAGGGGTTTGGGTGGTGTCGATCTTAAAGATCGTCGGTTGGAACAGATAGAAGCTGTCGTTAACTGCCCAGATGATCCCGTCCTTGTCAGCCACCATGCCAGAGATCGCGCCCCAACCGGTCAGCTCGTCCATGTCTTCAGAGGTGAGGTGTGGGTAAACTGCAGGTGCTTCTTGTTGCTCAAAGATCATGACATGCGCACGCGCGCCGCCGTCTTCGATCAGGTCTTTTTCGTTCGCAGAGACCAGCAGGCTGCGGGATGGGATTGTCACGTAACCCTCTGGGCCGACACCGGATGGGAGCAGTTGTTCCAGAACCGGAGCGGCAGGGTTCGTGACGTTATAGACGCCCACAACGGAGGCACGTTCTGCGCCGACGAAGACAAATGGTGTTCCGTTGAAGACGTCGAATGTTACGGACTCAGGCTCGACACCTTTAGAGTCGGAACGTTTGTCAGGGTAGTGGCCGATCTGCACAATGGCGTGCTCGAAATCAGTGCCGCTTTCGTAAACAACGGTGCCATTCTTGTTGAAGATGGTCCAGCCGCGCGAGCCGCCGTTATAGTCGCCTTCGTTCGCGGTCGCGAAGTGGTTGTCGTCGATCCATGCCACCGCATCCGGCTCGCGCAGGCGACCCATTTGGGTTTCTGTGAAAGACAGGATCGCGCGTTCGTCGGTGGCGTCGATGTTGGTCAGGTCAACCGCACCTGCAGAGAAGTGGTTCACGATCTCGCCGTCTTTGGACACAACAACCATATGGTTGTTTTCCTGAAGGCTGATCACCGTTTCACCCAGTCCGTTGATGGACACATATTCCGGCTCTGGATCGCTCGGCGCGATGTCTGCGAGGCTACGTAGGTCCACCATTTTCAACGACGCGCAGTCCAGGCCACCTTTGGTTGTGTTGATCATCACTAAGTTGCCAGCTGGCAGCTGAGGGATGAGGCCGTCGTTCAGGTCTTCGTCACGCTCGTTTTCGATGGCGACAGAGATGAAGGCGCCGTCTTTGGACTTCGCGATGGAGTCAGGCTGACCGCCCAGATCACAGGACGCCAGTTCCGCACCGGTTGCCACGTCGATGGCTTTCAGCATGCCGGAGGGGGCGGTGTAGCTTTCGGATGTGTTCACGCCGACATAGGCGGTCGCACCGATCACAGCGACAGAGGTCGGTTCGCCTGGCAGAGCGATATTGCCAAGAGGCTGCGGGTTTGCTGGATCGGTGATGTCGACGCGGCCAAGCGCTTCGAGAGGGCTGTCGGTGTAGACCAGGGTCATCCCGTCGGCCGTCACATCGATGATCTCGGGGCTGGTTTCGCGTTTAGTGTCTTCGCCCGCCGCCATGTTCAAAGGCGTGGCAAAGCTTGCGATACGGTTAAAATTCATTTCGGCGTGGGCCAGACCAGCGGTCAGGGCTACGGCCGATGTCAGGCAAAGGAAACGCGCAGACATCAATCCCTCCATTTTCAATATAGGTGGGGGCGGGATGACGGGCGGGTGTTAAGCCTATGTGACGTGAGCGCAGCGGTTTTATGACAAAGCGGGTTAGCCGTGTGGATAGGCCGCACTGTAGCTGGGGAGGAGGTCGCCTTCGGATGAGGTGGCGGCATAGACGCCTCGGGCAATTGCGCGGGCAAGGCAGGTGGCTGCGGCATGGCCAAGCAGGATTGGATCGGCGAGAGGGTCTTGGATCGGCCTCGCATTTGTGGACACGCCAAAGACGAGGTCTCCGTCCATTGGGGTATGGGACGGAACAAGTGCGCGCGCCATTCCGTCATGCGCGGCGGTGGCAAAGCGGGTCAGTTCTGCTTTGGAGAGGTCGGCATCTGTGGCGACAATGGCGATCGTGGTGTTCTGGTCAGACAGTTTGGTTTTGGGCCATGCGGTTTGAATTTTGGCCGCGCAGCCGCGTCCGCCAAATTCCTTGCCGATTTCCCACGGGGCGGCCCAGAAATTGCCGGTGTCCGGTACAACCGCATCCCCGAGCGCGTTGACAGCGACGAGCGCTCCGACGGTGTGACCGGAGGGAGTGAGGAGCGATGCCGAGCCAAGACCGCCTTTGAACGAGGCGGTGGTTGCGCCTGTTCCAGCGCCTTGCGTGCCTAGGGTGAAGTCCTCTGATGCATCTGCGAGGGCTGCTTTTCCCAATTCGTAGTAAGGCGAGCGGCTCCAGCCTTTGTCGCCGCCATTGAGCAGATCAAACAAGATCGCAGAGGGCACAATCGGCACGTTCTGATCCGCGACCAGAAAGCCTCGGCCATCTGCGCGAAGCTTGTCCGCGACGCCAGAGGCCGCGTCCAAACCAAAGGCGGATCCGCCCGACAGCACCAAAGCATCGACTTTTTCGACGGTTTTATCCGGCGCAAGCAAGTCCGTTTCCCTTGTACCCGGTGCACCACCCATGACGTGCACGGCTGCGGTAAAGGGTGCGTCGGCCGTCAGAACCGTGGTCCCTGACTTAACCCGTGCATCCTGTGCATTGCCGACCTTGAGGCCCGCGACATCGGTGATCAGGTTCTTTGGTCCGGTTTGCATGGTCTGGTCTCGCATTGCTTGAATGCGAAGCTAGCCCTGCTTTTTCATCCCGTCCAGTTGCGCTTGGATTTGATCCAGCCGCGCCATGACTTCTTTGCGGTAGTCGCCAGTCTGCTCATCCACATCGCTTTCATGCGCGTCCTGCATCGAGTTCACCATGAGACCGACCAAAAGGTTCACCACGGCGAAGGTGGTCACCAGAATAAAGGGCACAAAGAACAGCCATGCAAAGGGGTAGACCTCCATCACAGGGCGCACGATGCCCATGGACCAGCTTTCCAGCGTCATGATCTGAAACAAGGAATAGCCAGAGCGACCGAGTGTGCCGAACCAGTCTGGGAAGGCGTCGCCAAAGAGGTTCGTGGCCATAACCGAGCCGATGTAGAAGACGATCCCCATCAATAGGAACACCGATCCTATACCCGGCAGAGCCAAGACCAGCCCCTCGACCACGCGCCGCATCCGGGGGGCCGCAGAGACCACGCGCAACACGCGCAGCACGCGGGCTGCACGCAGGACCGACACATTGGAGGCACCGGGGATCAGCGAGGCGGCGACGATGACCAAGTCAAACATAGACCAGCCATTGGTGAAAAACGCCATGCGGCGGGCGTAGAATTTCAGCAAAAGCTCGGCGACAAAAATCGCGAGGCACGTGCGGTCAACTAATTTGATTAAGGTCCCGTATGAGTCGGTCATGGTGGCCGATGTCTCAAGCCCCAATGTCGCGGCATTGACCAAAATGACCGCAAGGATCGCATTTTGGAATCGGGTGCTGTCCACCAGACGCGCGATTTTCTCTCTTTGGGTCATGGGGCCTCCTGTGGGGCAAAGTGACTGCAAAAACCTCGCGCGCTGCGTAGCAATCCGCGCGGCTGGCCTTCAAGTAGAATTTGCACATGAAGTGGCAAGCCCGCGAAAATCGCGTAAGGAATGGGCAGTGGGGAAAATCTGGCGGGGCTTCACCCTAGGGATTTCACGCCCGAGCCCCTATGTTATGGGGGAACGGGAATAAGGGGACTTTCTCAATGGCAGGTTTTGCTCGGCTTTTGATCATCGCCTTCGTGCTTTTGACGGTGCTGTATTTCGCGCTTTACTTCCATCTGCGCGCGAACCGGCGTGATCGGCTGTTGGCCGAGTACGAAAGCATGGGTGCTGAGGCGCAGGAAACCAAAGTCAGCCAAGAGTTACTCGCCTATGAAAGCCGCTTGCGCCGCGGCCTCATCCTTGGGGTTTACATCCTGCCGTTTGTGGCGATGGTGGCCACGATCTATTTCACCAATTTTCACTGAAGGAGCCCTCGATGGCGTATGTTAAATGGGGCTTCTGGGGCACGTTCTGGCTCTTGGTTTTTGCGGTGTTTCACTACACGTTGCCGCAGAACGATATTGTGCGGATCGTGAATACTTATGAGGAACGCCAGGAGCTGAACGATTGGACGCGGATGTTCTGGTCCAGTCCTGATGCGCAATCGGCAGAGCTGACCAATCGCGACGTGCAGTTCATTCAGGGCGTGAAACCTGACGGCGAAGCCATGGTCTATCGCAATGAGGACACTGGCTGGGGCTGGCCGTTCTATTTCAAATTCGACACGGCGAACCTTTATACCGAGGCCAATGACGCGATCTCGACCAAAGACGCGCCGGAATGGGTGGCTGTGCGCCACTATGGCTGGCGCAACGAGTTCCTGTCTATCTTTCCAAATGCCGTGCGTATTCGCGTGGTCGAGGGGCCAGATGTCAGTTTTATCCCATGGATGAACATCATCATCCTGACCATCTTTGCGGCGATCTTTTGGTCAATCCGCGTGCGCTGGGTCCGGTTCCGCCGTGCGCGCATTGATCCGGTGATCGAAGACGTCGGTGATAGCCTCGCTGACGCAGGCGATTCAATCGCTGAAAGCCGGGGGCGTTTGCGCGGATGGATTGATCGGATGCGCGGGAAATAATCCCGCGCAGCGCGTTTAGAAATCGCGACTGATTAGGAAATCTGCGCTAAGGTTCACGGTGCGATAGGTGGACAGACCTGCTTCGCCAAATCCTGTGAACATCCATGAATCTCCTAAAGGATATTCCACGCGGCCAGACACAAAGGCGCGGGCTTCGATGCCGTTGTCGTGGTCGACAAAGCTTCCATTGGCCGCGCCGATGGTCACGCTGACCGGATCGCCCCAGTACTTGCGGAACTGAACACCTGCGGACATGTCAAAGGGGATCGGGCTGTCGATTGTGGTCCAGCTGAGCTTCGGCGTCAGGCTCGCCACATGCGTGGTGCGCGCGCCAAAAGTAGCGTTGTTGGTCGCGCCGGATTCCGTGTAGCCATCGGTTTCCAAGGCCACATATCCAAGTTCCAGATCCATCATCAGGCCCGGCTGCAGACGACGGGCGTAGCTTAGCGATGGCGCGACAAAGCTTTGGTCATAGGCCGCAGTCGCCGTTTCCCAGCCGCCGGCAATCGTGTTGTTCTGAATTTGGCGCAGTGCGTCATTGCTGGTGCGGCCAGCCGATAGGGACCAGTTCAGATCACACCTTCCAGATCGAACGTGCCATAGAGGCCAGCAACCAGAGTTTCACTGTCGGTCTCAAAGCTATTTGCCAGCTTCGCGCGGGCATCATTGACGCCAGCATAGAAGCCGAGGCTGTCTGAGAGCGCGAAGCCAGCCGTGATCTGGCCGCCGCGGGTGGTGAACCCTCCACTGTTGGAACTGCTTAGGCCTTGAGCAAAGTCGGTGGACAGTTGGATCCATGGCCCCGCGCGATTTGGCGTCAGGCCTTGAGTCGCCACATCGTTGCGCCCGGCACGGGATTGGCCTTGGGCCGTCGCGTGCAGATTTGAAGCGGTATTGGCCGCTTGGGACAGCCCGTTGAAATTCTGGTCCAGGTTTACGACGTAGATCGTGTTGCCGTCCTGAACGAACGCACCACGCGCGGCTGTGATCGTGGTCGGGTTGCCGCCGTCAGTGGTGAAGGCTCCGTTGAACCCCGCGCCGATATTGAAAGTCGCGTTAGCCCCATCAAAGCTGAGCAGGCCCTCAGTTCGAGATCCAAAGACCAGGTTCAGCGTGCTGTTGGCACCATTCAGGTCATAGGAGTCCGATCCACCGACAACGACGCCGTAGTTGGTTACGACAACTCCGGTGCCATTGGTTTCTATGCCGTCTTGTGTCGCTGTTATTGTGCCGCGATTGACGATCACATCATTGTCGCCGTCAGTATCGATACCATCGTCGCCCGCGGTGACCGTGCCAGTGTTGGTCACGATGGCGCCGTCTCCGAACAGGTAGAAGCCATCAAATGTCGAGGTGATCGTGCCGTTGTTCGTGGCGCGTGTGTTGGCTCCGTTGACGGCGATACCGTCGGTGCCCGCATTCATGGTGCCATTGTTGATGACGGTTGTGTTTGCGCCATTCACGTTGACTGCATCAAAATGCGAAGAGGTGATCGTGTTGTTGTTAATGATCGTGTTGTTGGTGCCCAGAAATGCCACGCCAGCTGTGGCGAAAGGTGTGATTGGCGGGAACACCGGAGGTACTGCGTTGGTCGCTGACAAGATGCCATTGTTAGTCAGGGTAAAGAAATCAACCTCGTTGCTGACTGCTTCGTTTACTGTCACCTGAATAGAGCCGCTGGACGTGATCGTCATCGTATCGTGGTCGTCATAGCCAATGCCCGCGTTG
Organism: Cognatishimia activa; assembly: GCF_017798205.1. Taxonomy (NCBI): domain Bacteria; kingdom Pseudomonadati; phylum Pseudomonadota; class Alphaproteobacteria; order Rhodobacterales; family Paracoccaceae; genus Cognatishimia; species Cognatishimia activa. The sequence goes on along the minus strand of NZ_CP060010.1, from coordinate 1,045,657 downwards.
GTTACGGTCTCGGCGGTGTTCACGACAAAATCCGCGGCAATTGCACCGGAGGCAATAGACGAGGTTACGAGAAGAGTGGCTAAAGTGTTGAACTTGCGACCCATGGTCATCCATTCACTCCGTTGGCTTTTTACTGGCTAGAGAGTCGATCTAGGGCGAGTCGCCGCTAAAGGTCTATGCAACGTAAGTTATATGCCAAAGGCTAGAGGGTGCGGCGATGCAAATGTGTCACAAATGTGGCGGCGATTGTTTCCAGTTTGGAAAAGGTCAATGATCTGAGCGCCTTGCGCTGAACGCATATCGGGCTTGCGGAATCGCATCTACCACGAGCGCTACGGCCCGCGTATCACCCTGTCATCGAAACGACGCTCCCGAAAGGATGTCACCATGACCAAACTCGCTTCTGTTTTTGCCGCGACTTTTGCCAAAATCGCCGCCGTCGCGAAGTCTTCTGAGGCATGCGACCACTGGACGGATTACCTGCACACTCCTGCTAAGTAAGCAGCGTAGTCTTTCCATCAAAAAAGCCCGCAAGATGTTGCGGGCTTTTTGATTTTGGGGGTTAGCGCATCCCGTAGTAGAGGCCGACGGTATGTTCCGCCTCTGCAAAGAACAGCCAACGCGACGTGGCGACGCCTGCGACATGGCTGAGCACGGCCAAGAGCGCAAAGATATGGCCGACGTGGATCGACAAGAGCAGGATCGGCAGGCCTGCCATCAAGATCAGCGAGATGATCCGCAGTTTCTGCGCATGTTTGCGGCCGACCACGTGGATGAATTCTTTCATAAGATAGTTCGGAGACGTATGCGGATGCGCAACCGAGCGCACGGATCCCAAGTTACCCAGGCCCGTTGCTGTTTCCAGTGAGCTGCCACGATCTGCAAAGGCTTTGTCACCGCGCAGCCACCACATGATTTGAACGGCGGTGGTGACCAATAGGAGCGTGATCGCAACGGATACGCGCCCGGTCAGCAAAGCGCCGCCCGTGAGCGCATAGGCAAGGTAAAGCACTGATGTTAGTGGTGTATTCCACCTAGGGATCGTCGCCAGTTGGCCGTAGATCATCGAGGTTGTGAACACGGTCAGCAAGCTGAGCGCAGCGCCAATCCATCCGAGTATGGGCACATGCGTCCCTAGGAAAATCAGCGCTGCCGCATAAAGGCCCATCACGCACAAGCCCGCGACCGCACACACGCCCTCTCGCGACAGCCAACTAGTGCGCCATTGAGTAAAGGCTTTGAGCGCGCGTTCTGGATGGCCAAGGTGGAAGGTCGAGGAAATCAACCCTCCGACCGCCAAGGCATAGGCGATGAAGAAGAAGGCGAAAGCGACCCATCCTTGCGGCGGCGTCGCGTCGATACCGAGCCACGCCAGCATGCCAAAGCCGATGCCGGAGAGGGTTGTGAAGATGATGACTGAAGGAGCTGGATGCATCAGTTGGTCTCCTTATCGCCGGGCAGTTTGGAAAGCTGTTTGTCGAGCCATCCAAGGAAGCCGGTGGTTTCTTCGGCCACTGGGGCGAGGAAGGGCGCAAGCACGCTTTCCTCAGAATCCCACGTGTCTTTCGGACGGGGTGGCAGGTATTTGTTGACCGGAGCTGTATTGAGTTCCGGCATCAGGTCCATGCCACCGCGCTCTGCGGTCAGTTTGGATACGTTGGACTCTGGATCCGCGAAGTCCCCGAAATGACGTGCGCCAGCAGGGCAGGTGCGGACACAGGCAGGGGTTCGGTCGACCTCTGGCAGGTTCTCGTTATAAATCCGGTCAACGCAAAGGGTGCATTTCTTCATCACCCCCTCGGCCTGATCCAGTTCCCGCGCGCCATAGGGGCAGGCCCAGGCGCAAAGGCCACATCCGATGCAGTCCTTTTCGTTGACCAGAACGATGCCGTCTTCTTGCCGCTTATAGCTCGCGCCTGTCGGGCAAACGGTCACGCAAGGCGCGTTTTCGCAGTGCAAACAGGATTTCGGGAAGTGCACGGTCTTGGCAGTCTCGCCGGGGCTTGTGACCTCATAGCTGTGCACGCGATTGAGGAAGGTGCCCATCGGTTCATCGCCATAAGGGTTCTGATCCGACAGCGGCGCGCCGTAGTTTTCCGTGTTCCAGCCTTTGCAGGAGATCACGCAGGCATGGCAGCCCACGCAGGTGTCCAGATCGATGACAAGGCCGAGTTTCTTTTCTGTGGATTGAGGAAGCGTTGTCATTTGCCCACCTTCCATTCAAGTGTGTCTGGCCCTTGTTCGACCGGAGATTTCAGCGGTTTCATAGCTGGTTGCGCCTCGGCAGGGGCATCGACCCGTTCGATTTTCACGCGCAGGTCAAACCACGCCGCTTGGCCTGTAATTGGGTCTGAATTGGCCCATCTGAGCCCGTCGCCCTTGGGCGGTAAGAGCTCGTGAATGAGGTGGTTCAAAAGGAAACCTTCGCGGGCTTCGGGTGCGTCCTCGGACAGGGCCCAAGCGCCTTTGCGTTTGCCGATGGCGTTCCAAGTCCAGACGGTGTTTTCGTTCAGCGCGGCTTGCAGCGCCACAGGTACGGTGATCGATCCATGCGTCGAGGTTACCCGCGCCCAATCGCCCTCTTTGAACCCATGCTCGTCCCAGAGTTTCTGCGGCACATAGAGCGGGTTTTTCCCATGTAGCTGACGCAGCCAAGCGTTTTGCGTGCCCCAAGAGTGATACATCGCCATCGGGCGCTGGGTGAGCGCGTGGATGGGGTATTCCTTGGTGTCCACAGCCTGCTCCTCAAACGGTTCATACCAGATCGGCAGAGGGTCCATGACTTCTTTCAGGCGATCCCGCAGGTGTTCTGGCGGGACACGGTCCCCATGCCCTTCGGCGGCGCGTTGGAATTTGCGCATGGGCTCAGAATAGAGCTGGAACAGGTAGGGTTGCGGGCTGTCATAAAGGCCAAGGTCCACGGCCCAGTCCTGATATGCAGTGTTCCACGGTTTGTAGTAAGCCGCCTCGCTTGGGACATGGTGAATATGGAAACCGCCGTTTGCGACATAGGCGTCCATCTGATCAGGGTTCACTGCGCCACGTCCGGTCTTGTCGCCGTCTTCACCGCGCCAGCCAGACAAAGGCCCGATCCCAGGCTTGCGCTCGTGATTGACGATATAGTCGGCGTAGTCTTTCCACTTGGGCGAGCCGTCTTCTTTCATGAAGGCAGGCAGGCCGATGCGGGCGCCGAGTTCGATCAGAACTGACTGGAACCCGCGCACGTCGCGATCCGGTTCAATCACCGGCCAGCGGATTGCGTCCGCAGCCCCGTCGGCCTCACAGATCGGGCGATCCAGCAGAGAGATACAGTCGTGGCGTTCCAGATAGGTCGTATCAGGCAGGATCAGGTCGGCATAGGCGACCATCTCCGAGCTATAAGCATCAGAATAGATGATCCGTGGAATGCGGTATCCGCCACTGTCGTTGCGCGCGGTCAGCATTTCGATCACACCAGAGGTGTTCATCGAAGAGTTCCACGACATATTCGCCATATACATAAACAGCGTGTCGATCGGATAAGGATCCTGCGCATAGGCGTTTGAGATCACCATATGCATGAGGCCATGCGCACTCATGGGGTTTTCCCAAGAGAAGGCCTTGTCGATGCGTTGCGGGTTGCCGTCGCTGTCGAGAAGCAAATCCTCGGGACCGCGAGGGAAACCAAGGTGCGGGCCTTCGAGCGCTTTGCCTGGGCGACGGTCGCCGTGTGGGGTCGGGTGGGCTTCAACAGGCTTTGGATAAGGCGGTTTGAACCGGAAACCCCCGGGGGTCTCGACCGTGCCCAGCAGGATCTGCAAGACGTGCAGCGCGCGGCAGGTTTGGAAGCCGTTGGAATGTGCCGAGATCCCGCGCATGGCGTGCATGGACACGGGACGACCGGTCATTTTGCTATGTGTGTTGCCGCGGAAATCGGTCCATTCGCGGTCCAGTTCGATGGCCTCGTCAAAGGCGACGCGCGCGAGTTCGGCAGCGATGGTTTTGATCTTCTTCGCGGAAACGCCTGTGGCCTCAGCCACAGCCTCAGGCGCGTATTTTGGATCGAGATATTTCTCGGCCATCAAGGCCATGACTGTGCGATGACCTTCATGCGTCGCGGAGAGGCTCGGCTGAACGTCCTTTTGATCAAACGGCGTCAGCTTGCCCGTGACGCGGTCCACGACCAGCGGTTTGCCATCGTCATCGCGCAGGAAGAGGCCAGTATCTTTGTCGATCAGAACCGGCGCATTGGTGAACTGCGCGAGATAGTCAAGGTCGATCTTGCCGGCCTTCATCAGCTCATGCACCAGCGCCAGAATGAACAGGCCATCTGTGCCCGGAGTAATCCCGACCCATTCATCCGCCACTGCGTTATAGCCGTTGCGCACAGGGTTCACGCCGATCACCTTTGCACCGCGCGCTTTGATCTTGCCGATGCCCATTTTGATCGGGTTGGAATCGTGGTCCTCGGCCACACCAAACAGCATAAAGAGCTTGGTGTGATCCCAATCGGGTTGCCCAAATTCCCAGAACGCCCCGCCCATCGTATAGATGCCGCCCGCCGCCATATTGACGGAACAGAAACCGCCATGGGCTGCGTAGTTTGGTGTGCCGAAATGCTGTGCCCAGAAGGAGGTGAAGCTCTGCGACTGATCGCGGCCGGTAAAGAACGCGAGCTTATGAGGTGCAGTTTCGTGCAATTCGGTGAGCCAGCCCACGGCTGTGCTCATGGCTTCTTCCCAACTGATCTCTTGGTATTCGCCCGATCCACGGGGACCGACACGTTTCAGCGGCTTACGAAGTCGCGACGGTGCGTTGACCTGCATGATCCCGGCAGAGCCTTTGGCGCAAAGAACCCCTTGGTTCACCGGGTGGTCACGGTTGCCTTCGATATAGGCGACTTTGCCGTCCTTCATGTGCACGTTGATCCCGCAGCGGCAGGCGCACATGTAGCATGTGGTCTTGCGGATCTCGTCCGAGACCTTGGGGGATGTGTCGATGTCAGGTTGCTTGAATGGCATCTGGCTTCCTCTCTTCTACACCTGTGCGAAGATCGCTGGGCGCAGTACGCTTAGGCGAAATCTGAGTGGTCGATTGGTCATTTGGGTGCAGTCCCCGTCATCAGGTCCAACAGCGCCTGACAGGTGCTGGAGGAGGATTTGTCTGTTCGACGAAGACCCAAAGAAAAGGCTGAAAACCGTCGATTTGTGATGTGGGTGTGCGTTCTTGTAGCGTTCATTTCCGTAGGACAAAATCCCAAAACCGCATGAAGCGCCATAATTTTTTTCGCGGGATTGGACTCTAGGAGATTCTCAGTCTGTGCTTTGATCAAAGTCGAACGCAAATTTCCCAACATTGATGCAGCCGCCGAGACCAAATGAGACCCTCGGTTCTCAGCAAACGTGCGAAATTGATGCACAATTGATCCGCTTTTGTGCGGCTTGCGGGTCGCAGAGAGTTTGGAAATTTTTTTGAGGTCGTCAGATGTCCTTGGGCCATGTTTAAGACAATGGCGCAGGGTCGCCATTAGCCCTGCCGAATCAAACCCAAAACTCTGACTTGCGACACTCATGAAGTTTGCGATCTCAGGGACTGCAGAACCGTGACCGCGATAATCTGCACGATATCCTCGACAGAACATCCGCGCGATAGGTCGTTGGCCGGTTTGGCAAGCCCCTGAAGGATCGGACCAATGGCTGTATAGCCCCCAACGCGCTCCGTGATTTTATAAGCAATGTTGCCCGCGTTCAGCGACGGGAAAATCATCACATTCGCACGGCCTGCCGCCGGTGAGTCTGGTGCTTTGCGCGCGCCGGTTTCGGCCACAAAGGCGGCGTCGAATTGAAGTTCTCCGTCGACCACAAGATCAGGGTGGGACGCGCGCAGCATCTCTGTGGCTTCGGTGACCTTGTCGACCTTTGCGTGACGTGCGCTGCCGGTCGTGGAAAACGAGAGCATCGCGACGATTGGCGTTTCCCCAAGCAGGGCGTCCGCCGATTGCGCCGCGCTGGCTGCGATGGCGGCGAGTTCCAGCGCTGTTGGATCTACGACGAAGCCACAATCCGCATAAAGCATGGCACGTTGGCCGACTTGCGCGTCCTTGGGCGGAAGCATCAAGAAGAAAGAAGACACAAGCTCCGCGTCCTCGGCCTTGCCGATCACTTGCAGCGCTGGGCGGATAACGTCGGCTGTCGCAGTAATCGCGCCGCCGACGGTTCCATCCGCCAATCCCATATGCACGAGGGCCGCGGCAAAAACCAGCGGATCTTGCGCTTTGGCAGCCGCGCCTTCTTGGCTCATCCCTTTGTGTTTGCGTTTCTCGTAAACTGCTTCCGCAACGGCCTCGGTCAGTTCGGAGGTTTTTGGGTCTTGGATCTCTATGCTCTCAGAGGGCGCGGCTCCCAATTTGCCAAGTTCCGAAAGAATTTCGTCGGTTTCTCCGACCAAGACGATATCAGCGAGCCCCAGATCGACCGCCTGTAGTGCTGCGGCGACCGTCCGGGGCTCTGCCCCCTCGCTCAGGGCAATCTTTGCGCGCGTTTTCGGCGCAAGAGATTGAAGCTGTTGGACAGGCGTGAGTGTCATAGAGCCAGCCTCGCAATATTGGCGAGGGCAAGGAGCGTCATCAGAACAATGATGCCCTGCCGGAATCTATTTTGCGGGATGCGTTCGAAGTTGAGACTGCCGACCCAGACACCCGTGCCGATAATCGGCAGCGCAAAGAGTATGCCGACACCAAGATCAGGCCCAACCAGCCCATTCATCGCCATCACCGGCAGAGCCATCATGTCGATGCCGGTCAGAAACACGATCATCGTCGCGCGAAACATAGCAGGGGGAATGGGTTGTGCGGCCATAAAGCCCGCAATCGGCAAGCCCCCGACGCCCGCGCTGTTGGCTGTGCCCGAGACCATCCCTGCAAGGACATGACCACCATCGCCGACAGGCCGTTTGATCTGCCACCCGCTGAACAACAGAGCACAAAGGCACAGGATCAGGCCCGAGATCACAAGCCGCGCCATCGTATCATCGAGCCGCGCCATGATGTAGATCGCAGGCACCGTCGCTAAGCCTGCGCCGATCAACATCGTGATCGCACGTCGCCATGCGATATAGGGGCCGATGCCTTTGGCTTGGAAAATGGTCATTAGGATCTCGCAGGAAAACACAACGGGGATAAGCCTCAATGGATTGGTCACGAGGGCTGCGAAAAGTACGAAAATCGCGGAAAAGCCGAACCCAGACAGTCCGCGAATGACAGCCGCCCCAAAGAGGGCGGCTGCGAGGAAAAGCGCCTCGCCACTTGAAAAGCCAAATGGCAAGGCGAGCAAATCAGACCTCTTGCGGCTGCATGTCGGCCTTATCGATGCCGGCCACGCGCACAGGGTTTTTCATCGCGTCGCGGCGGAATGGCTCGCCCAGCTCTTGGTTGATCATGGCTTCGATCAGAGTGGTTACGCCGTTCTTCTGGTCTTCGATTGCGGTGTTCAGCGCGTCGGTGAGCTCTTCCATCGTGCGCGCGACGACGCCTTTCAGGCCGCATGCCTGCGCGATGCCGGCATAGGACACTTGGGTGTCCAGCTCGGTGCCGACGAAGTTGTCGTCAAACCACAGGGTAGAGTTCCGCTTTTCCGCACCCCACTGATAGTTGCGGAAGACGATCTGCGTGATCGCAGGCCACTCTCCGCGGCCGATGGCCGTCAGCTCGTTCACCGCGATGCCGAAGGCGCCGTCACCTGCAAAGCCGACAACTGGCACGTCTGGCTGGCCGATTTTTGCTCCAACGATGGCAGGCAGGCCATAGCCGCAAGGACCAAATAGGCCCGGTGCGAGGTATTTGCGGCCTTCTTCAAAGGACGGATAGGCGTTGCCGATGGCGCAGTTGTTGCCGATGTCGGACGAAATGATCGCCTCTTTTGGCAGGGCAGACTGGATCGCGCGCCACGCCATGCGAGGGCTCATCCAGTCAGGCTTGTCCGCACGGGCGCGTTGGTTCCAAGTGGTGCCCGGATCGTCGTCTTCGTGGTCCATGGAGGACAGCTGCTGAGCCCAGCGGGATTTCTTTTCCGCGATCTTGGCTTTGCGATCCGCGCGGCCTTCGTCGCCGGCTGTGCCGGACAGCTGGCCAAGGATGCCGGTCGCCACTTTGGCGGCGTCGCCGACGATGCCGACGCTGACCTTCTTGGTCAGGCCAATACGGTCAGGGTTGATGTCGACCTGAATGATTTTTGCATCCGCTGGCCAGTACTCCATGCCATAGCCCGGCAGGGTCGAGAACGGGTTCAGGCGGGTGCCAAGCGCCAACACCACGTCGGCCTCTTTGATCAATTCCATGCCCGCTTTGGAGCCGTTGTAGCCCAGAGGACCGGCGAACAACGGGTGGTTGCCCGGGAAGGCGTCATTGTGCTGATAGCCCACGCAAACCGGCGCATCGAGACGTTCAGCTAGTGCCATGGAGGCTTCGATGCCACCTTTGGACAGGACAACGCCCGCACCGTTCAGGATCACCGGGTTCTTCGCCTCGGAAAGCAGTGCGGCGGCCGCCGCGACGGAGTTTTCGCCGCCAGAGGACATCTCGAATTCAATCGGATCAGGGATCTCGATGTCGATCACTTGGGTCCACATGTCGCGTGGGATGTTCAACTGGGCTGGCGCCGAGAAGCGTTTCGCCTGCGCGATCACGCGGGTCAGGACTTCGGCGACGCGCGTCGGGTCACGGACCTCTTCCTGATAGGCCACCATGTCTTCAAACAGTTTCATCTGTTCGACTTCCTGGAAGCCACCCTGACCGATGGTCTTGTTCGCCGCCTGAGGGGTGACCAGCAAAAGGGGCGTGTGGTTCCAGTAGGCCGTCTTAACAGCGGTCACAAAGTTTGTGATGCCCGGACCGTTCTGCGCGATCATCATCGACATTTTGCCGGTCGCGCGAGTGTAGCCGTCAGACATCATGCCTGCAGAGCCTTCGTGTGCGCAGTCCCAGAAGGTAATGCCCGCGGCAGGGAAGATGTCTGAAATTGGCATCATGGCGGAACCGATGATACCGAATGCATGTTCGATACCGTGGCGTTGCAGAACCTTAACAAAGGCTTCTTCGGTGGTCATTTTCATGAGGTGCGCTCCGTGGCAGGCGTGAATTCATCTGCAACAGAATATGCGGCTCGGCGCGCTGGCGCGTAGGGCCAGAATGATGCGCCGATAAGTCCAGAAGGTGCTAACCCTCTTTTAAGGCCTTGGCAATCAACTCGATCCCTTCCGGGATTCGGGTGGTATTGATCGAGGAATAGGCCAGTCGGAAATATTCGCGAGGGCGGGTGCGCCCATGAAAGAAAGGACGGCCCGGTTCGATCAAAACGCTTTTCTCGATCAGCTTGGCCGCGAGGGCTTCGGTGTCGGTGCCGCGCGGGGCCTGCATCCAGAAAGACGAGCCTCCGTGGGTTTCATGGCTGGCGATCTGCAGGCCGAAATTCGCGATGGCTGTTTGCATCACATCGCGACGTTTGGCGAATTCATTTCGGGTGCGGCGGATCAAAGCGTCATAGTGACCAAGGCCAAGGAAATAGGCCGCAGTGCGCATCGTGTGGCCCGGCGGATGGCGCAAAACAAGCGAGCGCAAGGCGCGGGCCTCGCGAATAAAGCTTTCAGAACCAACGAGATAGCCGAGGCGCAGGCCGGGGAAGACAGATTTGGAAAAGCTACCGACATAGATCACGCGCCCATCTTCATCGAGCGATTTGAGCGAAGGCGATGGCGACTTGAGGAAAGACATTTCGAACTCGTAGTCGTCCTCGACAATCAGCGCGTCGATGTCGCGGGCGCGTTCCAAAAGCGCTTCGCGGCGGGCCATCGGCATGGTTGCCGTGGTCGGACACTGGTGGCTGGGCGTGGTAAAGATCACGTCGGAATGCGGCGGGATCGTATCAGGTGGCAAACCGTCCTGGTCAACGGGAAGAGGCACAACGTGACAGCGTGATTGGCTGAGGATATCGCGCAAGGCAGGATAGCAGGGATCTTCAATCACGGCCGTGCGGCGCTGGGTCAGAAGAACTTGGGCCGTCAGCCAAAGAGCGTTCTGCGCGCCAAGCGTAATCAACACGTTTTCTGGCCGCGCAAGAATGCCACGGCGCGTTAAGGAATGGCGCAGAATGAACTCGACCAGACGTTCGTCGTCGTGTTCATAATAGTCGGATGTCAGTGCGAAAAAGTCTTTTTGACCAAGGGCTTGAAGCGCGCATAGCCGCCAGTTTGCGTGATCAAAAATTGAGGGGTCCGACTGTCCGTAGATGAAATTATACTTATATTTCGCCCAGTTCTGCGGCTTGCTCAGCGCATTGCCACCTGTATAGCGACTGCCGATGGCGCGGGACCAGTCCACCGCGTCTTCGGTTTGGCGCAACGTATTGAAAGACGGCGGTTCAGGTGCGTTCTCGGACACAAAATACCCTGACCGACCACGCGACGTAAGATAGTCATTCGCCAAGAGTTCGGTGTAGGCCAGCGTCACCGTAATCCGGCTGATACCCAGATGCGTTGCCAGTTTGCGCGTCGACGGCAGTTTCTCGCCCTGCCGAAAACGCCCCGATAGAATCGCCTCGGCGATGATCTGTTGGATCTGCGACTGCAGAGTGCCTTGGAAATGCGGGTTCAGAAAGAACGTGTCGACAGAGATGGCCATGGTGCCACGTTAAACTGGACCTAGAGGGGGATCAATCTGGTCTGCCGCGATTCTCAATTCAAATCGGGCGAATGGGCCGCGCCGTAGTGGCGCAGCCCGATTTTTCAGCCAAAGACGCGAGTCAGGGCCACGTCAACGGCCTCTGTGATCTTGTCGATGTCGTCCGCTGTCGCGATCAGCGCTGGGCTGAAGCAGAGCGTGTTGTTGCGGCCCGGAACCGAGCGGTTGGTCGCGCCGATGATCACACCCTGCGCACCGCATTCGGCGATGACCGCCTGAACTTTGGCCTCAGGCGCCGGCTCTTTGGTGTCTCGGTCGCTGACCAGTTCGGCCCCCATAAAGAGACCCTTGCCACGCACGTCGCCAATCACTGAGTGTTTCTCCATCAGCGCTTCGAGGTTGCCGCGCAAGCGCGCGCCCATGGCGGTGCAGTTTTCCAGCAGGCCTTCGTCTTCGATGATGCGCATGTTTTCCAGCGCCGCCGCAGGGCCGGCTGTGCAGCCGCCAAAGGTCGAAATATCGCGGAAATAGTTCATCGGATCGCTGGCGTCGTCCTTGAACATATTGAAGACCTCTTCGGTCGTGACCATCACCGCAATCGCCGCATAACCAGAGGCCACACCTTTCGCCATCGTCACGAAATCCGGCTTGATGCCATAGTGCTGATAGCCAAACCACTCGGTGCCCGTCCGGCCGATGCCGCAGACCACTTCGTCGATGTGCAGCAGCACATCATACTGTTTGCAGATCTCTTGAACGCGCGGCCAATAGCCTTCTGGCGCCTCGATCACGCCACCACCTGCGGTGACGGGCTCTAGGCAAAGCGCGCCGACGGTGTCAGGGCCTTCTTGCAGGATGACCTCTTCGATGAGGTTTGCCATCGCGATGCCGAGTTCTTCGCCTTCAAGATGCTCCATCCCATGTTCGTGCTTGCGGTATTCCATGCAGTGCGGAACTTTGATGAAGTCCGGCGCGAAGGGGCCGTATTGCATGTTGCGCTCTTGCTGACCGCCCGCGGACATCGTCGCCAAGGTCGAGCCGTGGTAGTCGCGGTCGCGATAAAGGATCTTGGTTTTCTTGCCGCCGTATTTCTTGTGCGCGATCTGGCGCACCATTTTGAAGGCCTTCTCATTGGCCTCAGAGCCCGAGTTCACATAGTAAACGCGGCTCATGCCTGGCATTTTCTCGATGAGTTTTTCGGCGAATAAAGCACCTGGAACGGACCCAGCCGCCTGCGCGAAATAGCACATCTTCAAGATCTGATCATGCACGGCCTTTGCGATGGATTCACGGCCATAGCCAACGTTTACAGTCCAGACGCCGCCGGACACAGCATCCAGCCATTCCTTGCCGTTCTGATCCCAGACGCGCATGCCTTTGCCTTCGACAATAATGCGCGGGTCGTTCTCTTCGAGCACCTTGTGTTGGAACAGGTGGTGCCAGACATTGGCCTTATCTGCCGCGATGACTCGGGACAGGTCGTTGTCGAGGTGATTGCCATCCATCGCAGGCTCTCCTTATTGTTTCTAAAGCGTTTTCACGAGATTCTGAGCGAGAACAGACTCGCCCCGTTGTGGCGCATCCTCGCTCTGATCTTGGGCATTCGAATAGGTCCAGATCCATCTCTGATTAAGTCCAAAATTAAGGTCTTCGTCAGTCGCGTCAATGGGATGCACTTTCTAACATCATGAAATCGTGTGATTTTGCGTATCATATCGCTAATTTACCAACTGGTCAAAAAAAGAATTACCCTGTAAGCGGTTTCATTTTTTATTTGCCAGATTGGAAAAAATGCCGTCGGATCAAGGGGCAGCAGGGGAACCTGCGCACTTAATAGACAGCGAAAAGCTGCGACCCAAACCAAGCCGCGTGTTTTTGCGGCATCGTATCAACGGGAGCTAAACTATGAAATTCAAGACAACTTTCGCCGCATTGGCCGCCACGACTTCGATCCTGGCAGGGGCTCAAGCGGCGCAGGCTGATGATATCACCGTCGCATACTTCCTCGAGTGGCCAATGCCATTCCAGTACGCGAAAGAAACTGGCATGTATGAAGAGGCCCTGGGCGTCAACATCAACTGGGTCAGCTTTGACACAGGTACCGCGATGAGCGCGGCGATGGCATCTGGCGACGTTCAGATCTCTGTCAGCCAAGGTATCCCACCGTTCGTGGTTGCGACCTCCGCGGGTCAGGACCTTCAGGTTCTGGACGTGGCCGTCTCCTACGCGGACAATGACAACTGCGTTGTGCGTGCGGATCTGGAAATCGACAAAGATTCCGCAGGCGAACTGGCCGGTAAGAAAGTCGCTGTTCCTCTGGGTACCGCGGCGCACTACGGCTTCCTGAAGCAGATGGAGCACTTCGGTGTTGATCTGGCGAGCCTGGAAATCGTCGACATGGCACCAGCCGAAGGTGAAGCGGCGCTGAGCCAAGGCGCCGTGGACATGTCCTGTGGCTGGGGTGGCGCGCTGCGTCGTATGCTGAACTCTGGCAACGTGCTGCTGACCGGTGCCGAGAAAACCGAGCTGGGCATTCTGGTGTTTGACGCGACAACCGCGCCAACCTCCTATGTTGCGGAAAACAGCGACCAAGCGGCGGCCTTCCTGGGTGTGACTGCAGCGGCAAACGCGATGTGGGCGGATGAAGCCAACCGCGCGAAAATGCTGCCAGTGATCGCGAAAGACGCGGGTATGAGCGAAGCGGATACCGCGGCGACTCTGGCAACTTTCGTCTTCCCAACTGTTGAAGAGCAGCTGTCCAGCGCATGGCTTGGTGGCAATGCACAGACCTTCATGAAGGGTGTTGCAGACGTATTCGTGAACTCCGGTTCTATTGATGCGTCAAAAGCATCCTATGCGGACAATGTGAACGCAGACCCGCTCGCGGCGTCTCAATAAGAGTATTGAGAGAGGGCGCTAACCGAGTTTAGCGCCCTTTTTTCATCGTTATCGTGCACGTTAAACGTGTGCGACCCATCTTTGTAAGAAGGGGATCCAGGTGTCTGGACTTTTCATAGACAACATTTCAATGCGCTTTGATTTGCCCAGCGGCGGTCATGTTCAGGCGCTGCAAAATGTCTCGTTGGATATTAAATCCGGCGAACTCATGAGTGTGCTCGGGCCGTCGGGCTGTGGTAAAACAACTCTCTTGAACATCGTGGCCGGGTTTTTGGCTCCGACGGAGGGTCAGATTAAACTCAACGACAAGCTGGTGACGGGACCAAGCCCGGAACGTGGCATGGTATTCCAGCAGGGCGCGTTGTTTGAATGGATGAATGTGCGTGACAACGTCTCGTTCGGACCTGACATGAAGGGTGTCAGCCGCGCGGAGAGCAAAGAGAAGGTGGAGCATCTTCTCGAAGTTGTCGGGCTGCAGGATTTTAAAGAGAAAGCGATCTACGAGCTTTCCGGCGGGATGCAGCAGCGTGTGGCCTTGGCCCGTTGTCTGGCCAATGACCCTGACGTGATCCTGATGGATGAACCGCTGGGCGCACTGGATGCGCTGACGCGGGAAAAGATGCAGAGCCTTGTTTTGGATCTGTGGAAAGACACGGGCAAGACGATCATTCTGATCACCCACTCGGTCGAAGAAGCACTGCTGTTGGGCGAGCGCCTTTTGGTGATGGCACCACGTCCGGGGCGTGTTCACAAAGAATATCGCCTGCCATTTGCAGACCTCGGCGTCGGCAATGACCTGCGCGAAGTTAAGAAACATAAGGATTATGCGGGCACCCGCGAAGAGATCCTGGAAATGATCTGGAACATGGAAGAAGAAATCATGGGCCGGGCGGAGGAAAACGCATGACCGGTTTGCTTGTTCTCGGCCTTTATGTGGTCGCGTTCTTTGGAACGTATCTTATCTCCTCGCGTTTGTTGAAAAGCTTCTTTGAGCGTGAAGGGTTCAACTCGCTTAAGACGGTGACCTTTGGCGACGAAAGCGCGGTCAAAGCCAATCGTGTGGCTTCTGTGATCTCTGTGATTACAGTGTTTTGGCTTTGGGTGGCCTTCACCAACTCGGTGATTCCTTTGCCGAAACTGCCGGGTCCGTTTAGCGGCGATGTGACCTTTACCTACACAGCGCAGCTTGAAGACGGCACGACGGATGATGCTGAGGTCACCATGCGAGTCTATCGCGAAGACATTCAGCAGACGGTGGATGCCGACGGCAATCCGGGTCAAGAGCCTGAGCCTGCTGCAGTTGATCCGGGCGAAGGGTTCGCGAAAAACGATTCCCTTACCGTGGCGCGCTATGGGTTCAAGGTGATCAACGTTTGGAAAAACGATGAGGTTTCCAAGAAAGAGGGCTCTACCGTCGTTGCCTTGAACGGTATTCCGGTTGGTCCGGGCGAGGCCGTCGAGATCCCAGAGGGCACGATTTCCTTGACTGACAAAGGCACGCCGACCTTCGCGCCGGCCACTGGTCTGCGCATGGCGCGGCTCTATCTGCCAGCGCCCGAGATCGTGTTCAGCCGCTTTTTCTGGCTGAACCAAGAGGGCTATCAGGGCTACACGCTGCTCGAACACACGCGGTTCTCGCTGCAACGTGTTCTGCTTGGCTTCCTCTTTGGGGCCTTGGTCGGCATCCCAATCGGCTACGCCATGGGCCTGACCAGCTGGTCGCGCGGATGGTTTGATCCGATCGTCGAATTCATGCGTCCTATTCCTCCACTCGCTTTGATCCCGCTGATCATTATTTGGTTCGGGATCGGAGAGCTCGGCAAGGTGGTTCTCCTCTTCCTTGCCGCGCTCTGGATTATGATCATCGCGGCCCGATCCGGCGTGTCCGGCGTGGCGATTTCCAAGGTCCATGCGGCCTATTCGCTGGGGGCGTCCAAGTGGCAGATCCTCAGCCGCGTGATCGTGCCGAACTCGCTGCCGGATATCTTCACCGGCGCGCGCGTTGCGATGGGGGTCTGTTGGGGCACCGTTGTTGCGGCCGAGCTGGTTGCGGCGAACGTTGGCCTTGGCAAGATGATTGTGACCGCGTCGAAATTCCAGCAAACCGACATCATTATCGTCGGGATCATCGTGATCGGGATCATCGGCTTTATGATCGAGGTAGGGATGCGCGCTTTGGAAAACTGGCTGATCCCGTGGAAGGGTAAAGTCTAAGTCAAAGCACTATAAAAACGAAAAAAGGCGCCAGGGGAAGGAGGGCGCCTTTTTTGCGTGCTGGTTCAGAGTGCTCATTTAGTCAGAATGAGTTTGCCTGCACGTGTTATGCGAAGCGTGTAGAGTTTGTCGTCCAACATGATCCGCGCTTCGCTGCCCCGCCCGAGAAGGGCCTTTGCGTTGTAGTATGGGATGCTCGTAGGTTTCGGCGGGACAGGATCTTGTACTGACATGCGTTTCTTTTCTTTCATCGGTTATGATATTACATAAATGCCACTATAGGGCGAGTCAACCTAGATGCGATTAGTTTCACAAATATTTTACATATTATTTAGAAATGCTAAATTTTCGATCAGATCGAGCGCGAAAAGAAAGCAGGTGCTGAAAAAATCAGCGCCTTAATTGCATGGTTCGGGAATGTTTACGCTATTTAGTCAGAATAAGCTTCCCGGCGCGCGTGATGCGAAGAGTATAAATCTGGTCGTTCAGAACGATGCGTGCCAATCCATTTTCCCCAGTCAATAGATCTGCACTATGGATCGGTGTCGTATCGGCTGCGGTCGAGATTTGGGTTTGCAAAGTCATGTCGAGCTTCCTGTCTGTAGGTTACGCTTAATTTCTGACTAATTTAATCGGTAAAGTCAATTCCTATTATTTTAATCGGAAATTGTTTTTTGGGTCAGCGCGACAAGAACCACTTGAACGGATGGGCAAACACTGTTCATAGAGAAAGGGCGTTGTTGAGCGCTAACATTATCGCAGAGCCCGAAAGTCGCACCTATGTCTTCAAGCCGTTTCTTCCTTGTTGCCGATATCGGAGGCACCAACACCCGCGTCGGATTGGCGGATGAAAACGGTCTGATCGAAGGGTCCACAGAGCGCTACAAAAATGCCGACAGCGGGAGTTTCCAATCCGTGATCGAAGCCTATTTGGCCAAAGCACAGCCAGGGCCGTTGGCCGGCGCATGCGCAGGGGCCGCAGGTTTGGTCGTCAATGGTGTGGCGCAAATGACCAACTTGGATTGGAAGATCGACCGGGACGTCATCGCGCGCGTAACAGGAGCCCCGGCAGTGGATGTTATCAACGACTTGCAAGCTCAGGGGTTTGCTTTGGATGACTTGCCGGCTGGATCGTTGAAAACGCTGAGCAAAGGTACGCCTGGGCGTGTCGGGTCTCGGTTGGTGATCGGTCTGGGAACAGGGTTCAATATCGTGCCGGTCCACAAAGACAAAGACCGCCTGATCGTGCCGTCCTGCGAAGCTGGCCACATGACTGCGCCCTACCGATCAGATCTGTCCGACCTCTATGCCAAAATCGAAGCGAAATGCGGCGGCGTCCGCATCGAATGGCTGCTGGCGGGGCAGGGCTTGCAAAATATATACGAAGTTCATGCGGGCACCCGTTTGCCAGCAGGAGAGGTTATGCAGCTTGTGTCAGAGGGGGATGAGACTGCTGCGGCCGCCATGCGCGATTACATGACCGTATTGGCCGCAGTTACCGGAGATCTTGCGATCACGCATTTGCCCTACGGTGGCATCTATTTCACCGGAGGCGTGTCCCGCGCCGTGACGCCATATTTTGAAAGTCTCGGTTTTGCCGCGCAGATGGCGGACAAAGGAGAGTTCAACGAGTTGCTCAATGGTTTCACGGTCACCCTGATTGACGATGACTTTGCGGCCCTTAAAGGCTGCGCGCGCTATCTGAGACAGATTTCAGATTAAAATCATCGATATCGCGGAAATTTTGGCGTGCTCAAATATTGAGCGCGCCTTTTTGTTTTTGCGTGTTCGCGTCCCCTTTCGAAAATATTCGTTGACTAAATAAAAATTTGACCGAATGATAAAAATAATTCCGATCCAGGGAAAACCCAGACAGGAGAGAGTTATGACGAGTCAAATGACGCCGGGTGTTGTGGCCGGTCGATTGGCAAAGGATGTGATTGACGACAACTTCGCCGATCTTCATTCGCCGCTTGATGGGCATGAGGCGATGGTCGCCGCAGATCGTTGCTATTTCTGCCACGATGCGCCTTGTATCACGGCCTGCCCGACGGACATCGATATCCCGTTGTTCATCCGGCAAATCGCTTCTGGTACGCCAGAGGCGGCGGCCAAGACGATCCTGTCCCAGAATATTCTGGGCGGTATGTGTGCGCGGGTTTGCCCGACGGAAACTCTGTGTGAACAAGCCTGTGTGCGCGAGGCGGCTGAGGGCAAGCCGGTGAAGATCGGCGAACTCCAGCGTTATGCAACTGATACACTGATGGATGCGAATGTGCATCCGTTTGAGCGCGCGGCCTCTACAGGCAAAAAAGTGGCGGTCGTCGGAGCGGGGCCTGCGGGATTGTCCTGTGCGCACCGTTTGGCCAGCAAGGGCCATGACGTGGTGATTTTTGACCCGCGTCCGAAGGCAGGCGGCCTGAATGAATATGGCATCGCCACCTACAAATCCGTCGATAATTTTGCCGCAAGAGAAGTCGACTGGCTGTTTCAGATCGGAGGCATCACAGTCGAGACCGGCAAGTCGCTTGGGGAGGGGATGACCCTGAGCGACCTCACCTCCGAGTTCGATGCTGTCTTCCTGGGCATTGGACTTGGCGGTGTGAATGCGCTGCGGTGTGAGGGCGAAGACAAGGATGGCGTGTTGGATGCGGTGGATTTCATCGCGGACCTGCGGCAAGCCTCGGAGTTCGGTTCCGTTGCGATCGGGCGTGATGTCGTTGTGATTGGCGGCGGCATGACCGCTGTTGATGCGGCGGTTCAGGCAAAGCTTTTGGGCGCGCTTAATGTGTCCTTGGTGTATCGTCGTGGCAAAGACCGGATGAACGCCTCTGAGTTCGAACAGGATCTGGCGGCGTCCAAGGGCGTGCGGATCATCACCAACGCTTCGCCTCGTGCTGTGATTGGCAACGGCTCGGTGCGCGAGATTGAGTTCGAGTATACCGATGACGATTTGGCTCCGACGGGCGAAACTTTCCGACTGGCCGCAGATCAGGTGTTCAAGGCCATTGGTCAGACGCTCGTCGGAGACGATCTGCCAGACATCGACCGAGGCAAGATCACAGTCTCCGGAGCAGGGCGCACCAGCATGTCAGGCGTCTGGGCCGGAGGCGACTGTGCCTCTGGTGGCGAAGACCTCACCGTGACCGCTGTCGCCGAAGGCCGTGATGCGGCCGAAGACATTCACGCCGCCTTGTCGGCCTAAGCAGAGGAGATCAGCAAAATGGCCAATCTCGAAAGCGAATTTGTAGGTATCAAATCCCCGAACCCCTTCTGGCTGGCCTCTGCGCCGCCCACGGACAAAGAATACAACGTCCGCCGCGCCTTTGAGGCCGGTTGGGGCGGGGTCGTCTGGAAGACCCTTGGCGAAGAAGGGCCTCCGGTCGTGAACGTCAACGGGCCCCGCTATGGCGCGATCCATGGTGCGGATCGGCGGCTCTTGGGCCTAAACAATATCGAATTGATCACAGATCGCCCGCTTGAGGTGAACCTTGAGGAAATGCTGCGGGTCAAACGGGATTACCCCGATCACGCGCTGGTTGCCTCGGTGATGGTACCTTGCGAAGAAGACTCCTGGAAAAAGATCCTGCCCATGATCGCGGAAACCGGATGTGACGGGTTCGAGCTGAACTTTGGCTGTCCACATGGGATGGCTGAACGTGGCATGGGCTCTGCAGTTGGGCAGGTGCCTGACTATATCGAAATGGTCGCGCGCTGGTGCAAAGAGGCCACCGACCTGCCGGTGATCGTCAAGCTCACGCCAAACATCACGAATATCCTCTATCCCGCCGAAGCGGCCAAACGAGGAGGGGCCGATGCGGTCAGCCTGATCAATACGATCAACTCGATCACCTCGGTGAACCTGGATAGCTTCGCGCCAGAGCCAACGATTGACGGCAAAGGCACCCATGGTGGCTATTGCGGCCCGGCGGTGAAGCCTATTGCCTTGAATATGGTGGCAGAGATTGCGCGGAACCCGGAAACACATGGGTTGCCAATTTCAGGCATTGGCGGTGTCACTACTTGGCGCGATGCGGCCGAGTTCATGGCGCTGGGCGCGGGCAATGTGCAGGTCTGTACGGCGGCGATGACCTATGGCTTTAAAATCGTGCAGGAAATGATTTCAGGCCTAAGCCAGTATATGGACGAGAAGGGCATGACCTCGATCGCTGATCTGGTCGGGCGCGCAGTGCCAAATGTCACCGACTGGCAATACCTGAACCTGAACCACGTCACCAAGGCACGGATTAATCAGGACCTCTGTATCTCGTGTGGGCGCTGCTATGCAGCCTGTGAAGACACGAGCCACCAAGCGATTTCGATGTCAGAAGATCGCGTGTTTGACGTCAAAGACGATGAATGCGTGGCCTGCAACCTCTGCGTCAATGTCTGCCCTGTCGACAATTGCATCACCATGGAAACGCTCGCTCCCGGCGCCATGGATGAGCGCACAGGGCAGCCCGTTGAAGCAGAGTATGGCAACTGGTTGGGACACCCTAATAACCCGTCTGTTCAAGCCGCAGAATAGGGTTAACCCCACTTTCCCAACCCTGAGAAAGTCGGCCCTTTTGGGTCGGCTTTCCTATTTTAAGGGGTCAGAAGTTTGACGTAGAGCTGGTCAAGAAAAGCGTCCGCACTATCGATCTTTCCGTGGCCAGACAGCATATCAATCTGCGACCTGAAATCCGCGTAATGCTGCGTTGTCGCCCAGATGGAATAGAGCAGGTGTTCTGGATCCACCTGGGCAATTTTCCCTTGGTCCATCCATGCCGTTAAAATGCCCGTCGTGCGCGTAAACAACTCTTGCAGGTCGCCAGACAAATGCTCGCCAATCCGTGGTGCACCTTGCAGGATCTCGTTCGCAAACAAACGGCTTTCACGCTCCATGTCTTTGGACATCTGTACTTTGCGAGCAACATAGCGGCGGATTTCTTCCAGGGGCTCGCCGTCGGGATCAATCTGGCGCAGAGGCTCGATCCATTGATCTACGAGGCTGCCCAGCAACGTGACAAAGATCTCTTCTTTGCCGTCAAAGTAATAGAGGATGTTGGGCTTAGACAGGCCCGCGGCCTCGGCGATCTGATCAAGCGTTGAACCACGATATCCATGCGTCGAAAACACATCCAGGGCCGCTTCCAGAATTTTACTCCGGTTGCGAAGCTGAATGCGGCTTGGTTTCTTAGCTGTCTGCTCGTTCGGCGCCATAGAAAGTCTCTTGTCTCATTCTTTAGCCTAAGTGAGCTTTGGCGCGGGGTCCAGACGCGTTATTTGACGCCCAAACCCTTTAGAATGATGTTTTTCACATCCGTTTTGGCGGCAGCCCACTGTTCATCCGACAGGGGTTCGCTGCCGTTCAGGACCTCGATTTGGTGGCTGAAATCCGCATAGTGCTGGGTCGTGGCCCAAATCATATTCAAGAGAATCTGCGGATCAATCGGGTCCATAAGGCCTTCTTCGATCCAGCCCTGGATCAGCTGAGCCCGCCCTTTCGTCCACTCCATCAAAGTGGTTTCCAAATAATCCTGAATGATAGGTGCGCGGTGCATGACCTCAAAGGCCCAAACCTTGGAGCCTGCGGGCTGGCGTCTGCTGATCTCCATCTTTGCGTCGATATAAGCGCCCAATCCCTCTCGAGGACCATCCGCTTCGTCGAAGGCATCCGCAGCTTCAAGCCAGATCTGAAAAATGTTTTCAACCACCTGACGATAAAGCGCTTCTTTGGTCGGGAAGTAATAGTGCAGGTTGGCCTTTGGCAGACCCGCCAGATCAGCGATCAGTTGCATTGTGGCACCGCCATAACCTGCTTCGGCAAAGACTTTTTCTGCTGCTGCCAAAATAAGCGTTTCGCTTTCCTGGCGACGCTCTTTTTTGCTGCTTGCGCGTTTTGCTTGCGCCATGGGGGGATTCATCCTGAAAAAAATCTTGACCGGTTAGTCAACATATGGTGACCTCTTCTTGACCATATGGTCAGGAACTTTTTCAGACAAGTGTATGTTTGATGTTTTCGGTGGAGGGTTAAGATGGCGGTTCCAGGGGAAAACCTGAAGATCAACGGGGATCGGCTGTGGGACAGCTTGATGGAGATGGCCAAGATTGGTCCCGGCATCGCAGGCGGCAACAATCGCCAAACTCTGACTGATGACGACGCGACAGGGCGTGCCCTGTTTCAGGAATGGTGCGAGGCTGCAGGCATGACCATGGGGGTGGACACCATGGGCAATATGTTTGCAACCCGCGCTGGCGAGGATCCAGAGGCGCTGCCGGTCTATGTCGGCTCGCATTTGGATACCCAGCCCACGGGCGGCAAGTACGATGGGGTACTTGGCGTCCTAGGTGGCCTCGAAGCGATCCGCACGATGAATGACCTTGGGATCAAGACGAAACATCCGATTGTTGTGACCAACTGGACGAATGAGGAGGGCACGCGGTTTGCCCCCGCGATGCTGGCGTCCGGTGTATTCGCGGGCAAACACACGCAGGATTGGGCCTATGACCGCGTTGATGCTGAGGGCAAACGATTTGGTGACGAATTGGCACGCATTGGCTGGGTTGGCGACGAAGAAGTCGGCGCGCGCAAGATGCATGCGATGTTTGAATTGCACATCGAACAGGGGCCGATCCTAGAGGCCGAAAACAAGGATATTGGCGTCGTGACCCACGGACAGGGCCTGCGCTGGATCGAATGCACGGTGACGGGCAAAGAAAGCCACACCGGATCGACCCCCATGAGCATGCGCAAGAACGCAGGGCGAGGCCTCGCCCTGATTACCGAGCTCGTGCAAGAAATCGCGATGAAGAACCAGCCCAACGCAGTTGGAGCGATCGGTCACATCGACGTTTATCCAAACTCGCGCAACATCATACCGGGCAAGGTCGTCTTTACCGTCGATATGCGGACGCATCTTTTGGACAAGCTCAACGCGATGGCAGAAGAACTCATGGAGAAAGCGCCAAAGCTTTGTGAGGACATTGGAGTGGAATTTTCCTGCGAGATCGTCGGTCAATTCGATCCCCCAGCGTTTGACGAAACGCTGGTTGGGTCAATCCGCGATGCGGCTGAACGCCTGGGGTATTCCCATATGGATATCGTCAGCGGCGCTGGGCATGATGCGTGTTGGATCAACGATGTCGCGCCCACGGCAATGATCATGTGTCCCTGTGTGGATGGCCTGTCTCACAATGAAGCCGAGGAAATTTCCAAAGAATGGGCTGCGGCAGGTGCGGATGTCTTGATGCATGCCGTACTAGAGACGGCCGAAATCGTCAGCTGATGCGCAGTTTGGCTGATCATATCGTGTCCGCTTCTGGCCAAAGATCAGCCAGCGCTATTCGCTTCGCGCCAGTCCTTTTCGAATTTCGCAACGATCTCCCAAAGCGAATTAGTGGGGCCGTAGTTCGTATTCGCAAGATTCTGTCGGCGCGAATAAGTCCAGATCGTCGCGCTGATTTTCTGGCTTGGGTCACGCACCAGAACGACCTCTTCTTTGAGGGTCATAGAGACAGAAAAGGGCACGATGCACCCAGCGGACTCAAGTCGCGCGGCATAGCGGATCGAGAGGGTCGGCTTGCCCGGCGTGGCCTCCCATTCTTCTTCGGTCAGAAACTTCAGCCCAAGGGCCCCCAGCTTGCGTTTGACATACTCCGAAAACTCCGCGGTAACCTCGCCCTCATCCAGTTTTACCGTGTCAAAATAGACGCCGGGGTGATCAACAAGCGGGCGCAGTTTGGGCGCGAGGTCCAGTTTGTGCAGCGCTTGGGGTTCGGGAGGATGCAGCCCGGCCACAGCCGCATCGGGAATGCCGCTGACACTGGCAACAGATTTCAAAAAGCCAAAGAAGCTGTTTTGGTTTTTACGCGTGAGCTTCAGCAAATGGCGCGAGGCCAACTCGGATTTTGGCAAGCAAAGCAGCGGATGCGCGCAACTGCCTGGCACCTTGCGCGTTTCCACCAAGAGCCAGTCTTCTGCCACCGCGATGCGGGGCACCATCAAAGACAAGATCAGCCCCAGAAAACTGGCCATTATCCATCGTCGTGTCATCGATTCCGCCTGCAAAACTCTGTTGAGCGTTACGATGTCAGAAATTTCTTAAACGCCCGTTACTCAGCGCAATTTGCCAACACCTAAGGGAGTGTGTAGCCATGTCGACAGTTATTAAGAACGGTACAATCGTCACCGCAGATCTGACCTATGAGGCCGATGTTCTTATCGAAAACGGCGTGATCACAGAAATCGGTAAGGGTTTGTCTGGAAACGAAGAATTGGACGCTACAGGCTGTTATGTGATGCCCGGCGGTATCGATCCGCATGTGCATTTGGAAATGCCATTCATGGGTACCTATTCCAGCGATGATTTTGAATCCGGCACTCGCGCTGGACTGGCTGGCGGCACCACGATGGTGGTCGATTTCTGCCTGCCAAATCAGGGTGAGAGCCTTCTGGACGCGATCAAACGTTGGGATAATAAATCCACCCGCGCGAATTGCGATTACTCCTTCCACATGGCGGTCACATGGTGGGGCGAGCAGGTCTTTAACGACATGCAGACCGTGGTTCAGCAGCGCGGCATCAATACGTTCAAACATTTCCTCGCCTACAAAGGCGCGTTGATGGTCAATGATGACGAGCTCTTTGCTTCCTTCAACCGCCTCTCCGAACTTGGTGCCATCGCCATGGTCCATGCCGAAAACGGAGACGTGGTTGCAGAACTCACCGCAAAACTGATCGCCGAAGGCAACACCGGCCCCGAAGGCCACGCCTATTCGCGCCCCAGCCAGGTCGAAGGAGAGGCCACAAATCGCGCCATTATGATCGCCGACATGGCGGGCGTGCCGCTCTATGTAGTGCATACTTCCTGCGAAGAGGCCCACGAAGCGATCCGCCGCGCGCGTCAACAGGGGAAACGGGTTTGGGGCGAGCCTCTGATTCAGCACCTGACCTTGGATGAGCGGGAATACTTCGTCGATGATTGGGACCATGCCGCGCGCCGTGTGATGTCGCCTCCGTTCCGGGATGCGCGGCATCAGGAATCGCTTTGGGCGGGCCTGCAATCGGGGTCTCTGAGTGTGGTTGCCACAGACCACTGTGCCTTCACGACAGAGCAGAAACGCTATGGCGTTGGCGATTTCTCCAAGATCCCGAATGGCACCGGAGGCCTTGAAGACCGGATGCCGATGCTCTGGACGCACGGCGTCGCGACAGGTCGTCTGACGCCGAATGAATTTGTGGCTGTGACGTCGACCAATATCGCCAAGATCCTGAATTGCTATCCGACGAAGGGCGCTGTTTTGGTGGGTGCGGATGCAGACCTCGTGGTCTGGGACCCTGAGAAGGAAAAGACCATTACGGCTGGAAGCCAACAGTCTGCGATCGACTACAATGTGTTCGAAGGCAAGCACGTCAAAGGCCTGCCGCGCTATACCTTGACCCGTGGACAGGTCGCGGTCGCGGACGGGGAAATCAAAACCCAAGAGGGCCATGGCAAGTTCGTGTCCCGTGACGCGAACGGCACCGTGAACAAAGCCCTTTCGACCTGGAAAGATCTCACCGCGCCCCGTCCTGTGCAGCGCACAGGCATTCCGGCCACCGGGGTATAGAACGACAGCCCAAAGGGCGAAAACATGCTCGCGAAATCTGCGACAGGGGGAACTATGACAGATGCCGTGATCCGCGCCGAGGCGCTGGACCTGACATTTGAGACCAACGACGGCCCGGTGCACGCGCTGAAGAACGTGGATCTTGAAATCAACAAGGGAGACTTCGTGTCGTTCATTGGCCCGTCAGGCTGTGGCAAAACCACATTCCTGCGCTGCGTGGCGGCACTTGAGACTCCGACGGGCGGGTCGCTGACTGTGAACGGGATGTCCCCAGACGAGGCGCGCCGTGCGCGGGCGTATGGCTATGTCTTTCAGGCGGCAGGCCTTTACCCCTGGCGCACGATTGCCGGCAACATCAAGCTGCCCTTGGAAATCATGGGCATGGACAAGGCCGAGCAAGAGCGTCGCGTGAAAGAGGTGCTCGAGCTGGTCGAACTGGAAGACTTCGGTAAGAAATTCCCGTGGCAGCTCTCGGGCGGCATGCAGCAGCGGGCGTCGATTGCGCGGTCGCTGAGCTTCGATGCGGATATCCTGTTGATGGATGAACCCTTCGGCGCTTTGGACGAAATCGTGCGCGATCACCTAAATGAGCAGTTGCTCGCGCTCTGGGCACGCACCGGCAAAACCATCGGCTTTGTGACCCACTCGATCCCCGAGGCTGTTTATCTCTCAACCAAGATCGTCGTGATGTCTCCGCGCCCGGGCCGGATCACCGATGTGATCGAAAGCACTCTGCCCAAGGAGCGGCCACTAGATATCCGCGACAGCAAAGAATTCATCGAAATCGCGCATCGCGTCCGCGACGGTCTGCGTGCAGGACATGAGGTGTGATGATGGAGGTCCGTCGTCCCACTCAGGAAGATGTGCCAGCGATTGCGGCAATCATAAACGCGTGGATTGATGAGACGCCATGGATGGATCGTGACGTACCCCCAGAAGAGATCGAGGCCATGATCGGCAAAGGCCTGCCGCATCGAGAAATGTGGGTTCTGGGCGATCCCGTGCAGGCCTATCTGTCTTGCGAGGCAGAGGCCAATCACATCTGGGGCTTTTACTGCGCCACGCCGGGGCTGGGGCACGGCAAGCGGCTGATGAACAAAGTGAAAGAGGGCCGCGATTTCCTAAGCCTGAACACGCATGTTCCAAACACAGGCGCGCAACGGTTCTATAAACGCGAGGGCTTTAAGCCGGTCAAAGAATTCGATCCCGATCCCCCCTCGACCATCCGTGAATTGCGCATGGAGTGGACGCGATGAGATCAATTATCCCAGTCCTCACCATGATCGCGGCGCTGATTGTTATCTGGTATGGCTCGGCTGTTGCGCTGAACTCTGCCTGGGCTTTGGACAAGGCCAAGCGGGCTGATGTGACGCTTTCAACGTCTGAACTGATTGCAGACACGTGGAGCCAGGAAAAGCCACGCTTGCCCGCCCCGCATCAGGTTGGGGCGGAAATCTGGAAGACGACCGTCGAAAAGAAAATCACCAGCAAACGCTCGCTGATTTACCACAGCTGGATCACCATGCAGGCCACGTTGCTGGGCTTTGGTCTGGGTACGGCGCTGGGCTTCGCTTTGGCCGTTGGCATTGTCTACAGCGGTGTGATGGATCGCACGGTGATGCCTTGGGTTATTGCCAGTCAAACCATCCCGATCCTAGCAATCGCACCGATGATCATTGTGGTTCTGAATTCCATCGGGATCTCGGGGTTGCTGCCTAAGGCGATCATCTCGATGTATCTGTCCTTCTTCCCAATCGTTGTCGGCATGGTCAAAGGTCTTCGCAGCCCCGATGCCATGCAGCTTGACCAAATGAAAACCTGGAGCGCCAGCGGCACGCAGGAATTCTGGAAACTGCGCCTACCGTCCTCAATGCCCTATCTCTTCACCTCGATGAAGATCGGCATGGCCGCGAGCCTTGTCGGCGCCATCGTCGGAGAGCTGCCCACGGGTGCCGTCGCAGGCCTCGGTGCGCGCCTCTTGGCCGGGTCTTACTATGGTCAAACCATTCAGATCTGGTCCGCCCTTCTGATGGCCGCAGCCCTTGCGGCCTCGATGGTCGGCATTATCGGAATGCTGCAACGTATCTCTTTGAAAAGGATGGGCATGGCATGATGTGGCTTCTTTTCGGAGTGATCGCTTGGGTCGCGGGATGGCTTTTGAACGTGCGCCTGTCGCGTCTGCCCAACAAAGGGATCTATGCGCTGCTGCCACCTGCTGTTTTTGGGGCAACGCTGCTCTTTGTCTGGGAGTGCCTCGTGCATGGGTTCGACATTTCACCGGTGCTGCTGCCCGCGCCCAGCGTGATTGCCGTGACCTTTGCGAGCTCACTCGACATCCTCTGGGTCGACTTCGTGCAAACGGTCGTGAAAGGCGCACTTAGTGGATATATCATTGGCTGCGGCTCGGCCTTCCTTTTGGCGATCTTGGTGGATCGCTACGACTTTCTGAAACGCGGCCTTTTGCCCATCGGCAACTTCATGGCAGCCCTGCCGATCATCGGCATCGCGCCCATCCTCGTGATGTGGTTCGGCTTTGACTGGCAGTCCAAATCCGCCGTCGTCGTTGTCATGGTATTCTTCCCGATGCTCGTGAACACGGTGCAAGGTCTGCAAGAAAGTTCGGCTATGCAACGCGACTTGATGCGTACCTATGCGGCGGGCCACCTCACCACATTGCTGAAACTGCGCCTGCCGATGGCTATGCCATTTATTTTCAACGGCCTCAAAATCGGCACCACCCTGGCGCTGATCGGGGCAATCGTGGCCGAGTTCTTCGGCTCTCCCATCAAAGGCATGGGATTTAGAATTTCCACCAGCGTCGGGCAGCTCGCCCTTGACCTTGTGTGGGCAGAGATTGTCGTCGCCGCTCTCGCGGGCTCGGCATTTTATGGAGGGGTTGCCCTTGTCGAGAAGGCCGTGACCTTCTGGCACCCGTCCCAAAGAAAAAAACAATAGCACCCAGTAAATCCAACAAGGAGACTACGATGAAAAAGACTCTCACAGCTTTCGCCCTCGCGGCACTTGCGTCCACAGCGCAGGCGGCTGACGATTTTACATTGCAATTGAAATGGGTCACGCAGGCCCAGTTCGCGGGCTATTATGTGGCCTTGGACAAAGGCTTTTATGACGAAGAAGACCTGAACGTCACGATCAACGCCGGTGGCCCTGACATCGCGCCAACACAGGTTCTGGCAGGCGGTGGCGCAGATGTCACCGTTGAATGGATGCCGGCAGCTCTGGCCGCGCGCGAAAAAGGTCTGCCGATGGTCAATATCGCGCAGCCGTTCAAATCTTCTGGCATGATGCTGACCTGCCGAAAGGATCAGGGCGTGTCCACGACCGCCGACTTCCCGGGCAAAACCCTTGGTGTTTGGTTCTTCGGCAACGAATTTCCGTTCCTCAGCTGGATGAGCCAGCTCGGCATCTCTACCGATGGCGGCGCGGACGGAGTGACCGTTCTAAAGCAGGGCTTTAACGTCGATCCAATCCTGCAAGGTCAGGCGGCTTGCGTGTCCACCATGACCTACAATGAATATTGGCAGGTGATTGATGCGGGTCTGACGCCAGAAGAACTCGTCGTGTTCAAATACGAAGACAATGGCGTGGCAACACTGGAAGACGGCCTCTATGTGCTGGAAGACAAGCTGTCTGACCCAGCCGAAGTCGACAAGCTGGTCCGCTTTGTGCGCGCCTCCATGAAGGGCTGGAAATACGCCGAAGAGAACCCTGATGAGGCGGCAGAGATCGTTCTGGACAATGATGCGACCGGTGCTCAGACCGAAAAACACCAGAAACGCATGATGGGTGAAATCGCCAAGCTAACTGCGGGCAGCAATGGTGCTCTGGACCCAGCAGACTATGAGCGCACAGTCGCGTCCTTGCTGGCTGGCGGCTCTGACCCAGTGATCACCAAAGCGCCAGAAGGTGCTTGGACCCACGCGATCACAGATGCGGCGCTGAACTAAGACAAATGCAATACGTTAGATCAGGGGGCTTCGGCCCCCTTTTCTATGTCACCGAGGCGAAAGAAATCCTGCCGAAATCAGCATTTGCTTCAGAGGCGCAAGTTGCGCCTCGTAGCGTCTCCACCCCTCGTCACTACCTTGATAAATGGGTTTTCGCACCTGCGCCGCACTCGCCGTCAAAGCATGGCTATTTGCCGTCTCTGGGTGCAGCCAGTCTTCTGTCCAAGTCAGACCTGTGAACTCTGCCATTCTTTGCGTGGTGTCTTTTGGGTGCGCAATTAAATCCGCGTAGTTGATGTCGAGCACCTGCGCAGGACAGACGCCTTTCCAGAATGTCATCAGTTCGCGATGCAGAACCATGAACCGAGCAATGTCCTCCATCGAGTTTGAGAAGCCATTCTCCAGCCCTGCGAAAAGATGCCTGTAAAGAGACCAAGCAACGGCCATCGGATCGCGGTTCAGGTGAATAATGCGTGCCTCTGGCAGGGCTGCACAGATGTAGCCGATCCATCTGAAATTCAAAGGCATCTTGTCGACAATGATTTGACCCGTTGGCGCGTGTTTCGCCATATCTTCGAGAATTTCTGACCGTAAGTCCTGCAAGATCTGAGGCGTAATCGCACTGATCTCTCGATCTATGAAGCGTTGCAAAAGTCCACTTGCTGCGCGTTCTACCACCGACAGCTCCCCGCAGGCCGTGGTTCTTGGATCCTGCGACACGATCCGCTCTACCAACGTCGTACCGCTGCGAGGCAGCCCAGTCACAAATATCGGGCCCTTAGGTGCGTCTGTCGGAGCCGGTAATTGGATGTTCGCAAAAATGTTTTTGCTTAAGGCATAGCGCAGAGCATCTTTTTTGAAATCGTATGGCGTTGCGCTCTGCGCCAAACGTTTGGCGTCTTTCAGGTGCGAAAAGGCGACAGCACTGTCCCCTAGATCATCAAACGCCTTAAAAAGGGCCATGCGAAGAGGGGCTGCATTCGTGTCATTTGGCGCGTAGGCGTCAACAAGCTCTAGCATCTGAGACACGTGAAGGTTGCCCGCCTCGTATGTTTGAGCGTTGGCGAAATTCCAGTGGACGGTAGGCGACTGGGGCGCGAGTTTCACGGCTTTTTGGGTCAGGTCATACTCCGTGTCCTGATCTCCCTTCGCGCGGGCCAAGATCGCAAGATTGGTCAAAGAGTCGGCTGTCTCGGTCATGTCTTCAAAGACACGCTTCGCCTCTTGAAACCGGCCAAGATCGCGCAAAGCGATGCCGCTAATCAGCAATGCCTCATCGTGGTCGGGTCGGTTTGAAAGCAACGTTTCAACTGTTTCTAGGGCTTCAGATGGCGCACCATTTTGCAAATGAAGCTGCGCAAGAGCGGTTCCGATTTCCGGCACCTCGGGTGCCATCCGAAAAGCCAGGGCCAAATGCGCTTGTGACTTCGACCAGTTTTGTTTTGCCTGCGCATCTTTCGCGTGTTGTAACAGGCTCTTAACGGCTTTGGATTTCAGACCTTTTAACCCAGCTTGCGCACGACGGTTCTTTGGGAATTGAGACAGCACACCTTTGTAGAGATCAAATGCAGTTTGCCAGTCCTTTTGGCTTTCCGCACTCCGCGCATATTGCAAGGCTTTTTCTGTAGAAAGGAGTGTGGCCATGTTGTCCCGCTGCGTCAGAAAATCCGATGGATTGCCCGCATGTTTGACACGTCCCAATCGTTTCAGCAATCCGGAGGTCAATCGGGTTTTGGGGATTGCAGCCTCGAATTGAAGTCTGGGGCGCGCTCAGAAGCACACCCAAGATTGCAAGTAGCACCGTACGGTTTGATCGGCGACTAACCTATGATCGCCTCGATTTTTTCAAGGGTCGCAACATTGACAGCGACGCCTTCTGTCGCGGCACGTTTGCGTGCGGCACCACGTCCGTCGCCGGGCAAATGCGCACCGTCTTGCGTCTTTACAGCACCGACCAAAGCCTCCATGCGCTGGGCAAATGCGCCTGCCGACGTGGCACCAGGATCTATCGCCATGAAGAACTGGCCGGTCTTGGGCGGCCCACCTGCTGTGCCTGAAAACGGCGAGGCATCGATGCCCAAGGTCGCGCCGGTCATGGCCGCCGCCATGATCTCAGTCAAAAGCGCGACGCCGACACCTTTGTAGCCACCCGATGGCGCCATAGAACCCTTTAGGCCAACGTTTGGATCAGTGGTCGGGTTGCCATCTGCGTCCAAGGCCCAGCCTACCGGAATTGGTTTGCCTTCACGGGCGTGTTTCATGACTTCGGATTTGGCGATTGTGCTTGCGCTTTGGTCGATCAGAACCGCAGGCCCATCAGCGCCGGGCGCGGCGATAGAAAAAGGGTTGGTTCCTACAACGGGTGTTGCTCCACCAGAAGGTGCAATCGATGCAGGGGCATTCGTGAACCCAAGCCCCAAAAGGCCAGCTTTCGCGAGCCGATGCGTGTGATAGCCAAGCACGCCGCAATTGTAGCTGTTGTGGATGGCCAAAGCCGCAATGCCTTGTGATTTTGCCATGGGGATTAAGGCGTCAAAGCCTGCATCAATGGCCGCATGAGCAAAGCCCGTTGCCGCATCTACGGTCACGACTCCGGGACGCGGCGTGGAGACGATAGGTGTCGCCTGGCAGTCCACCTTGCCGCAGGTGACGTGCTCGCAATAGATCGGGATATAGGCGAGCCCGTGGCTTGCAACGCCGTCCGCTTCGGTGGCCGCGGTCGCCACGGCCAGTGGCCTTGCGTTGCTGTCAGATGTGCCAACCGCCGTGAGGGCGCGAAACGAGATGTCTTCGATTTCAGACAGTGAGAGTGTTTTGGTTTCGATCATAAGAACCTCGGTCTAAAGGGCGTTTGATTGAGAGTCGCCAGCGCCGAGGCGACGGCTTTCCTCGGTAGCGGGGGCATAGGTGCGATGCGCGAAGTGCGAGAGCATGTCCCAAGCGCTGCTGTCGGGTGTGGCGCGGGTGAATTTGGTGCCGGCGGTGAAAGTACCTGCGTGGATCGCGATTGCCAGATGAGCCTGCGCATCTGGATCCCGACCCAAGATGCACAGCGCGGCTCCGTCGGTGACTGCACTGCCACCCTCCCAAGTGATGGAAAGTGGTTGCCCGATTTGCCGCGACGCAAATCCAACAAAAGGCAACAAAAGAAACGGCTGGAAAACGCGGTGCAGCACGCGGTTTTGTGATGGCGCGATCTTCGCGCGATCGCAAAGCCGCGTGCCTTGCGCTAGCGGACAATGGTCAGCGTCCGAAGCCGCGTCCAAAACAGCCGCGAGGACAGCAACCCCATCTCGCCCCTGTGCACAGAGCCATGCTGTGGCTCTTCCCGCCTCTTCAGCCATGCCCCAGGAATACCCAGCGCCACGTGTCGCCTTTTTGGCCTGAGCCTCGACCTCATTCAGCGAAAAGCTCATGGCGTGGCCTCAGGATAAACCCACAAGTCTGAGGTCTCAGATGTCAACTCCTCCGGATAGGGCGCGCCGGCATACATGCAGATGCGCACCCATCGGTCGGACCTGGGATCAAAATGCGTGGCCCCAAAAAATGACAGTTTGGCGCGCAGCATATCGATGGGCATCACCTCGGACGAAATCGTATTGTCCTGTATCTCGCTGTAGGGCGCGAACTCCACGACTTGAGCGCGACGGACTGTGTGGCGATGCTCTGGATGCGTCTCGAGAAACTCTGCAATCGGAGCGTCAGGGGTCCAGTTTTCCAAATCCTTCAGTGCAGCAACGGCGTCGCGCGCCGGAGCAAGCGGTTGCTCATAGTCCGCAATAGGTTCTTGAAAACGCTCGCCCAGACGCGGTTCCAGCTTTTCTTCCGAGACATACCAAGCTCGTGCGCAATGCGCTTGCTCTTGCCAGTCGACCTCCTTTGCCCAGCCGAAGGCGGTTTCGAGCTGTCCACGGGTTTGTGCCACCGTCGCGCTGCCATCCAGAGCCAAGGCATCTTCGCGGGCATCGGTCATGCAGCTTGCCAAACCGTCCGTTAGCTCTGGATAGGCCTCCAGCATGAGCGAGGCGACGAGCTCCTGTCCCTCCTCGCTCAGGTTCTCTTCGCTCCATCGGTAGAGTGAGTTCCATGGATCTTTCTGGTTCAGAACACCATCAGCCAGCTTTGCTTCTAGTTCCCCTAAGTCCCGCCGCAAGTCGGCCAGTTTCTCAACCTGTATCGGGTGCTCCGACCGCCAGCGCGCCACTGAAACATTGGTACGCGCAAAGAGCGATTCAAAAGTCGACACCTCCAGCGGCGAAGCCTCGGGGATACGCCGTACGCGGGCAATCGCTTCTTCGCGCGCCATGATCCAGTTGTTGAAGAGCACTGGGTGATTGATCAGGAAAGGCGCCATGCCAAGGCCAGTCGAGTTTCCAATTCCAAGTTGTCGGGCGATGGCTGGGGCCAGAGGCACCGCAGATGCACCGCCCTGAATGCGTGCCATATGCTCGATCAGATCACGGACAAACCAGCGGATCAGATAAACCGTTAGAAGTTCAGCTTGGAACGGGCTCTGGAACTCTGACCTCTCTGCATATGTCGCGCGATCTGCAGCGCCGAATTTTCCTGACCCATAGACCGCCGTCGTGCGCATTAGATATCCAACCGCTTCGATCTGTGCGAGATCGGGCTGTTGCCCGTCCGCCAAAGTCGAGACCACATGGGACCAAAGCCGCATCGACCGATTGGCGCGCGAAAGCGTCAGCTCGCTCTCCGAGATCCGCCCGGCTTCCTGGAAGGGCACGTTCTTTGACAAACGCGCGACGTCGCCCGCAGTAGGGGTGCCATCAAACAGAGCAAAGGTCGTATCCCAGGCGGTCGCGATGACTCTGTCGCTGCGCATGTCGTCTGGCAGGTCATGTGCGAAGGCGACCAATGAGTATGACCTGTGAGGCCCCGTCGTGGTATAGACCGCATGACCCACGCCCGCCGCATCAATATCGAAGACCTTACGCTCAAACGTCCAGTTTTCTGACGCCATACGGCGGGTGAGCTGGCGCATGAAGCTCAGCCGGCATTGATGCAAAGACCCCAGCCGTTTGAGGCGCATGACCTGACGGGCGGGGCGGCGTTCGATCATCCCTGAGGTCCGAAGTTTTCAGCAAAGAAACGGTACCAGTTGCCACCCATGATCCCTGCCACTTCGTCAGAGTTCATGCCAGTCGCGCGCAAGCCTTGGGCGATATTGCCAAAGTCGCGGTTGTCCTTGAACCAGCTCGGCATTTTCGGAAAACCCGGCGCTGCGGCCGAGCCTTCGCCATAGTCGATATCCTTGCTCCAGCGTCCCACGCGCATCCATTCTACAACCGAATCCGGTTGATCCTGACATAGGTCGGTGCCAATCCCCAAATGCTCTACGCCGAACCTGTCGGCCGTACGCGCAATCATCTCGCAGAAGTCCTCAAGAGTGCAATCTGTCTTCCCCTTGAGATGGTGCGGATAGACGGAAAAGCCAATCATACCGCCATTCTCGGTGACCGCGCGGATCACGTCGTCGCGTTTGTTGCGCAGGGCAGGGTGCCACGCGTGGGGGTTGCCATGGGTGATGGCAATGGGGCGTTCCGAGATCTCGGCAGCCTCAATCGTGGATCGGTCTGCCGAATGGCTCATGTCGATGACAAGTCCGACGCGGTTCATTTCCTTGATGACCTGCTTGCCCATGCGCGTGATGCCGGTGTCCTCAGTTTCGTAACAACCGGTCGCAAGCAGCGACTGGTTGTTATAGGTCAACTGCATGAACCGCGCGCCGAGCGTGTGGAGGATTTCGACAAGGCAAATGTCGTCCTCAATCGGGGAGGGGTTCTGAAAGCCGAAAAACACCGCGGTGCGACCCGTTTCTCGCGCGCGGTCGATGTCGCTGGCCCATTGGCCCTTCATAATCAGATCCGGGTATTGCTCAAACCAGCGGTTCCAACTCTCAAAGTTCAGAACCGTCTCGCGGAATGTCTCATGATACGCGATGGTGACATGCACCGCATCAACACCCCCTTCACGCATCTGGCGAAAGATCTTTTCCGACCAATTGGCATACTGGAGGCCGTCGATGAGCATCAGCTCGGATCCCCGGCCGAGATATAGGCCGTCTTGACCGTCGTATAGAACTCAGCCGCTGCCTTGCCCTGTTCGCGCGGGCCATAAGAGCTGTCTCCACGTCCGCCAAATGGCACGTGGTAGTCGGTGCCTGCGGTGGGCAGGTTCACCGTCACAACCCCTGTGCGCGCGTTGCGGCGGAAATGCGTGGCGCGGGCGAGGCTTTGGGTGACGATGCCGGAGGTCAGACCAAAGTTGGTGTCATTCACAACCGCCAGAGCTTCGTCATAGCTGTCGACTTTGATCACAGAGGTGAGCGGCGCGAACATTTCTTCGCGGTTGATCCGCATCTGGTTATTCGTGCCCAGAAATACGCCCGGAGACATATAAAACCCGTCATGCGGCATCGTCAGGCGTGCCCCGCCACAGGCCAATTCAGCGCCCTCCGATTTCCCAAGCTCTACATAGGCAAGGTTTTCATCAAGCTGCTGTTGGCTGACCACCGGACCGATCTGAGTGCCGTCTTCCAGCGCGTGTCCGACCTTCATTGCCTGCGCGCCAGTGATCAGTTTCTCTACAAAGGCATCATGCACGCCCGCATGCACCACCAGCCGCGACGAGGCCGTGCATTTCTGCCCCGTGCCACCAAATGCCCCACCCAAAGCAAGCGAGACCGCCAGATCCAGATCAGCGTCATCCATGACGGCCAGAGCGTTCTTAGACCCCATCTCCATCTGCACTTTGGTCAGGTTCTGGATGGCCGCAGCAGCGATCCCTTTGCCCACTGGCACAGACCCAGTGAAAGAAATCGCATCGACCTTGGAGCTTTCCACCAAAGCTTGACCAATCGTGCCACCCGCCCCCATCACAAGGCTAAACAGGCCCTTCGGGATGTCCTGTTTTGCGATGATCTCCGTGAGTGCGACTGCGGAGGCAGGTGTCACATTGGCCGGCTTCCAGACCACGGCATTGCCGTAGCAGAGCGCCGGAGCGATTTTCCACGAGGCGGTGGCCGTCGGGAAATTCCAAGGGCTGATGATGGCGACCGTGCCGACGGGCTCGCGCCGCACGTCGATCTCGATCCCGTCGCGTACAGAATCCGCGTTCTCACCGATCTGGCGCAGACATTCGGCCGCATAATAGGTAAAGAACTGACCCGCGCGGTAAACCTCGCCCTTGCCTTCAGCCAGCGGCTTGCCTTCTTCGCGGCTGAGCAGGTGGCCAAGTTCCTCGGCCCGCGCCATCATTTCATTGCCGATTGCGTTCAGAACAGCCTGTTTGCGTTCCAACCCATAGGCCGCCCATTCGCGCTGGGCTTGACGCGCTTGATCGAGCGTTGCCTCGAGTTGATCCGATGAGGCCTGCGCATAGTGGCCAATGAGGTCCGTCACATCCGAAGGATTGCGGTTTTCGATGCTTGTTTCGCCATCCAGCCAGTCACCGGCGATGAGGTTTTTGTGAGTCACGTGCGCTCTCGATCTCTTGGAAGTTTGGGCCAGAGTGGACTTTCTCCATTGCATCAGTCAAATTCAAACAGTTGAAGTAAATTTCAGGAAATCTGAAGTGACGATCAAACTAGAGATGCTGCGTGCCTTTTGTGCGGTGGCCGAGGCGGGAAACCTATCGGATGCCGCAGTACAACTCGGGCGGACTCAATCTGCGGTGTCCATGACCCTTAAAGGGCTTGAGGCCCATCTTGGGCGCCCCTTGTTTGAAAGCGACCGCAAAAATCGCCTGACCCTTCTCGGCCAGCAGGTCTTGCATCTCAGCCAGTCTCAGGTGCGCAGTTTTGACACGACAGTTCAGTCAATCGACCTTTTGGCGCAGGCGCCGCAAGGGGTTTTGAAAGTGGCCGCCGTGCCGTCTTTGGCAGCTCTGGTATTTCCCAAACTAGTGCGGGCGCTTTCGCGCGCGTATCCGGGCATTAAACTGGAGCTACGCGACACTGACACTCCGCAGGTCATAGACGCGCTGAGCAGCGGATGGGCGGACCTCGGAATCGCCTCGGCAACACAGCCGATCAAAGGCGTGACGGCGGTCGAGCTGTTCAGCGATGCCTTTGGCCTCGTTATGTCCGCAACGCATCCTATGGCGCTGAAACAGGGTCCGCTCACGCTGGCCGACGTGTTTGACGCCGAGTTCATTCGAAACGAGCTTTGCGACCAGATTCAGCTGTCCAAGTTTCGCTCACAATTGAGCAACGTGGGCCTGACTGTCCGAAACCTACAGTCTCTGCTGGCGATGCTGCGTGAAGGGGATTGGGTGTCAGTTCTGCCACCTTCGGTGGTGCCTTTGGGCGGCGACGGTCTGGTTTTTCGCGACATCGAAGAGCTGACGGAGCGCCGCAAGGTGTTTCTGCTGCGGCGATCAGACGTGGCCTTCCCAGACATTGTAGAGACGGCGCATTCAGAGATCTCAAAAATGTGGGTTGAAGCCTAACCCTCCAATTCGCGTGCTTGGTCCAAGTAGGCCTTAGGAACACTCAACCCGTTTTCCTGCGCGTTTTCCAAAGACACGATGCGCCGCGTGCCGGGAAGGCGCGCGCCTTCAAGTCCGGCGATGTCGGCCAAAAGCGGCTCTAACCTTGCCGAAAACCCCTCTGCGTCATGTGGTTTTAGCGCCATAAGGAATTGCCCTGCGCCCGTCGGCGGGCCATCGGCGGTAAAGAAGGACGACATCTCGGTGCTGCGATTGGCGCCGGTCATCGAGGCTGCGAGGATTTCCACCATCAGCGCCAAAGCGGTGCCTTTTGCGCCACCGATTGGGGCCATTGTCCCTGCGAGCGCAGCTTCCGGATCGGTCGTGGGATTGCCTTCCGCATCAAAGGCCCAGCCTGCGGGGATCGCGTTGCCCGACTTCTTGGCATGCATGACTTTGCCACGGGCAACGACGGATAGGGACAAGTCGATCACCATCGGCGGCTCATCCGCGCGCGGGACAGCAAACGCAATTGGATTCGTGCCAAACATGGCGTCTTTTGCTCCCCAGGGGGCTATGGCTTTGGGCGTGTTGGCCATCATGATGCCAACCAGTCCGGCCTGTGCGAGCCGGTCGACCTGAACCGAAAGTGCGCCGCAATGGTGAGAGTTTGAAATGGTCGCAAAGGCGCATCCGTGGGTTTGAGCCGTCTCGATCAAGGTCGCGGACGCCAGATCGAGAGCTGGATAGGCAAAGCCGTTTCCGGCATCGACGTGAATGGCCGTGGCGGACGGTTTCGAAAGCTGCGGTACGGCGTCGGCATCTACCTTGCCGCTCTTGGCCTGCGCCACGTAGTCCGAAAGCCGGGAAAACCCATGGCCGACTTGCCCTTCGGCCTCGGCCTGCACGAGCGCTGCGGCGACTGACGCGGCTGTGGCCTCTGGTGCGCCCGCAGCGCGAAAGGCGCGGGTCATCAAGGATCTGGCCTCAGAAAGGCTGATGGTTTCAACGTCACTCATTGCGGGATTAGGCAGATCGGCGGCGCTTTTGGCAAGGGCCGCCGAAAGGGTTTATGCCGAGCGATACAGCTTGGT
This sequence comes from Cognatishimia activa, assembly GCF_017798205.1. Classification (NCBI taxonomy): domain Bacteria; kingdom Pseudomonadati; phylum Pseudomonadota; class Alphaproteobacteria; order Rhodobacterales; family Paracoccaceae; genus Cognatishimia; species Cognatishimia activa. Next base: position 1,006,793 of record NZ_CP060010.1, on the reverse strand, counting down.
CATCGAGAACTCGCGGTGCCCCAGAGCCTCGGCTGCTGTGTTGCGGCCATTCGCGGTGCGGCAGATCATGTCGATGAGCTCATCACCCGCCTCATCGATGGTCATTTCGCGGCGCAGGATGCCCGAGACATCCACATCGACGTGCTCGCCCATGGTGCGGACGGTGCGCGGGTTCGCGGTGATCTTGATCACTGGCACAATTGGGTTGCCGACCACGTTACCTTGCCCGGTCGGGAAGGTGTGGATCACAGCGCCACCCGCCGCCATCAGGGTCACACATTCCGCCGCCGCGGATGAGCTGTCCATGAAGTAGAGGCCATTGCCCGACGCCGGCATTTCCGCAGGCTCCAGAATGTCGATGTATTGCGATGTCCGGCCGATCTTCTCGAGGTTGCCGAGGGCCTTTTCCTCGATGGTGGTTAGGCCACCTTCGATGTTGCCTTTGGTCGGCTGACTGTCAGAAAGGTCATCAGTCTGGTGTGCGAAAATCACGTCGTCCTGGTAGGCTTTCCACATCTTGTACCAACGCTCACCAACCTCTTCGTTGATCGCGCGTTTCTGACAGATGTGCTCGGCACCGGTGATCTCAGAGGTCTCGCCGAAGAAACCGTAGATGCCTTCTGGCAGCAGCTTGTCATACATGTTGCCAACAGTCGGGCAGGAACCGAGACCCGTGGTCGTGTCGCTCTCACCGCATTTGGTCGAGACCCACAGCTCGCTGATCGAGCATTCCTCGCGTTGCAGCTCGGTTGCCCAGTGGACGTATTCCTTCGCGGCCCAGCTCGCGGCGCGGATGGTTTCAAAGTCGCCCTTTTGTTCGATGGAAAACTCCGAAACAGGCTTGCCGGTCGCGCGGATGCCGTCCGCGATACGCTTGGTCCAGCCAGGCTCGATCCCGATGACCACAACAGCGGCCACATTTGGGTTCGCGCCGGTGCCGATCATGGTGCGGAAATGCAATTCGAGGTCTTCGCCGAACTGCAGACGACCATAGGCGTGGGGCAGGGCCATAGTGCCTTTGACGTTGTTCGCAACCGCTTCACAGGCAGCGTTAGAGATGTCGTCGACCGGCAGGATCACCACGTGGTTGCGCACACCCACACGGCCGTTTTCACGACGGTAGCCTTTGACGGTCAGGTTGGAATATTTAGAAGCCATGACGTCTCTCCTTACCAGCGTTTGGTTTTGCAGTTGTGGGTGTGGACGTGATCGCCCTTGGCGATGTCGGCGATGATTTTGCCGATGTCTTCGCCGTATTTGATCGCGGTGTCGCCTTCTTTGAAATCCTTCAGAGCGATCTTGTGCCCGATGGGCACATCCATACCCGAGGTGAGGCGGAAGGTGGAATTGTCGTGGGTCACACAGACCAGCATGTCAGTGCCGGCGGTCAGACCTTCGACCACGACAACGCCGACGTTGTCGTCGTGCTCGTGAACCAAAAGATGCGGGATTTCAGCCATGGGGTACTCCGATTCTTACTAAAACAGCTTGGGCAAAATGTATATTTACTCTTATATAAGAGTCAATCTATATTATTGCGAGGCTTGGCTTGGGTGTGGTAGCAGACCGAAAACGGAGGGCAGGGTGTCAGAACCGCTTTATATGAAGGTCTTCAATACGGTCGTGCAGCGTATCGTAGAGGGCATCTATGTGCCCGGCTCTATGTTGCCCAGCGAGTTTGATCTGGCAGGTGAACTAGAGGTCAGTCAGGGCACCGCGCGAAAGGCCTTTATCGAGCTTGAACAGAAGGGCATTGTGCAACGCCGTCAGGGCAAGGGCACCTTCGTCACGCTACGGACACCGGAGAATTCTCTGTTCCATTTTTTCCGGCTGCGGGATCAGGACGGCCAGCAGGTTGCGCCGGAGTTGAAGCAAGAGTCCATCGTTCTTCGCAATGCACTAAAAGACGAGAAGACTGCGCTCTTTGGTGCGCCCGATAAAGTCTATGAAATCAACCGTGTAAGGTCATTCAAAGGCACGCCTTTGTGCCATGAACGCAGTGTCGTTCCGGCCAATCTTTTTCCCGGTCTTAAGGATCGCGGAGACCTGCCAAACGCGCTCTACGTTCTGTTTCAGCACGCCTATTCCTGCATCATCATTTCAGCGCAGGAGCATCTGGTGGCCGAGGTTTTGTCGGATGATTTGGCAGAGGCGTTGGATCAACCCAAAGGCACTCCTGTGATCGTTGCGCGCAGACAAGCGCAGGACCTGCAAGACCGCGTGGTAGAACTGCGCACCAGCCGGTATCTGACCGGTGCGACGTCCTATTTTGTGGACCTGAAATAGCCTAAGGTTTCAGGATGATCTTTGGGGCCGCAACGGTGCCCGCGCGAATGTCCGCAAAGGCCTGCGCGCCCTCTGATAGGGGCCGCGTTTCCACCCAATCCAACGCGCCGAGTTTGCCGTCAAACATGGCTTGCGCACAATCCCGGAAGTCCTGCGCCGTGTAGGTATAGGTCCCGACAAAGGTGATCTCCTGCAAGGTCGCGCGACGGATATCAAGGCCACCTTCGGCGCTGCCTAGGCCAATGTGGACGATCACGCCACCAGGCCTCACTTTGGCCGAAGCCAATGCGCGGGTCGGCGCATAGCCGACGCCGTCTACGACCACGTCAAACTGATGCTCCTCAAAGAGGTCGTCTTCGGTAATGACCGTTTGTCCGCAGTGATCAATCAAATACCGACGCCGCAAATCGTTGGGTTCGATCATGACCACGTCTGACACGCCTTGGGCTTTCAGGCTTAGCGCCGCGCCAAGGCCGATGGCACCTCCGCCAATGACCAAGGCTTGCACGTCCATTCCAGCGCCTGCCGGATGACTCCGCGCGATACGGGCAGCATGCCAGCCACAGGCAATCGGTTCTGCCAAGGCGGCTTGATCCGCGCTGACATGATCTGGGACTTCCACCAGATTGCCAGTCGGCATGGTGATCTGCTCAGCAAAACCACCTTCGCGCGGCGGCATCGAGATGATCTGACGATTGGGGCAGAGGTTGTCTTGCCCAGCCTTGCAGGCACGACATTCGCCGCAGGACACAAGCGGGTTCACCGTGACGCGGGTTTCATGCGTGCCCCATTTCATCATGTTGCCCGCCACTTCATGCCCCAAGATCAGAGGCGCCGGGCGACGTTCATCATGACCCAGAAACGCATGCATGTCGGATCCGCAAATGCCAACGCTTTCAACGTTGACAATGACTTCACCATCCGCAGGCGTAGGGTCTGCGAAATCCTGAAACTCCAGTTGTTCAGGACCTGTGTAAACAAGAGCCTTCATTTCGCTGTGAACCCCCCATCCAGCATCATCACTTGCCCCGTCACATAACGGGACGCGTCAGAGCACAAAAATAACAGCGGCCCGTCAAGGTCTGCGTCCTCTCCGTTGCGGCCGATGCAGGTCTGAGCGGCGTTGCGGGCCGCACGCTCGGGGTCGTCAAAGACCGCCGCCGTCAGCTCTGTATGGAAAAAGCCCGGAGCAATGGCATTGGCGGTCACACCCACTTTGGACCAGGCCTCTGCCATTGCCCGGGTCAACTGCGCGACACCCCCCTTGGTCGCGCCGTATGCGATTCCACCGGGAAACGCGCGGAAGGACTGGAGAGACGCAAAGTTGACAATACGGCCCCAGCCCTTTTCGCGCATGGCTGGAACCAATTTCTGACTAAGGAAGAACGGCGCCGACAGATTGATGGCGATGGTGGCATCCCAGCCTTCGGCTGTTACTTCATCCGCGGGCTGACGTGTGTTCAAACCCGCTGCGTGGATCACGATGTCAGGCGCTCCAAAGGGGGCGGAAATCTGACCCACGAGATCATCCAGACCGTCTCGATCTGCGACATCGCCCGCCACAGAGGCGCAATCGCCCTGGGTTTCCCAGCACCATTGTTCCAACGCCTCAGCGCGACGTGCAACACCGACCACTTTTGCTCCGGCCCCCGCCAACACGGTCGCTGCGCGCTGACCCAAACCGGAACTCGCCCCAGTGACACAGGCCACACGCCCGCGCACCGAAAATATACTGTCGTCTGCTTTCATTTTATACTTCAGCGGTCAGGTCGAAGACTTCGTCAGGGAAGTATTTCTTCAGGCGAATGTCCGCGGTGCGGGCATGACCTTCCATCCCCTCAAGGCGGGCAATACGTGCCGTTGCCTCGGCCACCGGACGCGCACCTTCTTTGGTGGCGCGTTGCCATGTGACGATCTTCATGTACTTGTGAACGCTGAGCCCTCCCGTATAGCTGGCTGCGCCAGACGTTGGCAGGACGTGGTTCGTGCCCGAGGCCTTGTCGCCGAACGCAACTGTGGTTTCTTCACCAAGGAAGAGTGAGCCATAGCAGCTGAGCCGGTCAAGCCACCAATCCAGATCCTCGGCCTGCACGGTCAGGTGTTCAGGCGCGTAGTCATCCGAGGTTGCTGCCATTTCTTCGCGATCCGCGCAGACAATGACTTCGGCATAATCGCGCCACGCGGCGGTGGCGTTATCGCGGTTCACTTCTGGGAGGTCGTCGATCAGTTCGGGCACCAGCGTCATGACCTCTTCGGCCAAGGCGCGGCTGTCCGTGACCAACCAAACCGGAGAGTTATAGCCATGCTCGGCTTGCCCCACGAGGTCTGCGGCAACAACCGCGGGATCGGCTTTGCTGTCAGCAAGGATCAGGCTGTCGGTCGGGCCCGCGATCATGTCGATGCCGACACGACCAAAGAGCATCCGCTTGGCTTCTGCCACGAATTGGTTGCCGGGGCCGACGAGGATATTGGCCTTTGGCAATCCAAAGAGGCCGAATGTCATGGCCGCGACGCCCTGCACGCCTCCCATAGCGAGGATTTTGTCTGCGCCGCAAACATGGGCGGCATAAATGATCGCGGGGTTGATGCCCACATCGGGCCGCGGAGGAGAGCAGGCCACGATGTTCTTGCACCCTGCGACCTTTGCGGTCGTCACGGTCATGATTGCGCTGGCGATGTGGCTATAGCGGCCACCGGGCACGTAGCACCCCGCCGCCGTGACAGGGATCGCCTTTTGACCTGCGACAAGGCCCGGAACGACTTCGACTTCGAAGTCGTTTACGGTGCCGAGTTGAGCCTCGGCGAAACGTTTCACATTTGCATGGGCGAACTGAATATCGCGTTTCAGTTTTTCCGGCACCAGGGCCGAGGCCGCAGCGATTGACGCTTCTGACAGGATGATCTCGCCGTCATATTGGTCAAACTTCGCCGCATATTTCAGCGCAGCCTCATCACCACCTGCTTCAATGTCGTCTAGAATTTCGCGAACGATTTTCTTGGTTTCTGTCGCATCGCTTTTGGCGGTCAGCGTTGCTTTTTTGAGGTATTCTCTGGCCATGTTCTATCCTATTTGCAGCTAGTGGCTTTGGTGCAAACAGTTCGTCAGCGAGTTTGAAATCATTCGCGAGACGATCCGTTCAATGCGCACCTGCACCGGACGATTCGCGCCAAATGTAAGCGCTTACAATTTTTACTGCAAGCGCTTACATCTTTGCGCCTGAAGAGCTACAAGCTTTTGGTGCTTACGATTGCTCAAAATATGATAAAACGCCGAAATCAGATCTGGACGGACTAAGACGACCCAATGGCCAAGACCCGCACAACTCAGCCCTCGCTGTCGCCAACTCTGGCGGATGTGTCCAAGCAGGCTGGGGTTTCGACGGCGACCGTGTCCCGGTGTTTGAACTCGCCATCGCAAGTCAGCGCATCCACGCGAGACAGAGTCATGGCAGCGGTTAACGAACTGGGCTATGCTCCAAATTTCGGGGCTCAGGCCTTGGCGGCGAAACGCACAAATACCTTCGGGGCGATCGTGCCCACAATGGAAAACGCGATCTTTGCGCGCGGACTTCAGGCTTTTCAAGAAGAGCTCGGGCAGCATGGAATTACCTTGCTCGTGGCAAGCTCTTCATATGACCCTGACGTCGAAGAAGAGCAAATCCGCAACCTTGTCGCGCGGGGGGCAGATGCCCTGTTTTTGATCGGCCACACTCGGACCGCAGAAAGCTATGAGTTCCTAGAAAAGCGCCAGATCCCTCATGTCGTGGCCTGGGTTTATGATGAAGCTGAACCAAGGGTCTCAGTTGGCTTTGACAATCGCAAAGCCATGAAAGCCCTTGCTCTTGAAGTTCTAAAGCAAGGCCACCGCAAGCTGGCGCTTATTACGGGTAAACGAGATCGCAATGACCGCGCGCGGCAGCGTTATGAGGGTGCCATGGATGCTGTTGCCGAGTTTGGTTTGAATGCCCGGGACCTTAACGTGATAGAAACGACGTATTCCATCGCCAATGGAGGCGATGCCTTTGAACGGTTGATGCGTTCGGGAACCCCTCCGACAGCGGTGATGTGCGGCAACGACGTTCTGGCCGCAGGAGCCCTTTCGCGGGCGCATCGGATGGGCGTTGATGTGCCGGGGGATGTGTCCATTACAGGTTTTGACGACATCGAGATCGCCGAAATCGTGACGCCGCGCCTTACGACGGTGCATGTCCCCCATCGCAACATGGGCAAACACGCGGCCACCACATTGATTGCAATGCGCAATGATCCCAGCTTGGGAGAAAGCGTCGAGTTGGAAGCCACGCTCAGGCTGCGCGGATCTCTAGGACCAGCGCCTCAAAAAACGGCCTGAGCCGACATCGCCAGATCCCCGCCCGCGGTTTTGGCCCAAAGGTCGAGAGTTGACCCAGACTTGGTGCCCTGGATGTAAAACGGCTGCATGCCTGCCAGCGGGGAAACTCCGCGAAACGAAAAGGACTTGGGGTGGCGACCCGTCTCTGCGCAGGCGAGATCCACCAAAAGCGTGGCCGTAAGGGGGCCGTGAAAAACCAGCCCGTCATACCCCTCGACATCGCGCGCGTAGTCTACGTCATAGTGGATGCGGTGACCGTTAAACATTAGGGCCGAATAGCGGAAGAGCATGACTTCCTTAGGGGTGACGCTGCGCGAAAACTCATGGCTCTCCGGCGCTTTTTGCTTCGCTGGATTCGGGGATCCGGGGGCAGGGTCTTCGCGATAGACGATGTCGTGTTCTTCAATCAGGCAGAGCCGGTCCTGTTGGAAGATTTCGTGTTGGACAGTGACAAAGCACAGCGCCCCACTACGACCCGACTTCTCGGAAACATTCAAAATGGTCGAGCGCTTTTCGGCCCAATCCCCCAGTCTGAGCGGCGCATGAAATTCGAACCTACCACCCGCCCACATTCGACGCGGCAGATCGATTGGTGGAAGAAACCCACCCTTCTTAGGATGCGCGTCGCGCCCCAACTCACTGGCGGGTTTTGCCTCTAAAAAGTAGAGCCAATGCCACAGAGGCGGCAAGTGGTCCCCGTCGCGCAGGTCTTGATCTCGGTCCAAAGTGGCCTGCATGAACCGCGCAGGTCGAGGGGCGAGCCAATCCCGCGAGGACTTCTGGGAACCTATCCAATTTTCGTACCGCTTGTCTGTCATACTCTGCCCTTTGCGATCCCGAGATTTGCATCGAAAACCCTCTGTCGCAAGTCGTGGTTTTCCCTTGGAAACCGCGAAATTTGCGCTAGTTGATTATTTGACAGAAGAAGCAAAATAATCGATATTTTGTGAGGGAGGCCAACACGATGAACGCGCTTGATATTTCCGGATCAGACGGCTCTGCGACGCAGCAGGCGTATCGGCGTTTGCGACACCTCATCGTGACCGGAGACCTCAAACCTGGCGAGAAACTCAAGATCGAAGTTCTGCGCAAACGGCTGGACACGGGCGCCTCTCCGATCCGCGAGGCGCTCAGCCTTTTGACGTCGGATAAACTGGTCGATCGTTTGGATCAACGCGGGTTTCGCACCGCCGAAGTGAGTGCTGAGAACTTTCAGGAGATTCTGCTACTCAGGCGCACGCTCGAAGACCTCGCCCTGCGCGAAAGCATCGCGAACGCGACCCAAGACTGGGAAGAGAATGTCGTGCTCGCGCATCACCGCATGGTGAAGGCCAAAGGCGGCGACGATTTCGAAGAGCTGCACAAAGGCTTTCACATGGCGCTTATCGCCAATGCGCCGTCGCCGATCCTGCTGCAGTTCTGCTCGCAGCTTTATGATTTGAACATCCGCTATCGCTATCTGGCGGGCAGCGGGTTGAATTATCAGCTGCGCGATGTGGACGAAGAGCACGCGAGCATCCTACAAGCCGCCGTCGCGAGGGACGGGGATATGGCGAGCGAGCGGCTGTTCAAACACTACCAGCTGACGGGTGCCTATTTGGCGGGGCTTTGGGGTGAAGGCTCGGCGCTGAATGCCGAGTTATTTGGCAACAAGAACTAGGTCGAATGTGACCTTGAGATAATCGCCCTCAACGTGACCGCTTAGATCAAAGCCAGTTTCGGGAAAGCTGCCTGCGGGCATCTGTTGGTAACTCATCACAAGGTCATCGCGCACGCCAAAAACGGTATCTTGGTCGAGGTAGGGATCATCTTCGGGAAAGACCTCTGTAACCAGTGGTTTGAACCCATCCGCCTCGGCGATGTAATGCAGGTGAGACGGGCGCCACGGATGACGCCCACAGGCGCGCAGGATGTCTCCGACGGGGCCATCAGAGGGCACGGTGTATTCCACAGGACGCACGGTGGTGAAGGCATAGCGACCGTCCTCGCCGACGGTTTGAAGGCCGTGGAAAGAATAGGTGTCCTGATCCGGATCCTGACTGGAATAGAGACCATTCGGCGCGGTTTGCCAGATGTCCAAAGTTGCACCCGGAATGGGGTTGCCGTTGGTGTCTTTGACCGTGCCTTCAACCAAAAGAACCGGCGCATCGAAATCCTTGCGCATGTCGCCACCCACAGCCAGTGGCGGAGAGCCCGAGATGTGGAAGGGGCCAAGGACTGAGGACGAGGTGCCCTCTTGTGTCGAGTGCAGCATATCGACCAAGGACGAGAGACCAAGCACGTCAGAGAGCAGGACAAACTCGTGTCGCTCGGCGTCCGAAATCTCGCCCGCGCGTTCTAGGAACGCGATGCCTGTGTTCCATTCCTCATGCGTTAGATTCACCTCGCGGGCGAAGTCATGCAGGTGCTTCACAAGGCTGGCCATGACCTCGCGCAGACGCGGGTTCACGTCGTCTCCGAGGTATCCCATGAAGACATCGGTGATGTTCTCTTTTGTGACGTTACGCATGTGAGGACTCGTTCAGGTTAGGATAGGATTGCAAGGCTCAATGCTGGGAAGCGGATCAGAAGGATCAGCACCAAAAGCATGACGAAGGCGAAGGGCAGGGCGCCTAGGAAGACGTCCTTCAGTTTGATGCCGTCATCGTCCAGGGTGGCTTTGATCACGAAGCAACTCAGACCTAGTGGCGGGGTCAAAAGCCCTATTTCTGCCGCGACAACGGCGACGATGCCGAACCACACGAGGCTCAGGCCCATAGAGTCTATTAAAGGTAGAAATAGCGGAACCACGATCAGGATGATCGAGGCGGTGTCCAGGATTGTGCCAAGGAAAAGCATCAGGACAACGAGGATCACCATGATCCAAAAGAAGTCGAAATTCACAGTCGCCAAAAGGGTCTGGAGCTCGTTTGGCAGACCTGCAAGACCAAGCATCCGCGCGTACATCGACGCGGCTGTGATCAGGAACAAGATGGCTGCCGTGATATGGCCAGTTTCGATCACGGTTTCCCAAAAGCTGCGCAGATTGATGCGGCCTCGGACGGCGGCGATCAGGATGCCGAGCAGCGATCCAGCGGCCCCCGCTTCAACGGCGGTAGTCCAGCCGGTATAAATACCGCCCAGCACGACGACAATCAGCACAAGGATCGGGATCGTTTTCGCCGCGATCTCGGACCATGGCATGAGGGTTTCGGTTTCGATCTTGCTGCCGCCGACGAAGGCCGGTGTGAACCGCCCCATGAACCAAATTGCCAGGACGTAAGCAGCCGCCAACATCAGTCCGGGCACGACGCCTGCGAGGAACATTTCTCCGACAGATTGTTCGGCCACAAAGGAATAGATGATCAGCATGGCCGACGGTGGAATGATCATGCCCAAGACCGACGATCCTGCAACAACGCCCACCGCGAAACGCGGATTGTAGTCGTGTTTGAGCATCTCTGGCACGGACATCTTCGAGAACACCGAGGCCGAGGCAATCGAAGACCCAGTGACCGCCGCAAAGACCGCATTTGCTCCGACGGTTGCCATGCCGATGCCACCTGTGATGCGGCGGCACCCTTGGTTCATCACGGCGTAAATATCGGCCCCAAGCCCAGCTTTAGAGACGATTAATCCCATAAAGGTGAACAAGGGGATCGTCGCAAATGTATATTCCATCGCGCTGTCGCCGATGGCGATTTTCAGCAGCGCAAAGGACAGCTCGTAACTGTCACGCATGATCCAGATCGCAACAAAGCTCACGACGCCAAGGGCAATCGGAATGTAAACGCCTAGATAGATCATGAAGATGATGGCGCCGATGGAAATCAGGCCAATTTCAACTGGGCTCATGAACCGCTTTCCTGACTTGGGACGTCATCGCCCGCGTTGAACAAAATATGCAGCGCGAAATGCACGGTGCAGAGACAGGCGCTGAGAAAGATCACGAGTTTCACAGGCCACCAAGGCGCGGTGAAAACGCCGGGCACGCCAAAGTAATCGCGGGTCTCCCACATCTCGACAAACTCGGGCCAGATTGCGATGGCGACCAGCACCATAAAAGTCGCGCTGATCAGATCGATCACGCGGCTCAGCATGCGCCCCGCGGCGGGGCGACGGTGGCGCAACAGGCCGAGAAAACCGTCAGAGCGGGTCAGCCGCCCAACGCGGATCACGTCAGGCAACTGCAGAAAAACAATCAGCACCATCGAGAATTGTACGACCTCGACAGCCCCTAAGAACGGGCGGTTAAAGATCCCGCGCGCGATGATATCATAGCTCACCACGGCGATCAGTCCGACCACGACAAATGTGCCAGCGGCGTTGGCCATGATGGCCACGCCGCTTGCGATTTTATGGATCAGCTCCTTCACGAAGGGGCCCTAGTTCGTTGCCGCTTCGGCGGCCCAGTCACGGACTGGGGTGAAGCCTGCGCTAGAGAGCTTCGCCATGTAGGCGTTCAACATCTCGGTGCCCGGCTGGCCTGATGCGTCAAGACCTGCGGCCCATTCTGCAGCGATGTTTGGCATGCTGGCGGCCCAAGCGAGACGCTCGTTTGGATCCATCTCGACCACGGTGCCACCTTGGTCAACATAGGCCTGACGGCTGGCCTCCGCGCGGTCCATAGCGATGCCCGCAACATGGTCGCGATAGGCAACGGCGACCTCAAGAAGCACGTCTTTGACCTCATCCGGAAGCTTCGCCCAATAGTCTTTGTTGACCGTGATGGTCTTGGAGTTCACAGCCCCCAGATCAGCGCGCAGCATGTAAGGTGCGACCTCTGCGATCTTGAAGGTCTTGGCGGCCTCAGGCCAAAGCATTGCGTGATCCACAAGGCCCGTTTGGACCATGTTGTAGAAGTCTGTCAGACCGCCGCGAACACCGGCTGCGCCTTCGATGCCTTCAAGGTACCGCAGGTTCATACCCGCGCCGGCGACTTTGCTGCCTTCAAGATCAGACAGCGAGTTGATCGGGTTGCGCGAGAAGACCTGGTAGGTGTCCAGAACGACGCCGGTCGCCAGATAGACCTGGTTCTGCTTGTCAAATTCCGCTTGCATCGCGGGGAATTCCTTGGCGATCTCATCGACCGCTTTCGCAACCGCACGCGCGTCTGCCGCAATGAACGGCGTCGCCGCAGAAATCGCCTGACTTGGTAGTTTCGAGTTGTGGAAGATCGTGGTCACGATGCCGATGTCGCCCAGCCCCAGCTTAACGCCCTCAAGAACGCCTTTTGGCTTCACGATCGTGCCGCCATAGCTTTCTTGCCAGTCCATCTTGTAGTTGCCGGTCATCGCAAGGCGTTTGTCGACTTCGGGGATAAAGAAGTTCGTGAACTCTTTCACCCAGAGCGCCCGCGCCGGATAGCCGTCGATCACGACCGCTTTGATCGTCTCTGTCGCAAAGGCCGGAGCCGCGACGAGCGTCGCAAGCGCCAGGCCAAAGGCCGTTGATTTGAATGTCGTCATAGTTCTCCTCCCAGTACCATTACGTAAACTTGCCCGTCAGCCGCTCTCCCAAGTCACGGTCAGCTCAGTGCCCGCGTTTTCATAGAGTTTTGCGATTGGACAATATTTGGCAGTCTCCTCTGCCACGCGCTGAAGCTCTTCTGCGGTGGCACTGCCTTTGGATGTGACAGAGAGGCGGATGGCTTTGAACGGCACCTCCACTTCTTCCATCAAAAGGACGCCGCGACGGTCGAAATCGACCTCCATCGCGAAGTCCAGATCTCCGATATCGACGCCCAGTTTGGCGGCGCATTTGTGACCGATGACATTGGTGCAGCCGATCAACGCGGAAAAGGCTGTTTCGGTTGGCGCAAGGCCTTCGTTGGTGCCGCCACGCTCGATCGGCTCGTCCACGACCTGAACCAGATCGCGCACATGGGCCTCGCTGCGAGAGTGGTTTGTGCCACGCCCTGCCAGTTTGATCGTCATCACTGTCTTTTGTCTGATCGCCATGGCTAGATTACCTCGCAGACGTCATCAAAGGAGAACCGCGGGAGTTTTTGGAACAATGCGGTTTCATCAGCATAGCCGAAATTGCAGAGGAAATTCGATTTCCATCCGTTTTCGCTGAAAAATTCCTGATCCACGATCTCGTTAGAGAAGCCAGACATCGCGCCAACGTCCAAGCCCAAGGCGCGGGCGGCGATCATGAAATACGCCCCCTGCAGGGTGGAATTGCGATAGGCGGTGTCGTGGGCATAAGTCTCGTTTCCGGCAAACAGCGGCTTGCGATCCTCATGCGGGAATAAGAAGTCCAGACGTTGCCAGTAAAGCGGATCCCACGCGATGATTACCGTCATTGGTGCGGCGCGCATTTTGTCGATATTCTTTGCTTTCAAAGACTTCGCCAGTCGATCCTTGGCCGTGTCGCTTTTTACAAAGATGAACCGAGCGGGGCAGGTGTTCATGCTGGTGGGGCCTTGGATCGTGATCTCAAACAGCGCGCGCAGGATGGTGTCGGGCACCTGCCTGTCAGTCCACGCGTAATGCGAGCGCGCATCCCGCAGAATCAGATCGATTTCGCCATCCCCCAGTCGCGTCACGCGCGAGCGCAAGTCCCGCACCGCTTGCTGCGCGGCCTGTCGTGCGTGATCCAGAGTAGGCGCGTCTGTGGTCATTTATTCAGCCGCCTCGGTCTTGGTCATGGACTCTTCGGCGACGATGGGACTGGAACAGATGCCAATACCTTCGATCTCGATATCCACAGTTTCACCAGGGCGCAGCCAGCGTGGGCCGGGCTTCTTGGCGTGTCCCACACCCGGAGGCGTTCCAAGCGCGATGTGGTCGCCGACTTCGAGTGTCTTGAACTGAGACATGATCGCGATGGTTTGGGCCACGGACCAGATCATATTCGACGTATTGGAGGACTGCAGAATTTCCGAGCCAACACGGCTCTCGATTTTCAGACCCTTTCCGCCCTCAGGCAGCTCATCGGGCGTGACGACGTAAGGCCCAATCGCGCCGGTATCATCAAAGTTCTTACCGGGCGTCCATTGGTGAGTTTTGCGCTGATATTCGCGTACGGAGCCGTCGTTGAAGACGGTGTATCCAAAGACATGTTCTAGGGCGGTTTCCTCGGAGATATGCCGCCCACCTTTGCCGATGATGATCATCATCTCGGCCTCATAGTCGAGCGTTTCAGAGCAGGCAGGGCGCACCATCGGCGCGCCGGCTGCCATGATCGAATTGGGCGTGCGGATGAACATCGCCGGATAGTCCGGAATGTCATAGCCGCCCTCTTTGATGTGTTCGATGTAGTTCAGGCCAAGGCATAGAACCGATGGCGGGCGTGCGATCGGCAAGGCAGGCGTGATTGCCGAAACTGGGACCGCATCCCCTGTCCGAGTTTCGGCAATCTCTTTGGCCTGCGCCATGAGATCATCAGAGGCCGTGAGTGCTGCGAGATCCCTTCCGATGGCTGGAACAGCTTCGGTCAGATTAACGGCCATGTCTCCGTTTACGGCGAAAACACTCTGAGTGGGTCCGATTGTTCCAACGAGAAAACGCATAGAAAACTCCCTGTTGATCGACTCACTTTTTGACGATAAAAAATCCCTAAGTCAAATAAAATCGATTTTTTTAAATCACGCAGGAGGTCGGTATGCCCCTTTGGAATGACTACAAGACCGAGGCCAAAGCACGCGGAGCGCTCGCTCATGAGCTTTATGTGGTGCAGTCAACGCCGGTCGGATCGCCGGAAGAGGTCAGGGCGGTGTTGCCAGAGCATCTGGCGTATCAGGCAGAGCAAGAGGCAGCTGGAAATCTATTCCTTGCAGGGCCCATGTCTGATGAGACAGGTGATCAAATGCAGGGTGTTGGGCTAATCATTTATCGTGCCGAAAGCCTGAATGTCGCGCGCAGTCTGGCCGAAAATGACCCAATGCATTCCAAAGGCGCGCGCAGCTTCACGCTTCGACGCTGGCTGATCAATGAGGGCAGCTTGTCTCTGTCGGTCAAGCTGTCCGCGCAAACGGTTCAATTGGGTTAGAACCTGCCATGTCGGGTCGCAGCACCTTTGCAGATATTGTGCAGACACTATTTGAGCGGCGGGGGTCAAAAGGCAGTGCGCTTCAGTCTCGGTCCATTGAAGAGATGTGCCATGCGCTCTTGGATGTGGAAGGTGAAGTGTCCGGCATTGCTTTGGCCGAAGCCGTTCTCGACCGCTACGCAGGCATGGACCCGGACGAGAAACTGCGGTTCTTCCAGTTTCTAAATACAGATCTCGAGATCGATCCGGCAGCGTTGCGAGCGGCTGTTAGTGGGTTCCAAAACGGACAGTCTATCGAAGACTATCGCAGAATAGGACGACTAGCCGAGCCGCGACGCCAGGAATTGCTGCGCCGCCTCAATCAGCCGTCAGGCGCCACGCAAGCTCTTGTCAATATGCGGGCGGATTTGACCCGTGCGAAAGCGCGGGATACGAATCTCGCGCGCACTGATCAGGATTTCCAGCATCTTCTGCGCAGCTGGTTCAATCGCGGCTTTCTTGTTTTGCGCCAAATCAACTGGGATACGCCTGCAAGTATTCTGGAAAAGATCGTCGCCTATGAGGCCGTCCACGCCATTCAAGACTGGGATGACCTCAGGCGCAGGCTTTACCCTCAAGATCGGCGCTGTTTCGCGTTTTTTCACCCAAGTATGCCCGACGAGCCTTTGATATTCGTCGAGGTGGCGCTGACGCTGGGTGTTCCACACTCGATCCAGCACGTGCTTTCCGAGCATAGAGACCAACGTGAAGCTGAAGAAACCAAGGTCGCGGTATTCTATTCGATCTCCAATTGCCAAGAGGGCTTGGCGGGCGTGTCCTTTGGCTCGATGCTGATCAAGCAGGTGGTTGCGGAACTGTCGAGAGAATTGCCGCAGCTCGAAACTTTCGTAACTCTCTCGCCAATCCCAAGACTGGCAGAGTGGACGCGATCTGTGAATGGCGAAGACCCATCAGACGATAGGTCTGTCAGAGCAGCAGCCAGCGACTATCTACTGACGGCTAAGGATGCAAAAGGCCGTCCCTTTGATCCTGTAGCGCGGTTTCATCTTGGCAATGGTGCTCAGGTCTATGCGGTGCATGCCGAAGCCGACCTAAGCGAGAACGGCGTGTCGCAATCTTTTGGCGCTATGGTGAACTATCAATATGACTTGTCGAAGATTGAACAGAACCACGAGCGTTTCGTGCAGGACCAAGAGGTCAGCCTCGCACCACAATTCAAAAACTCCCAAGGCATGGCCACAAATAGAAAACGGATCCTCGCATGAGTAATCATCTCTACGACGCCCTTATGGCGCCTCAAGTCTTGAGCGAGCGTTGTTTTGTGCGCCAATCGGGTAAACCTGATTTGAGTTTTCGGGAGTTTGCAACACTCGCCTCACGTCTGGCAAATCGACTTGTTGAGGCAGGGCTTTTGCCGGGTGACAGGGTTGTCGTGCAAGCCCCGAAAACCGTTGAAATGGTCGCACTGTATATCGCGACCCTTCAGGCGGGAGGCGTGTTTTTACCTCTGAACACCGCTTACAAGCGGGACGAGTTGGCGTATTTCATCGCGGATGCGACACCAAGAATTGTCGTTTGTGATGGGGGCCGCGAAATCGAAGTGCGGGCTGTGGCTGGTGACGGGCATGTTCTCACGTTGAACTCCGATGGAAGGGGCACTCTGACCGACGGAATCGAAGGCCAGCCTGGTCATTTCGACCCTGTTCCAAGAACTAAGAACGATTTGGCAGCATTGCTTTATACCTCAGGTACAACGGGTCGCAGTAAAGGCGCTATGCTGACCCACGGCAATCTGCTTTCAAATGCGCGCGCTCTCTGTGATCTTTGGCAAATCACAAGTTCTGACACGTTGATCCATGCTCTTCCGATCTTTCATACGCATGGTTTGTTCGTCGCATTGAACACATCTCTTTTGGCGGGAGTTCGTTTGGATTTCCAAACCGGATTTGATCTGAATGCGATATTTGGAGCGATGCACCAGTCCACCATGCTGATGGGCGTGCCGACGTTCTACACGAGGTTGCTCGGGGATGCGCGTTTGACCAAAGAGGCGACGCAGAAGATGCGCCTCTTCGTCTCTGGGAGCGCTCCTTTGCTAGCAGAAACTCATGAAGCCTTCACTGCGCGAACCGGCCACCGGATATTGGAACGTTATGGTATGACAGAAACCAATATGATCACTTCAAACCCATTTGACGGCGAACGGCGGGCAGGCACTGTTGGGCACCCGATTGCTGATATCGAGGTGCGCCTGACTAACTCCGAAACTGGCAAAGATGTCTCTCAAGGCGAGGTCGGCATGATTGAAGTGCGTGGCCCGAATGTTTTTGCGGGCTACTGGAACATGCCGGAGAAAACCGCGGCAGAGTTGCGTGAGTCAGGTTTTTTTATCACCGGTGATCTCGGGTCTCTCAGTGCGGATGGATATCTTTCGATTGTCGGGCGTTCAAAAGACCTGATTATTACAGGCGGTTACAATGTGTATCCCAAAGAAGTCGAGGACGTTCTGAATGACATCGAAGGCGTCGTGGAAAGCGCGGTCTTTGGTGTGCCCGATGCGGATTTTGGTGAAGCGATCATAGCGGCGGTCGTGCCAAAGGCTGGCGCCGCTCTCGACCCAAAGGCCCTGGCGCTTGGGGTCGAGGAGAAGCTCGCACGATTTAAACATCCAAGAAGATATGAATTGATTGAGGCTCTGCCCCGAAACACGATGGGTAAAGTGCAGAAAAACCTTCTGCGCGAGACTTACGGTTAGGAAATCGCCTTGCTGTGCCCCGCCGCGCGGCCCGAAAAGATGCAACCCCCTAGAAATGTGCCCTCAAGTGCATTGTATCCGTGATAGCCGCCGCCGCCAAAACCGGCGACCTCTCCGACTGCGAATAGGCCCGGGATGACTTGGCCGTTTGAGCCCACCATCTGGCTGTCGAGATTTGTCTGCAGGCCTCCGAGTGTTTTGCGTGTGATCAGATTCAAGCGCACCGCAATCAGAGGACCATTGTCGGGATCAAGGAAGCGATGAGGCTTGGCTGTGCGGCTGAGTTTGTCACCGCGATAGTGCCGCGCCGTCTGGATCGCGATGACTTGTGCGTCTTTGCAAAACGGGTTGTCGACCTGCGAGTCCCGCGCCTCGATCTGCGCGCGAATGTGCGCTTCGTCAATCAAAGCGTCCTGGGTAAGAGCATTCATGCCCTTGACCAGTTCGGACAACGTATCCGCTACGACGAAATCTTCGCCGTGTTCTTTGAATTTCTCAACTGGCCCTGTTGCCTTTGCACCCGCCAAGAAGCGTTCTTTGATCACTTTGCTCCACTTGGCATCGGTGAAGTCTGGGTTCTGTTCCGACCCAGACAGGGCAAACTCTTTTTTGATCACCTTCTGAGTCAGAATGAACCAGCTGTAATCATACCCGCTGTCCAGAATGGCCTTGAACGTGCCATTGGTGTCAAAGCCGGGAAGGGCAGGTGGAGCAAATCGGTTACCCTCTGCGTCAAACCACATCGAGGACGGACCGGGCAGAATCCGAATGCCGTGGTGCGGCCAGATCGGATCCCAGTTTTTGACGCCTTCGGTGTAGAACCACAGTCGGTCTTTGTTGATAACACGGCCGCCGGCTTCTTCTGAGATACCCAGCATCCTACCATCTACATGAGCTGGCACGCCGGACAGCATTGACTTGGGCGCACGGCCAAGCCGATCCTTCGGCCAGACTTTGCGGATCAGCTCAAAGTTCCCGCCGATGCCGCCAGAGGCCACGATGACGGATCCCGCGTCATGGCGAAACTCTCCTACCACCTCTCGAGAGGTTTCGGCACCCTGTACCGCAGAATCCTCGCTTAAAAGCGATCCGCTGACACCCACTGCCGCACCGTCTTGCATCTCGATCCGGTCGACTTGATGACGGAACTTGAAGGAAACCAGCCCAGCGGCTTCGTGCTCTTTGCACCTGCGAATGAAGTGTTCCAGCACACCGGGACCCGTGCCCCATGTGATATGAAAGCGCGGAACAGAATTGCCATGGCCATTGGCGAAACTCCCCCCGCGTTCTGCCCATCCAACCACCGGAAACCAGCGCAACCCCATATCATAAAGCCATGGACGCATCTCGCCTGCTGCAAAGTCTAAATAGGCTTCGGCCCATTGGCGCGGGTAGTCGTCTTCTGGTCGATCGAACTGGGCAGAGCCCATCCAGTCATTCAGGGCCAAGGCGCGACTGTCCTTGATCCCCATACGCCGCTGCTCGGGCGTGTCGATCATAAAGAGACCACCAAGCGACCAATGCGCCTGACCGCCCAGGTTCTGCGGGCCTTCCTGATCGACGACAATGACATGCTTGCCGCGATCGCCAAGTTCGGCTGCCGCGGCAAGGCCTGCGAGCCCTGCGCCAACAACGATGACATCAGCTTTCATGGCGTCGGCTCCGTAGCCAGAGCACGATGGGAATCCCAGTCAGATACATGATCACGCTATAAATCGCCGCGGGCAGGCCGATTTCAGGAATACCTGTTGCCACGCCTGCGATAATTGGTGCCAGCGTGATCCCCAATGTGCCGTTTTGAAGACCCACCTCGACGGCCACCGTTTTCTGTTCTGCCCAAGTAAGCCCAAAGACTCCAGCTATCGTCAGACCTGCGAGCATTGTCGTGATGCTTAACACGGCCAATGCAGGCCCAAGGGCGGTGAAATTTGCGACGAACAGGTCCCAGTTTGTGGCGATGGCAGCCAGAA
Organism: Cognatishimia activa; assembly: GCF_017798205.1. Taxonomy (NCBI): domain Bacteria; kingdom Pseudomonadati; phylum Pseudomonadota; class Alphaproteobacteria; order Rhodobacterales; family Paracoccaceae; genus Cognatishimia; species Cognatishimia activa. Next base: position 987,457 of record NZ_CP060010.1, on the reverse strand, counting down.
CAATGACCACAAAGAGCACACTGGCCAACACGAAGAGCTTAGGTTCGGCCCGATCCGCGAAACCGGGCGCCAAGTAGCGGATCAGCATTCCGATGGAAACGGGAAGGGTGGTGATCAGGAACATCGCAATTGCGATCTCGGTCACCGAGAATTCAGGCACATCTGCTCCCATAAAACGCGTAACCGCCCAGCCCACCAAAACCGGCACCGTGATAATGGACAAAAGAGAGATTAATGCGGTCAACGAAACCGACAGAGCCACATCCCCGTTCGCTAAGCGCGCCATGACGTTGGTGGTGACGCCGCCGGGGCAAAAGGACAAAAGCATAATGCCTGCTGCAATGGCACCCGTGAAGCCAAAGGCCAGAATGATTAAATAAGCGAAGAGTGGAATGAGTATAAGCTGACAGAGAGCGCCTATGCCAAAAGCCCAGCCCCGTTCGACCACGCGTCTGAAATCTGAAGGCGTAAGCCCGATCCCAAGGCTCAGCATAATGATTGCCAAGGATAGCGGTAAAAACACCTCTACTAAGATTTCCATGATACCCCTCCCAAAATACCTGAAACATGGGTACGGCAGCATATCACGGCTACGAAATCAACGCGGGTGAAAGCTAACCCAGCGTCAGCGCGATTTCTTTGAAAGAAATCGACGTCGGAAACTTTTAAAGTTTCCGACGTCCTAGAGCTCAGCAAGTTTTTTCAACATCAGCCTTAGGGTGTCTATCTCACCTTCGCTAAAGTGCTCGATAAGTTGCTGATCGAAATTTTGCGCGTCCTCGACGAGGTCTTCAAAGGCGCGACGGCCTGCGCGTGTAAGGGTTAGGCGTTCGTGCCGACGATCCTCGGGCAATTCATGTCGCTCTAGAAACCTCTTCTGAGCCAAAGCGCTTACGGCGCGGCTGACCTTGGTTTTATGCAATCCAGCTCGGTCGCAAACGTCCTTCGCCGTCATGTCTCCGTAACAGCCCAGGTGGAACAGCACGCGCCATTCCGTACGCAGCATTCCGTATTTGGACTTGTAGATAGATTGGAACCGAGACCCCGTGGCCTCTGCAGCCTGGTTCAGAAGATAGGGCGTGAAGCCCTGAAGTTCGAAAGTGTCATCGTGAGTCATTGCGTGAAAATAAATGTTGTTAGTTACAAAAGCAACTACTAGGTCGGTGTTAGTTTCAAAAAGGACTATCTCATGACCAAGAGCGCAAACTCGATTGAATTACACGTTGCGGATACGCCTGTGGGGACTCATGCCGGCTATATGCCGGGGTTCGGAAATGACTTTGAAACCGAAGCTCTGCCGGGCGCCTTGCCTCAAGGTATGAACTCGCCGCAAAAGGTGAACTATGGCCTTTACGGAGAGCAGCTGTCTGGAACGGCCTTTACAGCGCCAAGCCACCAGAACGAACGCACATGGTGCTACCGGATCCGCCCGTCTGTGAAACACACGCATCGGTTTGAAAAGATCGATCTGCCCTATTGGAAATCCGCGCCACTGGTTGATCCGGATGTGACCTCTTTAGGTCAAAACCGCTGGGATCCCGTGGCGCATTCCGATCAGCCTCTGACCTGGCTGACTGGTATGCGAACCATGACAACGGCGGGCGATGTGAACACGCAGGTCGGCATGGCGAGCCATATCTATCTGGTCACCGAAAGCATGGTAGATGCCTATTTCTTCTCGGCCGACAGCGAGTTGTTGGTGGTGCCGCAAGAAGGTCGTCTACGGTTTTGCACCGAATTGGGCGTGATCGATCTGGAACCTCAAGAGATCGCCGTGATCCCGCGCGGCTTGGTCTATCGTGTCGAGGTTATCGACGGCCCGTGCCGCGGGTTTGTCTGTGAAAACTATGGTCAAAAGTTCGAACTGCCGGGACGTGGACCGATTGGTGCGAACTGCATGGCGAACCCCCGCGACTTCAAAACGCCTGTAGCTGCCTTCGAGGACCGCGAAGTGCCCTCGACAGTGACCGTGAAATGGGCTGGTCAATTCCACGAAACCAAGATCGGCCATAGCCCGCTGGACGTGGTCGCGTGGCACGGAAACTATGCGCCCTGCAAATACGACCTGCGCACCTATTGCCCCGTCGGAGCGATCCTGTTTGACCACCCTGATCCCTCGATCTTTACGGTCCTCACCGCGCCCTCCGGCGTCGAAGGCACCGCAAATATTGACTTTGTTCTGTTCCGGGATCGCTGGATGGTGGCCGAAGATACCTTCCGTCCACCTTGGTACCACAAGAATGTCATGTCCGAGCTGATGGGCAATATCTATGGCGTCTATGATGCCAAACCCGAGGGCTTTGTACCCGGTGGCATGAGCCTGCATAACATGATGCTGCCGCATGGGCCTGACAAACAGGCTTTTGAGGGCGCGTCCAATGCAGAGCTGGAACCGGAATATCTCGCCAACACCATGTCCTTCATGTTTGAGACGCGCTTCCCGCAGCATCTGACTGCCTTTGCCGCAAACGAAGCCCCCTTGCAGGACGACTACATCGATTGCTGGGCCGACATCGAAAAGAAATTCGATGGCACGCCAGGAAAGAAATAGGACTATGACAATGACTTTGATGACAAGCTGGGTGCCTTCGGCAAATTCTGCAGAAACACCATTTCCGCTCAACAACCTGCCGTATGGCGTGTTCTCTGTTGGGGATGCACCCGCGCGATGTGGCGTTGCGATCGGCGATATGATTCTGGATCTGACCGAGGCGGAGGCCAAAGGTCTCGTCTCCTTGCCAGAGACCGCCTTTGATGCGCCAAGTTGGAACAAGCTGATGGGGATGGGGCCAAGCGTCTGGGCCGATTTGCGCGCTCAGTTGACCGCTCTGCTTGGCGAAGGCGGTGATACCTCGGCGCCGCTGGTTGCGCAGGCTGAGGCGCAGATGCACCTGCCGTTTCAGGTCACCGAATACACAGATTTCTATGCAGGCAAACACCATGCGATGAACGTCGGTACAATGTTCCGCGGTCCGGAAAACGCCTTGCCGCCGAACTGGTTGCATATTCCGATTGGATATAATGGCCGCGCCTCCTCTGTCGTTGTCTCGGGCACAGATGTTGTGCGCCCCAATGGGCAAACGAAAGCGCCTGACGCGGATATGCCAAGCTTTGGCCCAAGCAAGCGGCTGGACATCGAACTGGAAATGGGCGCGATTGTCGGCACCGGATCTGAGCTTGGTCAGCCAATTTCTGTCGCGCAGGCCGATGAGATGATCTTTGGCTACGTGCTGCTGAACGATTGGTCGGCGCGGGACATTCAGGCCTGGGAATACCAGCCACTCGGCCCATTCCAGGCCAAAGCCTTTGCCACCTCGATCAGCCCTTGGATCGTCACGCCTGCCGCGCTTGAACCGTTCCGCACGTCGACCCCAGAGCGGGAAAAAGACCTTCTGCCCTATCTGCAGGAACCGTCCCCGATGCTGTTTGATATCGCGTTGGATGTCACCATGGCACCCGAAGGCAAGCCTGCGACCACGATTGCTCAGACCAACTACAACCGGATGTATTACTCGGCGGCGCAGCAATTGGCGCATCACGCGAGCTCTGGTTGCGCCATGTCGACAGGCGACCTCTTGGGATCGGGCACCATCTCGGGCCCAGAGAAATCCGAACGCGGCAGCCTTTTGGAACTGACATGGGGCGGCAAAGAGCCTCTGACCTTGGACACCGGCGAGGTCCGAACCTTTATCGAGGACGGAGATACCCTGACCCTAAAAGGGGCTGCCAAGGGCGACGGCTATCAAATCGGATTTGGCGAAGTGGTCGGCACCATCAAGCCTGCCGTGACGTTTCCAAAGTAAACCTGTGAAAGGGCAATGCCATGACTGAGACCGTCCTCTGGGACTACCCCAAATCCTCGGCCAGCTATCGGCTGCGCATTGCCCTGAACCTGCTTGGGGAAAGCTATCGGATCGAAACCGTGAACCTGCTGGATGGCAGCCATCGTGGTGCGGATCATCTGGCGCGCAACCCGCAAGGGCTTGTGCCGGTTCTGGATATTGATGGCCAAAGGTTGACCCAGTCGTTGGCCATTCTCGACTATCTGAACGAGACTCGTGATGCGGGGTTCCTACCGCAGGATTCCGCGTTGCGCGCCACGACGCGTGCTTTGGCGATGTCACTTGCGGTCGATGTGCATCCGGTCTGCAACCTGTCGGTCATGAAGCACGCGACGGGTGGCGAGGAACCTGCGCGCACCGACTGGATGCATCATTTCATCGCCCCCGGGCTGCGTGCTTTTGAGGCTCTGCTGGGTGGCTTCCCCGAGGGTGATTTCGTGAATGGCGAAACGCCTGGGCTGGCCGAGATTTGTCTGATCCCTCAGCTCTACAATGCCAACCGTTGGGGCGTTCCTTATGAAGACTGCCCGCGCATTCAAGCGCTCGAAACCGCTTGTGGCGCGCTTCCTGCCTTTCAAGACGCGCACCCCGACAAGGTCTAAGCGCGCATCCGGCTGTGATCAGGATCATACTGGACGGCGGTGATGACCTTTGCCGTCACATGCTGGCCCAGAAGGTCGAGCGCCATTTCGGTACCATCGGCAGCCATTTCCGGATCGACAAAGGCATAGGCGAGGTTTTTGCCAACCCGATGCCCCCAGTTGCCCGAGGTGATCGTGCCCACCACAGCCCCATCCTGCATCAAAGACGCCCCCGGGTGGGCGGGGGCATGGGCGGCATCAATCTCTAGGCAGGCCAGCATTTTGCGCGGGCCCTCAGATTGACGCACCATCAGGGCCTCTTTGCCGACAAAACCGGGTTTGTCCATTTTTACAAACCGATCCAAGCCGGTTTCGAAGGGATCAAATTCGGTGATCAGATCGCTCTTCCAGTGAAGGAAGCCTTTTTCCATGCGCATGGACTCCACCGCGCGGGCGCCAAACAGAGTCATCCCATGTGCCTCTCCCGCCGCTCGCAAAGCGAGATAGGCGGCATAGAGCGAGGCATTGGGGACATGAATCTCATAGGCCAGCTCTCCTGAGAAGCTGACGCCCATCACTGTCGCAGGCGCAAAGCCGATGAAACATTCGCGCGCGGAAAGCCAGGGGAAAGCCTCTTTAGACCAATCGCCTCGGCTGACCTCTGACATCACATCGCGCGCCTTTGGACCGGCGAGGACCAATATGGTTTGATCGTTCGTGAGGCTTTTGAGCTGAACGTCCTCGTCATCGTGCAGATGTGACGTCAGCCAATCCATGTCATGAAACTCTGCAGCGGCGGCAGAGCCATACCAGACCCGGTCTGGTCCCCGATCAGAGGCCGGAATATTCGCAACGGTTGCCTCGGCTTTGACCATGCCATGGTGGTTCAACAGATAGCCCAGACCGACTCGCCCGTCGCGTTTCGTTACGGCACCACAGAACATGCGGTCCAGAAAGGCGTGGCGATCCTTGCCTGTGATTTCGATGCGGTTGAACCCATTGACTTCAGCCAGTCCAACGCCGGTTTGAACGGCGGTAACCTCTTTCGCTACGACATCAAAGGCCTCGTCAAAATGGAAACTGAGGGAGGGGTGAAAGTCTGGGGTTGGCTTGAAATACTCTGCCCGTTCCCAGCCATTCACCACAGTGAACTCAGCACCCTCAGCCGCCAAAATCGGCGTGAGCGGTGTGGTTTTCGCAGGTCGACCCGCAGGGCGATGTTCATGCGGGAAGTGAAAACGGAACTCGTTCTGATAATCCTCAATCGCCTTAAGCGAGGTCAGTTCCACATTCGCGTGGCCCGTAAAACGACGCGGGTCCAGACACCACGTGTCATAGCATGCCTCACCATGCACGATCTGCTGCGCCAAGAGCCAGCCGTGACCGCCGCCTTCACCAAGCCCCGCGCGCAGCCCGATGATGCAGAAGGCGTTGCGCTTGCCGGGGACCCTGCCTACCAAAGGCGCGCCGTCTATCGTATAGGTGATCGGACCATTCACCACCGTACGGATGCCGGTTTCCATCAGCGCAGGCATGCGCGCGAAAGCTCCTTCCAGAACATCGGTCACGCGGTCCAGATCGTCAGGACACAGAGCGTTCACAAAGTTCGGATCGATCCCATCCATGCCCCAGGGTTTGCAATCCTGTTCATAGAACCCAAGCAACAGACCCTGTTTTTCCTGACGACAATAGTAGTCGCTGATCGGACAGCGCAGCAGGGGCATGCGGTGGCCAGCCTCGACGATTTCTGGGATGTCTTCGGTCAGGAAATACTGGTGCTCCATCGAGGCAACCGGGTGATGAACGCCCATCATCGCGCCGACCTCATTGACGCGATAGCCGCATGCATTCACGACAATATCGCAGTCTATGTCGCCGTGTTCGGTATGAACTGTCCAAGTGTCATCCTTGTGCTGGGTCAAGGCGACCACAGGCGTATTGCGATAGACCTCGGCCCCTGCCTTGCGTGCCCGCCGTGCCAAGGCCTGACAGAGCTGCGCTGGGTCGATGTCACCGTCCAAAGGATCCCAAAGGCCGCCCACCAGATTGTCGGTGGAAATCAAAGGATGCCTGCGCGCGCATTCCTCGGCGTCGATGACTTCGAAATGCACATCCATCCCGCGCGCCATAGAGGCGAAGTGGTGATAGCCCTGCATTTGTTCCGCCGTATTGGCCAGCCGAATGCCGCCGTCGCAGTGATGATAGTTGATCGGATAATCGGGGTCTTCGGACAGCTCTTTGTAAAGCGCGATGGAGTGGGACTTCAGCCCGACCATCGTCTGGTTCATGCCAAAGTTCGTTACCTGCGCGGCTGAATGCCAGGTTGTCCCAGACGTCAGCTCATTGCGCTCGACCAGCACCACGTCGCTCCACCCTTCCTGGGTCAGATGATACAGCGTGGAGCAGCCGGCGATGCCTCCGCCGATGACAACAACTTTCGTGCGCGACTTCATTTTGAACTCCTAAAGGCGGTGCAGTCTTCAGGTTTGCCAGAAATCCTTTGCGATCAACGGAAACCGGCGGTGTTTGAGAATTTAGAAATTCTATTTCGAATATTTCTAATCAACACGCTTCTGATTGCGAAACACCCGCATGCGGCTTTCACTGAACCGGTCAAACACAGTGAGATCCATGGACATACAACGCAGCAAAAGAGGTGGCCGCAAATCCCGCCTTGCGCAACGGGCGGCGAAGCCCGTGATCGATCCCTGTCCTCCAGGTCAGATCGGCGGCGCCTATAAGCCTCTCACCGAAGGCGAGCTTTCGCAGATCTATGACACCACGCTCGCTCTATTGGCTAAGCTGGGCTTGGGCGAGGTGCCCGATCGTTTGCGCAAAGATCTGCTGGCGGCCGGTGCTGAGGAAGCCAGCAACGGGCGGGTTCTCTTTCCCCCTGCGCTCGTTGAGGCCGCGATTGATCAAGCGGCCAAGACCTTCGTCCTGCACGGCCGCGATCCCGCGCGCTCGATCGAGGTCGGAGGCAATAAAGTCTACTTCGGGACAGGAGGAGCCGCGGTTCAGGCGCTTGATATCGACACGCAGGCCTATCGCCCGTCGACGTTGCAGGACCTGCATGATTTCACACGCCTTCAGGATACGCTTGCCAATGTCAGCTGGTTCACGCGCTGCTGCATCGCAACGGACGTCGAGGATATCTATGATCTGGATATCAACACGGCCTATGCCTTGATCAAGAACACCACAAAGCCCACCGCGACCGCATTCACATTGGCCGAACATGTCGCCCCAATCGTCGAGATGTTTGACATCGCCGCCGGAGGCCCTGGTGAATTCGCCAAGCGCCCCTTTGTAAAGGCCCACATCAGCCCGATTATTTCACCGATGCGCTACGGTGAGGACGCGGTGGACGTGGTCTATGAATGCATCAAACACAACGTGCCGATGTCCTGCATCACCGCCGCGCAGGCGGGTGCAACGGCCCCTGCACCTTTGGCTGGTTTTCTGGCGCAGTCGCTGGCAGAGACTCTGGCAAGCCTAGTTATGGTCCATGCGATCCAGCCGGGTTTTCCGATGATCTTTTCGAACTGGCCCTTCGTCATCGACCTGCGTACCGGAGCTTTTGCCGGAGGGAGCGGGGAGACCGCCGTTCTCAACGCGGCCTCAGCGCAACTGTCGAACTGGTTGGGGCTGCCGTCGGGCGTGGCCAGTTCGATGACCGACGCCAAGGCAATTGATGCGCAATATGGGGCTGAAAAGGGGCTGACGTCGATGGCCGCGGCCTTGGCAGGGGGCAACCTGATCTACGAAAGCTCGGGCATGACATCGTCGCTTTTGGGTGCCAGTTTTGAGGGGTTTGTGTTGGACGATGAGATGCACTCCAACACCTATCGCGCGCTGCGCGGGATTGAAGTCAGCGAAGACAGCCTTGGGTTCGACGCCATCTGCGAGGCGGTTCTCGGCGAAGGGCATTTTCTGGGCGGTCAGCAAACGCTTGAGGCGATGGAGCGGGACTATTTCTATCCCGATCTGGCGGACCGGAATGACCCCAAAGCATGGACGGACGCGGGATCTGTGGATGCTTGGACGCGGGCGCGCGAGAGGGCGAAAACCATCCTCGCAGAGCATCATCCAGCCTATCTGACTCCCGAGCAAGACGCAGAAATTAGAGCGCGGTTCAACATTCTTTCGGCCTAGTCGATCAGGCCAAATTGGCCCTTAAGCCACGGAGCCTGCGCATGCATCGAGGCAATGAGATCCGTTTCAATGCGCGCGCGCAGGAATGTGTCGATTTGGCGCAAAACTGACCGCGCGCAATCAGGTGTCCAGACCAAAGACAACCGGCGTCCAAAGCTCTTGCCCGGAAAGGGATGAAGCACCAGATCCGGCTGAAACCGTCGGGCACGGGCGAACAAAAGCGGTGTCGTGATCGTCCAGCCTGCGCCCGCTGCGACCATAGCCATCAGCGTTTGGTTGCTGTCACATGCAAATTTCCTTGGGATGGAAATGCCAAGGCGCGCCAGTTGCGCCTCGATCTGTTGCGCAATAATCAGATCGCTGGTGAATTGCAGAAACGGCAGATCGCCCGCGCCTGCAAAAATCTCATCCACATTCGGCGCGCCTTTGGCCGGCAGGACGACAGCGAAGGGATCGCGCAGAAGAGGTTTTTCTTCCAGATCGCGCAGCCGTTCCGGCGGGCTGACCGTGATGCCCATGTCCAGCTTTCGGTCACGCAACTTGGCAAGAACGTCACGACTTGAGGCCGTGTGATAGAGGAAATCGCATTCGGGCATCAAACGTGCCATATGCACAGCCAGCGCCGGCGTAATATCGCTGTCGAAATCTTCAATGCTGCCGATCCGCAAGTAGCGCGCCTCGGTTAGATTGCCTGATGAGGCCTCGGCCTGAGCCTTGCGGATCGCGAGCAACGCATCATCGATGTTGCGCAGGAAGACCTGCCCTTTGGGCGTCAGGACCATCGGTCTGCGGCTATGTTCAAACAGCGCAGTGCCAAGGTGATCTTCGAGGCTTTTGAGGTGATGAGATACCGTGCTGATCGACAAACCGGTTTCGGCCGCCGTGTCCTGTAAAGACCCTTTGCGCGCACAGATCTGGAATAGCTCGAGCCACTTGAGGCTGAGATCCTTGCGATGAGCGGGCATGGGCAGGTTCCTTCGGGTTTCTCGAAACTATAGTTCGAGAAACGCCCCGCTCGCAAAAGATTTGTGGCTTACATGCGCAGGCCAGTTGTTGCGTCAAAGACGTGCATCTTGGCGGGATCCGCCGTCAGGCGCACCGACGTGCCGCGCAGGTTTTTGTGGATACCCGGAAGTTTGGCAATGTAAGGGTCTTGGCCCTCTGCCTTGTCGATATAGATTAAGGTGACCTCACCAAGCGCTTCGGTGTAGCTCACATCGCCCGAAAGTACCGCATCCCCGTCGGTGAGGGTCAGATCCTCTGGGCGGACACCCAGATTGACCGACCGGCCTTTGTCCCCGTCAGAAGTCGCCAAATTGCACACAGCGCTGCCGCCATTCTTCAGCGCGATTTTCGTCTGCGCACCAGTCTCAACGATTTCGCCTGCAAAGAGGTTCATCGCGGGCGAACCAATGAACTGCGCCACGAACTCATTCTGTGGAGTTTCATACAGCTCAAGCGGCGTGCCCACCTGCGCGATACCCTTATTGGCCAGAACCACGATGCGGCTGGCCAGAGTCATGGCTTCGACCTGATCGTGGGTCACATAGATCATGGTGCTGTCGGGCATCGCCTCTTTCAGACGCGCGATCTCGATCCGCGTCGCCACCCGAAGGGCTGCGTCGAGGTTGGAAAGCGGTTCGTCAAACAGATAGACCTTGGGATCGCGCACAATCGAACGGCCAATCGCGACCCGCTGACGCTGACCACCAGAAAGCGCCTTGGGCAGGCGATCCAAATATTCGTCTAACTGCAGGATTTTGGCCGCGCGGGTTACGGCCTCATCAATCTCGGCTTTGCTCTTCTTCGCGATTTTCAGAGCAAAGGACATATTCTCGCGCACGGTCATATGCGGATAGAGCGCATAGCTTTGGAACACCATCGCAATGCCGCGCTGGGCCGGCGGGATGTCGTTCATCTCTTCGCCGTTGATTTCCAGCACGCCGCCGGTGATCTTTTCCAGCCCCGCAATCATGCGCAGCAAGGTGGATTTACCGCAGCCGGATGGGCCCACAAATACGATCAATTCTCCGGTTTTGATGTCCAGATTGATGTTGTTGAGGACGTTGACGCTGCCGCCATAGGTCTTTTCGACATCGGTCAGTTTAAGGTCAGCCATGGGTCTATCCTTGTTTTATCGCGATCACGCATTGCCAGGGGGCAAGGGTGAGGGTGGAGTTTGGCGCAACGGCGCCGACAGTGCCGCCAATCGAGGTCCATGCGCCGGCTGGCATATTCACCTCTGAGGGCGCATCAGACAGGTTAAAGGCGCAGAAAATCGTTTGCGCCTCACTTTTACGGGTGAAGCTCAGAACGCGGTTTTCGGCTGCCAGATCCAGTTGATCGCCGGTTGCAAGGGCTGGGTTTGATTGGCGCAGGGCAATCGCGCGGCGGTAGTGGTTCAGCATCGACTCCGGGTCATCTTGCTGTCGATCCGCGGCCATAGCCGCTTGCATTTCACTGACCGGCAACCACGGTTTGCTGGATCCAAAGCCCGCAAACTCGTCCTGTGCCTGCCAGACCATTGGCGTCCGGCAGCCATCGCGCCCTTTGAATTCCGGCCAGAACTCAATGCCATAGGGGTCTTGTAGCGCTTCAAACGGCACGTCCGCTTCCTGCAAGCCAAGTTCCTCGCCCTGATAAAGGCAGGCTGATCCGCGCAGGCACATCATCAGTGTGGCGTAGGTTTTTGCGGCCTCGTCAGACAGGTTCCAGCGCGACGCATGGCGTTTCACGTCGTGGTTCGAAAACGCCCAGCAGGCCCATGCGTTGCTAGCCACCGCGTTCAGCTTGTCCATCACGTCTTTGACGAAATCTGCTGTTGCGGGTTTGGACTCTAGGAACTCGAAGGCATAGCACATATGCATGCGCTTATCGCCGTCGGTGTACTGGCCCATGATCTCGAGTCCGCGCTGGGCGTCGCCGACTTCGCCAAGGCAGGCGCGGCCCTCGTATTCGTCACACAGTGCGCGGAGGCGTTCCAGGAACGCGATGTTTTCGGGCTGGCTCTTGGAATAGAGGTGATCCTGATGGTTATAGGGGTTCACCATCGGCGCGATCGAGGCATTGCGGGCCTCGCGCGGCAGGGCCGGGTTGCTGCGCAGTTCTTTGTCGTGGAAATAGAAGTTAATCGTGTCCAGACGGAACCCATCAACACCGCGATCCAGCCAGAACCGTGC